>CAZQTL010000138.1:0-11178 GCA_964595975.1 uncultured Thermoanaerobaculia bacterium | reverse complement strand
ACGCCGGTCACCGCCCGCGCCAGCGGCGAGGCGAGAAAGAGCATCGCGTCGGCGAGCGCCTGCGGGTCGACCCAGGCGTGCGGGTCGGCCTCCGGCATCGCATGGCGGTTGGCCGGCGTGTCGAGCGTACCGGGCAGCACGGCGTTCACCCGCACACCGTCCGACTTCAACTCCGCCGCCAGGCTCTCGGTGAGACGCACGACCGCGGTCTTGGCGACGCTGTAGGCGGCCGCGCCGGCATCGCCGCCGAGCGAAGCCTTCGAGCCGACGTTGACGATCGCGCCGCTGCCGCGGTGACGCATCCCGGGGGCGACGGCGCGGCAGAGGTGCAGCGCCGAGAGGAAGTTCGCTTCCCAGAGCATCGTCCAGGTGGAATCCGGCGCCTCTTCGATGGTCTCGCCACCACGGTACGCGCCGGCGATGTTGAACAGCAGATCGATGCGGCCGAAGCGCGCGGCGATCTCCTCCGCACAGAAGGCCACGGCTCTGGCATCGGCGAGATCGCAGGCGTGGAACGAGAGGCGATCCGCGGCGGCCCCGTCCGCCTCCGGCCAGAGAGCCGGCAGGCGTTCGTCGCTGCGGTCGACCAGCGCGAGGCTCGCTCCGGCGGCGAACAGCCGGCGTGAAACCACGCCGCCCAGGGCCCCGGACGCCCCGGTGACGACGGCCACCTTGTCGGAAAAATCGAACATCCCTCGCCCCTTTCCGGCCTCGGAAGGCGGAGAACCTCGGCGGCACGGGTGCCGCGCTCGCTCCGCACTCCCGACTACGATGCTGCGGCCGGCCGGGCGGTTTCGCTCCGCCGGCCGGCTCGGCTCTTCCTTTGCGCCTACTTGGCGGCAGCGACCGGCAGGCGGACCTCGGTGCGGATCCAGCGCAGCACCATGTCGGCACCGGTCGCGGTCTTCTCGAAGGCGATGGTCAGCTGGTCGACCTCGCTCGCCGCGGCGAGCAGCGTCGGCTTCGCCTCGACCACCAGGACGTCGTGCGGCGGCAGGTCGGCGGGGGTGAACTTCTCCGCCACCGGGTCGTAGGTGCCGGTGCCGTCGAGACCGAGCAGCGAGTTGAAATGGAACTTCCACAGGTCGGCGCCGGGAGTGGTGAAGAGCGAATAGGTGCCGGCGGCGAGCCGCTTGCCGGCGATCATGACGTCCTTGGTGACGGTGATCTCCGTCGCCTCGTTGGCGCCGGTGCGCCAGATCTCGCCGTACGGCACGACGGCGCCGCTCTCCTTGGTGCCGAAGATGTTGTCGCGGTCGCGCTTGTAGGGCTGCCCGTAGGTGACCTTGACGTAGGCATCGCCCACCATCGTCCGCGACATGCCCAGCGGGCTCTTGCGCCGCGAAGGGTGAAGGTCCTGGGCGGCGACGAAACTCGGCGCGAGGACCGAGGCTGCGGTGACGAGCGAGAGCGCGGCGACGAGCAGGCGGGAACGTCTGGTCATGTTCAGATCTCCTGGGATCGATTCGGGGGATGCACCGGCGGCTTCCTCGCCGCCGAGGCCGGTGACTCTATCAACCCGGCGGGCGAGCGCCGGAGGAGCGGCTCGCCCTGGCGTGCTTCGCCAGCTGCCCAGGGCCCCAAAGCGGCAGCCACAGGACGGCGAGGTCGCTGCCACAGCGCGCCACGACGAGCAGGACGGCGGCGACTCCGCGCGCCCCGCCTTCCCCCATCAGCTTGTCGAAGATGCCGGCGAGGACGATGCCGAAGAAGGACAGGACGAGGACGCCGAAGAAGAAGAACGAGGCCTGCAGGAGTCCGGCGGAGGCGAAGGTGCGCCGGGCCCGGCGGGCCGCCAGCAGGTCGAAGGCAAACTCGCCGAGCAGGAAGGCGAGGTAGAGCACCGCTCCCCAGCCGGGCCAGGCGAAGAGACCGCTCCAGCCCGGCGCGAAGGCGTCGCCACGCGCCGAGCTCTCGAGCTTCTGGCCGGTGAAAGCGAAAGCGACGAGAGTGACAGCGAGCCAGAAGAGCTGAAAGGCGAGCGACGTCTTGCGGTGAAGCTCCGCGTCGAGTTTGTGTCCCGTGCTCCAGCGGTCGCCGAGCACCGCGAGACGCACGACGAGGAAGAACTCGGCGAAGAAGAAGGCGGTGAGCCAGGCGGCCGACCAGTCGAGCACCAGCACGCCGTGCAGGAGGTAGGCGCCGCGGGCGATCGGCCCGGCGCTGCGGGGCAGGAGAATCCGTGGATCTGCCTCCGGCTTGAGGGCGAGATAGGCGTCGAACGACGACGTCGAACGGCGGCGTTCGCCTCGCGCCACCTTGGCGGTCCGATCGCGGCTCATGCTATCGCTCCCCGGCGCCCGCGAGCGTCCGCGCCATGAGGAGGTCGCGCTGCGGGTCGCTGCCGACGACGAAGACGTGACTGCCGACGACGGCGAAGCCGCACTTGCGATAGAAGGCGATACCGCGCGGGTTCTCCTCCCAGACGCCGAGCCACAGCGGGTCGGCATCGCGGCCGGCGGCGAAGTCGACCGCTGTCGCCATGAGCGCCTGCGCGAGCCCCTTCCCCTGCCAGGGCGCGTCGACGTAGAAGCGGCGGATCTCCACCGGTCTGGCGCCGGCGATCCCGGCCGGCGGCGGGCCCCATGCCAGCTGCAGGTAGCCCGTCAGGCCGCCCGCGCCCTCGGCGACGAAGGTCGCCAGGGCGTCATCGAGGATCTCGCGGCGCTGGATCGCCTCGCCGTAGCTCGCCGCGCAATGCAGCGCCAGATCCTCGGGCCGGTTGACCGCTCCGAAAGCCTCGACGAACGTGCGCTCGGCGAGCGCCGCGAGGGCCGCCGCATCGGCGACGACGGCGCGGCGGATTGAGCAGTCCCCTGGCATCCGCGCATCTTACCGGGTCCCCCCCCCGGAGCGGACCGCCGCGCTGGCTGCGAGACGCGGGCCGAGCACCGGCAGCTCGCTGCGCCGCAGCCAGAGCACGACCGCGCTGCCGGCGAAGACCACGCAGGCCAGGCCGAAGAGCAGTCCGCCGTCCCCTTGGACCTCGATGCCCAGACGCGTGAGATGCGAAGCCAGCGCGCCGGAAATGACACCGAGGGCGAGAAGCGCGCCCACCGCGGCGGTCGCCGGCACCAGCAGCAGAACGACCGCGACCGCCTCCGCGATGCCCGAGCCGATGCGACCCGCGGGCTCGAGACCGAGGGTCGAGAAGATGTAGACCGACTCCGGCGCGGCGGTGAACTTGAAGTAGAGCGTCTGCGCGAGGATCGCCGCGACGGCGAGCTGCAGGATCCAGCTGAGGCGCTTCGCTGCGGGGCTGAGGGAAGGCATGGGCGGCTCCATTCTGCGATCGGTTGGACGGCCGGGATCAGGGCTTCGATGCCGGGCCGCCGGGCGCGGTTTCACTCCTCGCGACTCGCTGCGATCCTCACGGCGCGGTGAGCAGCAGTCCGTGCCCGTCGGGGTCGCGCAACAGCGCACCGGTGCGATAGCCGGTCGCCGAGGACGGCAGGACGACGGCGCCGGGGGAGATCCAGCGTCCGCCGGCCGTGCGCGCCCCTGCGGCGAGCTTGCCGGGATCTTGGGACTCCAGACGGACATACCAGTGCGCCAGGTCGTTCGCTGCCAGGTCGCCCGGCGCCGGCCGGCCGTTGGACGGCGCGAGATAGTCGAGGAACTCGAGACCGATTCCGGGGACGCCTTCTTTCGGGGCTCCGCGCAGGCCGGTGATCGCCAGCCGGGCGCCGAAGACCTGATTGAGGTGTTCCTGCTCCGGTCCCCAGTTCTCCGCTCCACCGGCGACGGTGAAGCCGACCGCGTCGCGCCAGAAGGCGAGGCTGCGCGCGGTGTCGGCAACCGCGATCGCCGTGTGATCGATGCCCAGGAACAGCTTCTCCTTCGCCTGCCAGCGCGGGTCGCCCTTGCCCGCGGGGTAGGCGATCAGCTCGAGATTGTGCTCGTCGGCGTCGCGGAAGTAGAACGCGACGATGCCGCCGGCGGCCGGATTCCAGTCAGGCAGGCGCTGCGGCGCCGTCGACACGTGCTCGACGCCGGCGGCCTGGAGCCGCGCATAGGCGCGCGGCATGTCGGAGACGACGATCGCCACGTGCTGGAACCAGCGGTCGTTCGAGCGCGAGTCGGCGGGGATCGGCCGTCCCTCGGGCGCGAGGTAGTCGGTGAGCTCGAGACACTCGCTGGAGAGACAGACCGTCGCCACGCGGGCGCGGGCGCCGAAGACGCCGGTCAGATGCTCGAACTCGCTGCCCGCGAGCTCGACCCGCTCCCCCACTTCGCGGAAATCGAGCACGCCGGTGAAGAACGCCACCGACCGGTCGAGATCGGAAACGGTCATGCCGACCGCGGCGACGTGCGGAGCGGCGGCGAGCGGCGTCCACCCGCTGAAGAGGGCGAGACCGCAGATCAGCCAGCGCGAAGCGGTGAAACTCCTGCGTGACGGCACTCTCATCCCAGCCTCCCGATCAGGTGATCGCCCACCCGCAGCGCGTTCGCCATGATGGTGAGCGCCGGGTTCACCGCCCCGGACGACGGGAAGAACGAGCCGTCGACGACGTAGAGATTGTCCACTTCCCAGGCGCGGCACATCGGGTCGAGCGCCGAGCTCGCCGGGTCGGAGCCGAAGCGGATCGTGCCGTTCTGGTGGGCGACGCCGGCGAGCGGAATGCGCTGGCCGACGAAGAGGCTGCGCGACAGCAGGTGGTCGTGACAGCCGAGGGTATTCATCAGGCTCTTGAGCTTGGCGATGAGGCGCTGGTGCCCCGCTTCATTGTTCGGCCGGTAGGCGAGCACGATCCTGCCTTCGCCGTCGAGGGTCACCCGGTTCTCCGGATCGGGGAGGTCTTCGGACGTGAGCCAGAAGTCGAGCGAGTGCTTCGCCATCGCCTCGAGCGACCAGCCCGGAGCGAACGGCGGCGCACCGGCCGAGAGCGTCACGGCGTCGAGCTTGCCGACGAACGAGATGTGCCCCATCGGCTTCTCCCACTCCCTGGCGCCGAAGTAGAAGTCGTTGAGGCCGAGTGTCTTCTGGAAGACCGTCGGATTCGGCTCGAGCGACAGTGCCATCAGCACCGAGTTGATGTGCCCCATGTAGTGGCGGCCGACGGTGTCGGAGCCATTGGCGAGCCCGCGCGGGTGCCGCTCCGACGCCGAGCGCAGCAGGAGCGCCGCCGAGTTGATGGCGCCCGCCGAGACCACCACGACGCCGGCCTCGACGGCCATCGGCTGCCCGTCGCGTTCGAGATGGACCTTCGTCACCGCCCGGCCGGCAGGATCGGTTTCGAGGCGCGTGACGCGCGCCCCCGTCCACAGCTCCAGGTTCGGATGCGCCGCCAGCGCCGGATCGACGCAGATCGTCTGGGCGTCCGACTTGGCGCCGATGAGGCAGGGGAATCCGTCGCACGTCGCGCAGCGGATGCAGGGGCTCGTCCGCGGGTCGGACTCGTCGAGCCGGATGCCGAGCGGCACATGGAACGGTTTCAGGCCGGCGCCCGCGAGATCGTCCGCGAGCTTTGCGATCCGCGGCTCGTGCGAGACCGGAGCGTGGGCGTACGGCGCCGAGGCCCACGGGTCGGTCGGGTCGACGCCGCGCTCGCCGTGCACCTGGTAGAGGTGCTCGGCCTGCGTGTAGTACGGCTCGAGCTCGGCGTACGAGATCGGCCAGGCGGGCGACACGCCGCCGTCGTGCACGAGCTCACCGAAGTCGCGCTCGCGCAGGCGGAAGAGGGCGGCACCGTAGAACTTGGTGTTGCCGCCGACGTTGTAGTTGGTGTGCGGGTGGAGCGCCTTGCCGTCGCGGTCCGCCCACACCTCTCGCGTGTTGTAGCGCGCTTCGACATTGACCGCCCGCGGATCCCAGTTCTGCGCCTCGCGCCGGACATAGTCGCCGCGCTCGAGCAGCAGGATCCGCTTGCCGGTCGGCGCGAGCTTCCAGGCGAGCGTGCCGCCGCCGGCGCCGCTGCCGATGATGACGACATCGTAGGGGTTCGAGCTCATCGATACTCCGGGATTGCATCGGGATGGCGGCAGTAGCCGCAGTGGAACGGGCAGGGCGAAGAGGAATCGTGGTGCAGCTTGGCGCAGAGGACGGGCAGGTGGCCGGGAATACGGCGGTAGATCTCCGCCGCGGCGAGCATTCCGGCGAACGGTGCGCAGAGGTACACCCAGAGACCGCGAAGGTCCCCCGAGGGCAGGAGCGAGGCGAGGCTGCGCGCCGGATTCAGGCTCATGCCCGAGAGCGGCGCCTCGAGGGTGATGTAGAGCGTGACCAGCGCCGCCGCCGCGACGCCAGTGTAGCGGGCCAGCGCCGGCCGGTTGGAGAAGAACAGCACCGTCAGCATCATCAGCGCCGCGATCGCGACCTCGGCGGCGAACGCCGCCGCCACGCCGTAGCGTCCCGGGCGGGTCGCCACCCAGTCGACCGGCGGCGCGGTGAAGCGCGCGCCGAGCAGCCGGGCGGCGACGGCGACCCCGCCCAGCCCGCCGGCGAGCTGCGCCAGCGGATAGGCCAGCGCGTCGGTCGGCGAGACCTTGCCGAGACGAAAGAAGGTCAGCGTGGTCGCCGGATTGAAGTGCGCTCCGGAGCGCCGTCCCCAGGGCGAGTAGACGAGCGCCAGCGCCGTCAGCCCCATGGCGAGCCCCATCAGGGCGCGCCGCGTCAGGGGGTCGGCGAGCCGCTCGCGCACCGGCGAGCCCGGGCCCTCGAGGAGCGTGGCGAAGAGAGCGGCCGAGATCATGAACAGACCGAGGCCGGCGGCCTCGATGCCCCACTCGCGCCAGTGAAAGCGGCTCATCGCAGCCCCACCCTGTGCGCCGCGCGCAGGAGCTCGGCGACGCTCCAGGCCTGGGCGAAGGCGCCGCGCGGGCGGTGCGGCGGCTCGGCGTCGAAGATCTCCGAGATCGAGCCGATGCAGGCCTCGTCGAGATGCGGCGCGAATCCGGCGAGGAGCTCGCGCCCCTGGCGGCGTCCGGCGCTGCCGCGGTAGCGCACCAGCGCGTCGACATAGGCGCCGAGCAGGAAGCTCCAGACGGTTCCCTGGTGATAGGCCCGATCGCGCTCGGCCGGACCGCCTTCGTAGCGCGGACAGTAGCTGGGCTCGCCGGCGGCGAGGCTGCGCAGCCCGCGCGGCGTCAGCAGCCGCCGCTCCACCGTCGTGAGGACCGCCGCCGCCTTGTCGCGCGGCAGCAGCGGAAAGGGCAGCGCGAGGGCGTAGATCTGGTTCGGACGGCAGGCGGCGTCGTTGCCGGACTCGGCGACGACGTCGAAGAGCGCCCCGGCCGCCTCGTTCCAGAAGCGCTCCTCGAAACGCTGCCGCACGACGCCGGCGAGCTTGCCGAGCATCGCCGCACGGTCTCTGCCACCACCGCGGCGATGGAGGGCGGCGGCGATGCGCAGGGCGTTGTACCAGAGAGCCTCGACCTCGACCGGCATGCCGTGGCGCGGCGTCACCACCTCGTCGCCGACCCTGGCGTCCATCCAGGTGAGCTGGACGCCGGGCTCGCCGGCGGAGAGCAGGCCGTCGCCGCCGACTCCGATGCCGTAGCGCGTGCCCCGGCCGTGCCAGGCGAGGATCTCGTCCAGGCGCGGCAGCATCTCCGCGCAGGCGAACTCCGTGTCGCCCGTCGCCGCGAGATAGCGATCGACGGCGACGAACAGCCAGAGCGTGGCATCGACGGTGTTGTACTCCGGCGCCTCCCCCTGCTCCGGGAAGCGGTTCGGCAGCATGCCCTCGGAGAGCGCGCCGGTGAAGGCGCGCAGAATCTCGCGCGCCTGGGCGTGACGGCCGGTCGCGAGACAGAGCCCGGGCAGGGCGATCATCGCGTCGCGGCCCCAGTCGGCAAACCAGGGGTAGCCGGCGATGATGCTCGAGCCGCCGGCTTCCGTTCCGGAGCGCTTCACCAGGAACTGGTCCGCCGCAAGGACGAGCCGGCGGACGAGGGGATGCTTCGCGCCCGCCAGCGCGACCAGGCGCTGCCGGCGCGCGAGCTCGCCGGACATGAGCAGCGCGGCATCGCGACCCGGGCGCTCTTCGGTCGAGACGACGACGCCGAGGGGCCTGCCGACCTCGAGCCGCACCGTGAACACTCCGGGCATGTAGAGGTCCTCGTGACAATCGAAGCCGCGCGCACGCTCCTCGGCGTACTCGAAGTCGTAGTACCAGCTGCCCTCGGCGCGATACTCCGCGCCGCCCACCTCGACGTACACGTCGGCTTCGCCCCCGCCGGCGGAGAAGCGCACGACACCGGTCGCGGACGGCGCGGCAGCGGCCCCCCACGACCGCGCCGTGTCGGCGTTTCCCAGCGCGTGCAGGTCGCGGCCGGCGAAGAGCGGGCGGAGCTCGAGCCACGGCGCCGCCGCAGCCCCGCCGGCCTCCGCTGCGGCGAGCAGCTCGTAGACCATCACCGTCGTGTTCTCGCCGTTCACGGTCGCGATCGTCTTCCTCAGCCGGTAGCCCTCGACTTCGTAGACCCAGGTCGGAAAGGGCTCGCGCGCGAACTCGACGAGACGCTCGAAACCGCGAGGATGCACGGCGCCGGGATAGCGGTTCGCCGCCAGCTCGACGCGCCTGTCCGCCGCTTCGCCGGCGAGCACCAGCGTCTCCTCGAGCTTCGAGAGCAGGACGCGCCGGCCGGCGGGCGGGCGGGTCGCGGCGACGAGCAGGCCGTGGTAGCGGCGGGTGTGCGCTCCCGAGACCGTCGAGCTCGCCCAGCCGCCGAGGCCGTTGGTCTCCAGCCACTCGAGCGCGGAGGAGCGCTCGAAGTCGGCGAGCTCGCCGGCGGACAGCCGCGGCCCAGGAACCGCCTTCTCCGTCGCCTCGCCCCTTGCCTCGCCGGTCATCGTCGCCGTCCCCGTCCCCATGTCCGCCTCGCTTGTCAGGCCTACGATGCGCCGCGCGCGGTGGCGGTTTCGGCGCGGCGCGACGCTCCGGCTCAGCGGATGAGCTCGGCGACGAGTCCCGTCCAGCCGGTCTGATGGCTCGCGCCGACGCCGCGCCCGTTGTCGCCGTGGAAGTACTCGAAGAACAACAGGTGATCGCGGAAGTGCGGATCGCTCTGCAGCTTCTCCGCGGCGCCGAAGACCGGACGGCGACCGCGGGCGTCCGGCAGGAAGAGACTCACCAGGCGGCGCGCCAGCTCGTCGGCGGCAGCCGCGAGCGGCAGCATGGTGCCCGAGCCCACCGGGCACTCGACCGTGAGGTCGTCGCCGTAGTACGCCGAGAACCGCCGCAGCGCTTCGATGATCAGGAAGTTGACCGGGAACCAGACCGGTCCGCGCCAGTTGGAGTTGCCGCCGAAGAGGCCGGAATCGGACTCCCCCGGCTGGTAGTCGACGGAAAACGTCCGGCCGCCGGCTTCGATGGCGAACGGATGGTCGCGGTGGATACGCGACAGCGCCCGCACGCCGTGCTCCGAGAGGAACTCGCTCTCGTCGAGCAGCCGCGCGAGCACCGACTTCATGCGATGACCGCGCAGCAGCGACAGCAGGCGGCGGTCCTCCTTGCCCGGCTGATGCCAGCGCGAGACGAGGTCGGCGAGGTCGGGGCGGTAGTCGAGGAACCACTGCAGCCGGGCCGCGAATTCGGGGACGCGCGCAAGGAGCGAGGCATCCAGGATCTCGACCGCGAAGAGCGGAATGAGTCCGACCATCGAGCGCACCTTGAGCGGCCGCGCGGCGCCGTCGCCGGTGTGCAGGACGTCGTAGAAGAACTGGTCCTCGTCGTCCCAGAGGTCGATCTCGCGGCCGCCTAGATCCTTCATCGCCGCGGCGATGTAGAGGAAATGCTCGAAGAACTTGGTGGCGATGTCCTCGTAGACCGGGTTGTCGAGCGCCAGCTCGAGCGCGATCCGCATCAGGTTGAGCGAGTACATCGCCATCCAGGCGGTGCCGTCGGCCTGGTCGATATGCCCGCCGGTCGGCAGCTCCGCCGAGCGATCGAAGACGCCGATGTTGTCGAGGCCGAGGAAGCCCCCCTGGAAGACGTTGCGCCCCTCGACGTCCTTGCGGTTCACCCACCAGGTGAAGTTCAGCATCAGCTTGTGGAAGACGCGCTCGAGGAAAGCGCGGTCGGCGTGGCCCGTCATCTCGCGATCGATCTCGTAGACCCGCCACGCCGCCCAGGCGTGCACCGGCGGATTGACGTCGCCGAACGCCCACTCGTAGGCCGGCAGCTGACCGTTCGGATGCATGTACCACTCCCGCGTCAGCAGGATCAGCTGGTGCTTGGCGAACTCCGGGTCGAGGCGAGCGAGCGGCAGGCAGTGGAAGGCGAGGTCCCAGGCGGCGTACCAGGGGTACTCCCACTTGTCCGGCATCGAGATGATGTCGGCGTTGTTCAGGTGCGTCCACTCGTGGTTGCGTCCCGAGAGCCGCTCCTCCGGCGGCGGCGGCTGCCCCGGGTCACCGGCCAGCCAGCGCGGCACGTCGAGGTGGTAGTACTGCTCGCTCCACAGCATCCCCGCCCAGGCCTGGCGCTGGACGCGCCGCGCCTCCGGATCGGCGACTCCGCGCTGGAGGTCGGCGTAGAAGGCGTCGGCCTCGGCGCGCCGCAGCTCGAACGCGGCGGCGAAGTCCGCGAACGGCTGCGGCCGGGCGGCGCGCGACAGGCGCAGCCGCACCTCGTGCACCGCGCCGGCGGCGACGACGACGTCGTACATCGCCGCCATCTTGGTCCCGGTCCGTTGCGGATGCACGGCGTCCTGGCGGCCGCCGATGACGCGCTCGGCGATACCGTCCTTGAAGTACCCGCTGCCGCGCTCGCCTCCCCAGAGACGCGCCGCGTTGGTCTCGTTGTCGCAGAACAACAGCTCGGGGGCGCCTTCGCACTGCAGCCAGAACGTCCCCAGCTCCCGGTGCCAGGCGCGCACGCCGCCGGCGGCGACGGCCAGATTCGGCTTCTCGACGCCGTCCCCCCAGGCCCAGTCGTTGCGGAACCAGAGCTGCGGCAGCAGCACGAGGCGCGCCGCCTCGGACCCGCGATTGGTCGCGGTGATGCGGATCAGCAGATCCTCGGCGTCGGCCTTGGCCACCTGCACGCCGACATCGAAGTAGCGGTCGTCGTCGAAGATGCCGGTGTCGAGCAGCTCGAACTCCGGCTGGTCGCGGCCGCGGCGGCGATTCTCCTCGGCGATCCAGCCGTAGGGGAACTCGCTCTGGGGATACTTGTAGAGCATCTCGAGGTACGAATGCGTCGGCGTGGCGTCGAGGTAGTAGTAGAGCTCCTT
>CAZQTL010000137.1:0-11261 GCA_964595975.1 uncultured Thermoanaerobaculia bacterium | reverse complement strand
GGCGCCGGCCGCCGAGCCGCCGCCGCCGATCGCCGCTATCTTCCAGTGCCGGCGCGGCGCCGAGTTCAAGGTCGATCCCGAGGAGGTGCTGGTCACCGTCGATGGCCAGCTCCTCGGCGAGGCCGACGACTGGGACGGTGCCGGCGGTGGCAAGACCTACTACTTCGACGGCCCGGGCGACCACCTGGTCAAGCTGTCGCTGCAGGGTTATCGCACCGTCTGGGTGAAGGTCGTCGTCACTCCCGCCGCGAAGCGCGAAGTCGTCAACGTCGACACCGAGCTCGAAGAGATCGAGTGAGCGCCGCCGGCCGCGCGGAGAGCGATCTCGCCCGCCTGGTCGCCGGCATGCGGCCCGAGCTCCAGGGCGGGACTTACGTTTTCTGCACGCTCGCGGACGGCGCCCTGCCCGCAGGCGTCGCGCCGCTGGCGACGTTTCGCGAGGCCGAAGGGGTGACGGCCGTCCTCCGCGCGGAGGAGGCCCAGGCCCATGGTCTGGCGGGGGTCTTCGAGGCGGCGTGGATCACGCTCAACGTGCATTCGGATCTCGCCGCGGTCGGCTTTCTCGCCGCCGTCTCCTCGGCGCTCGCCCGCGAGGGCATCCCCTGCAACGCCATGGCGGCGTTCCATCACGACCACCTGTTCGTGCCGGTGGGGATGGCGGAGCGGGCGATGGCGGTGCTGCTGCGGCTCCAGGCGAGCTAGAAGATCCGCTTTCCGAGGAGGCTCGCCGCGAGCTCGACCAAGGTGTTCGCGGTGCGGTTCTCGCGGTCGAGGATCGGGTTCACTTCGACGAGGTCGAGGCTGGTCACGTGCCCCGAATCGGCGAAGAGCTCCATCAGCAGGTGCGCCTCGCGGTAGGTGAAGCCGCCGGGCACCGGCGTGCCGACGCCTGGCGCGACCTCGGGGTCGAGCACGTCGGCGTCGAACGAGACATGCAGGCGCGGGAGGTTGCCGAGGCGCTCGAGCGTCTCCTCGGCGATCCGCGGCAGACCGAGGTGGTCGACCTCTTTCATGGTGTAGACCGTGACGCCGGCGTTGCGCATCAGCTTGGCTTCCTCGCGGTCGAGGTCGCGCACGCCGATGAGCACGACGTCCTCGGGACGGATCTTCGCCCCCGGCCAGGCGAGATCGACCAGCCGCCGGTCGCCGACGCCGCACAGCGCGCCGAGCGGCATGCCGTGGATGTTGCCGGATGGCGAGGTCTCGGTGGTGTTGAAGTCGCCGTGCGCGTCGACCCAGACGACGCCGGTGCGCTCCCGCCGCGAGGCGCCGGTGACCGAGCCCATGGCGATCGAGTGGTCGCCGCCGAGGATGACGGGGAAGGTCGCAGCCGGCAGGGCGAGGAGCTTCTCGACCGTCGCCTCGCAGGCATGGACGATGGCATCGAGGTAGCCCATGCCGCCGCCGGGCTGAGCGTGCTCGACGCCCAGCTCTTCGGCCCCCGGGACGTCGACGTCGCCCAGGTCGATGACGTCGCAGCCGATCGCCGCCAGTCGCTCGTGCAGACGGCCGTAGCGGATCGCCGACGGTCCCATGTCGACGCCGCGGCGCCCCTGCCCCAGATCCATCGGCACTCCGAGAATTGCCACTTTTCTGCTCATCTTCCGGATCCTACCAAGGCGGGCGAATCGGCTAGGCTTCTTCCATGGTCGTCATCGAGCATCGTTCGGAAGCGGGCAAGCCTGTCCTGGGGTTCGCGCTGATCACCGTGAGTGACAGCCGGAACGAAAGGACCGATAAAGGAGGTGCGCTGCTCGCGTCGCTGGTGACGGAGGCGGGGCATCGCTTGGCTTCGCGCGGCCTGGTGCGCGACGACATCGGCGAGATCCGCGGCGAGGTACAGGCTGCCTTGGCGCTGCCGGAGGTCGACGTACTGTTGGTCACCGGCGGCACGGGCCTGGCGCCGCGCGACGTCACGATCGAGGCCGTGGCGCCGATGTTCGAGCGCGACATTCCCGGCTTCGGCGAGCTCTTCCGGATGCTCTCCTTCGCCGAGATCGGCGCCGCCGCGATGCTCTCGCGGGCGACGGCCGGCCTGGTCGCGGGGCGGGCGATCTTCCTCCTGCCCGGCTCGCCGGCGGCGCTCGGGTTGGCGCTCTCGCGGCTGGTCCTGCCGGAGATCGCCCACCTCATGGCGCAGGCGCGGCGCCCGGTCCGGTCGGAGCGGCCTGACTAGCTCGACTTCTTGCCGCTGCGGAAGATCCGCACCACCAGCAGGAAGAGGACGGCGCCGATCGTGGCGATGATCAGGCTGTAGACGTCGAAGCCCTGGAAGCCGCCGAAGCCCAGTTTCGTGGCGACGAAGCCGCCGACCACGGCGCCGACGATGCCGACCAGCATCGTGGTGATGCAACCCAGGGCATCGCGGCCGGGCAGCAGAAACCGCGCCAGCGCTCCAGCGACGAGCCCCATCAGGATCCAAGAGAAGAGCCCCATCTGGACGTACTCGGGCATGCTGATCTCCTTTCGCGCGAGAGCTGCAGTCTAGCCGAACGAGCGCGGCAGGCGAGGGGTGGCGTGGGCTAAGCTGGACCAATGGACATCGACCAGCCAGCGCCTCCGGCGACGGAGCCGGCGCGCCGCCCCAAGCTCGTCCTGATCGACGGCTTCCACAACATCTTTCGCGCCTTCTTCGCCATCCGCAATCTCTCCAACTCGAAGGGGCTGCCGACCAACGCCGTCTTCGGCTTCGTCCAGATCCTGCGCAAGGTGCTGAAGGACGAGGCGCCCGACTTCATCGGTGTGGCGCTCGACATCTCCGACAAGACGGTGCGCACGGAGAAGTTCGCCGACTACAAGGCCAACCGCGCGCCGATGCCGGACGACCTCGTGCCGCAGATCCCCTATGTCCGGCGGGCGATCGAGGCGTTCCGCATTCCCCGCCTCGAGCTCGACAACTACGAGGCCGACGACGTCATGGGGACGCTGGCGAAGAAGGCGGCGGCGGAAGGCTACGAGGACGTGCTGGTGTCGGCCGACAAGGACCTGATGCAGCTCGTCGGTCCGCACGTCACGCTCCTGCACACCGGACGCAACAAGCGCTACGACGCCGCCTCCGTGATCGAGGATTTCGGCGTTCCTCCGGCGCAGGTGGCGGACGTCCTAGCGCTCATGGGCGACGCGGTGGACAACGTCCCCGGCGTCCCCGGGATCGGCGAAAAGGGGGCGCGCCAGCTGATCGCCGAGTACGGCTCGGTCGAAGCGCTGCTCGACCGCGCGGCCGAGGTTTCGCGCAAGGCCTATCGCGAAGGCCTCGAGCAGCACCGCGACCAGGCGCTGCTGTCGAAGGAGCTGGTCACCATCCACACCGACCTGCCGATCGAGCTTCATCCCGAGTCGCTGCAGCTCGATCCGCCGGATGCCGCCATGTTGCGCGAGCTCTACTCGGAGCTCGAGTTCTTCACCCTGCTCGCCGAGCTCGACGCGGCGGATGCGGCAGGCGCGACCTCGCCCGCCTCGGGCGGGGGCGACATCCCTGCGATCGCCGGCGTTCTTTCGGTCGAGGAGTGGGAGGAGTTCGCGGCATCGCTGGGGAAGAGCGTCACGGCCGCGCTGGCGGAGACCGCGGTTCCGGTGGCCCTCGCCCTGGCCTCGTCGTCGGGCGAGAGCCGCGGCTGGGTCGACCTGCGGTCGCCGGAGCTGCGGGCGGCGGTCGTCGCGACGCTCTCGGAGTGGTGCGCCGATCCGTCGCGGGAGATCGTCGGCTGCGATCTGAAGGAGCTCCTGCGGCTGGCGCCCGCGGCGGGCGAGGTCGCGGTCTTGCGCCTCATCGACCTCATGCTCGTCTCCTATCTCTCGCGGGCTTCGGTCCACGGGCACGGGCTCGAGGACCTCGCGCTCGAGCGCACCGGCGCGAAGCTGCGCGCGGCGAAGGAGGCTGGCTTCGACAAGGGGGTCGAGCCGCCGATCGGCGACGAGCGCGTCGGGACGTGGGTGGGCGAGCGCCTGGCCGCCGTCGAGCGGCTCGCGCCGGCCCTCCGCCAGGAGCTGGGCTCGGGCAAGGTGGCCGGGCTCTATGCGCGCATCGAAGCGCCGCTCATGCCGGTGCTCGTCGGCATGGAGGAGACCGGCATCCGGCTGGACGTCGAGTTCCTCGCCCGGATGTCGGCGGAGCTCGGCGGCGAGCTCGCGGGCCTCGAGGCGGAGATCTACCGTCTCGCCGGCGAGCGTTTCAACATCCAGTCGCCGCAGCAGCTCGGGACGATCTTGTTCGAGAAGCTGAAGCTCCCGGCCGGCAAGAAGACCAAGAAGACGAAGAGCTGGTCGACCGGCGCCGACACGCTCGAGGAGCTCGCCTCCGCCGGGCACGAGCTGCCGCAGTATCTGCTGCGCTTCCGCGAGCTCGCCAAGCTCAAGTCGACCTACGTCGATGCCCTGCCGCAGATCGTCGGCGCCGACGGCCGGGTCCACACCCGCTTCCAGCAGGCGGTCGCGGCGACGGGGCGCCTTTCATCGGTGAATCCGAACCTGCAGAACATCCCCGTCCGCACCGAGGTCGGGATGAAGATCCGCAAGGCGTTCTGCGCCGCCCCGGGGGCGCTCCTCGTCGCCGCCGACTACAGCCAGATCGAGCTCCGCGTCCTGGCGCACATCGCCGGCGAGAAGGCGATGATCGAAGCCTTCCGGAGCGGCGAGGACATCCACCGCTCGACCGCCGCGACGGTGCTCGGCATTGCGGTCGATTTCGTCACCGCCGAGCAGCGGCGGGCGGCCAAGACGATCAACTTCGGCCTGATCTACGGCATGAGCGCCTACGGCCTGGCGCAGGCGCTCGGCATCTCGACCAAGGAGGCCGAGCAGTTCATCGCGGTCTACTTCGCGCGCTACGCCGGCGTTCAGGCCTACATGCAGGAGACGCTGGCGGCGGCCGAGCGCGACGGCCGGGTCGAAACGCTCTACGGCCGGGTACGCTACCTGCCCGACATCCAGAGCAGGAACTGGAACCTCAAGGAGAATGCGCGCCGCATGGCGATCAATGCGCGCATTCAGGGAACCGCCGCCGATCTGCTCAAGCTGGCGATGATCGCCGTCGACCGGCGGCTGCGCGCCGAGCATCCACAGGCGCGCCTGCTGCTCACGGTGCACGACGAACTGGTGCTCGAGGCTCCGGCGGGGGAGGCCGAGGCCGTGGCGGCGATGGTGCGCGGGGAGATGTCCGGCGTCGCCGAGCTCGCCGTGCCGCTGGTGGTCGACTCCGGCATCGGACCGACCTGGTTCGACGCCAAGGGCTGAGCCGCCGGCGCGGCCTTCGCCCTGCGGCCGGGCATGGGTTAGGATTCGCGCCGGATCGCCGCCATGAACCGCTGCCGCCAGATTCTCAGCGCCGCCGCCCTCGCCGCCGCGTGCGCTCTCGGCAGCGCGGCGCCGGCGGCTGCGCAGGCCGCCTATTCGTTCTACGGCACGACCGCCGGTGGCGCGACGTTCAACCGGCCGAACACGACGCTCACGCCGGCGCCGACGCTCTCCGGCAAGGTCGTGCGCTACTCGAGCCAGGCGTTGTTCACCAACGCCAACGGCACCTGCACCTTCGACAGCGTGCAGGAGGCCGGCTTCGACGGCGTCCTTTACCTCTACAGCGGAGCGTTCGACCCGGCGAGCCCGCTCTCGCACCTGGTGGCGGCGAGCGACAACGGCTCCCAGGGCGTTCACTTCTCTTCTTTCTCCGCCGCCCTGCAGGGTAACCAGAGCTACTACCTGGTGACGGCGGGAGCGGAGCCGGCGGCGCAGGGGACCTTCACCAGCTTCGTCTCCTGCACCGGCGCGACGCGCATCCTCGCCGGCGACGGCAGCATGCCCTCCTACGACGGCCATTACGGCGAGCTGCGCAAGGGCCGTTTCCGCATCAGCGCCACGTGGAAGAACTTCGAGAACGTCACCGGCAACGGCACCTTCGTGCCGCTGGGCTCGGAGGACTCCGGCATCGTCTGGTTCTTCACCCCGGCGGCGTTCGAGCTGATGATCAAGATCGTCGACGGCTGCTCGCTCAACAACCGCTACTGGGTCTTCCTCGCCGCCCTCACCAACGTCGAGTTCCACGTCACCGTCTACGACACCTGGACCGAGACGACGAAGCTCTACGACAACACGCTGGGCGTCTCGGCCGCGGCGATCACCGACACCAGCGCCTTCCAGACCTGCCCCTGACCCGGTTGAGCGCCGAGAAGGCAGCGGCTCCGCCGCCGGTCACCCGCCGCGAGATCTTCTCGTGGGCGATGTTCGACTTCGCCAACTCGAGCTACACCACCGTCGTGGTGACGGTGGCGTTCAGCGTCTTCTTCACCCGCCTGGTCGCCGCCGGGCCCGACGCCGACGCCTGGTGGGGGGGCGGGATCTTCGTCGCCAACCTGCTCGTCCTGCTGCTGTCGCCGATCGTCGGCGCGATGGCCGACGAGTCGGGGCGCAAGAAGGTCTTCCTCTTCGTCACCTACCTGCTGTGCGTCGGCGGCACCGCGGCGCTCTGGTTCGTGACGCCGGGGGCGATCCAGCTCGCGCTCGTCCTGTTCGTGATCTCCAATATCGCCTTCTCGTTCGGCGAGAACCTGACCGCCGCCTTCCTGCCCGAGATCTCGACCCCGGCGACGGTCGGGCGGATCTCGGGTTTCGGCTGGGGGCTCGGCTACTTCGGCGGCCTCGCTTCGCTGCTGCTGATCAAACCGATGATCGACGGCGGCTTCACGCTGGAGAATCTCCCCCGCCTCAGGCTGGTCTGGCCGCTCACGGCGCTGTTCTTCCTCGTCGCCGCCCTGCCGACCTTTCTCTTCCTGCGCGAACGCGCGCCGCGGCGCAGCGAGCCGCTGCTCTACTATGCCCGCCAGGGCTTCGGCCGGCTGCTGACGACGGTGCGCTCGATCGGGCATTTCCGCGAGCTCGCCAAGTTCCTCGGCGTCTTCTTCGTCTATTCGTCGGGCCTCATGAGCATCATCGCCTTCGTCGGCGTCTACGCCGAGCGCACGGTCGGCTTCACCTCGAGCGAGCTGATCTTCCTCTTCCTGGTGGTGCAGGTCTCCTCGGCCGGCGGCGCCTTCGCCTTCGGCGCCATCCAGGACAAGCTCGGCGCGCGGCTGACGATCCAGGTGTCGCTGCTGCTGTGGATCGGCACCTGCTTCGCCACCTACGTCACCGCGAGCAAGCTCGCCTTCTGGGTGATCGCGGTCACCGCCGGCCTCGGCATCGGCTCGCTGCAGTCGGCCTCGCGAGCGCTCGTCGGCATGTTCGCCCCGGTGGGCAAGAGCGGCGAGTTCTTCGGCCTCTGGGGCCTCTTCGGCAAGGCCGCCTACGCCTTCGGCCCGCCGGTCTTCGGCCTGGTCTCGTCGGCGACCCAGTCGCAGCGCATGGCGATTCTGTGCACCGGAATCTTCTTCGTGCTCGGGCTGCTCGGCATGTTCCTGGTCGACGAGCGCCGGGGCGTGGCCGCGGCCGCGGCCTGGCGCGAGCCGGCGTAGCGGTGCCCGCTCCCGACCCGCCCGCCCCCCCCAGATCCGCCGGCGCCGCCGGCACTTCGCGACCGTCCCTGGGACGCGTCGCCGTCGACCGCGCGATCGGACTGCTCTGCCGCCTGATCCTGGCGGTCTTCTTCCGCCGCATCGAGGTCGTCGGCGGGGAGCGCCTGCCGCGCGGCCGCGTGCCGCTCGTCGTCGTCGCCAATCACGTCAACGGCCTGGTCGACCCGATGTTCCTCCTCGGCCCGCTGCGGCTGCCGGCGCGCATGCTCGGCAAGAGCACGCTGTGGAAGATTCCGGTGCTGGCGCAGATCTGCGATCTCGCCGGCGTCATCCCGGTCTACCGCCGGCAGGACGAGGGAGTCGACACGGCGAAGAACCTCGAGACTTTCGCGCGCTGCCACGAAGAGCTGGCCCGCGGCGGCATCCTGGCGATCTTCCCCGAGGGCGTGAGCCACGACGAGCCGCAGCTGCAGCCGCTGAAGACCGGCGCGGCGCGCATCCTGCTCGAGTCCGAACGCCGCTTCGGGCCCCTGGGCAGCCGCATCGTGCCGGTGGGACTCCTGTTCGAGGACCGCGGCCGCTTCCGCTCCCGCGCGCTGGTGGTCGTCGGCCCGCCGATCGATCCGGCGGAGGAGATCGGGCTGGCGGCGAGCGACGAGACGACCGCGGTGCGCCTGCTCACCGAGCGGGTCGCCGAAGCGCTCGAACGCGTCACCCTCAACTACGCCAGTTGGGAAGAGTCGCGTCTGGTCGAACGCGGGGCGCGGATCCTGGAGATCGACGACCTCGAGCTGCCTCGCGAGCGCCGGCTCGCCGCCGAGTTCGATGCCCGACGGTCGCTCCTCGACGGGCTCGACGCACTCCGGCAGAGTCATCCGCGGGAGGTCGCGGCAGCGGTCGGGGCGGCGCGCGGCTACGACCGGCTGCTTCGGCTCTCGGGCCTGCGCGACGAACAGGTCATCGCCAGCTATCCGATCGACGCGTTGGTGACGGCGCTGGCGCGGATCGCCTTCAACACCGTCGTCGCGCTGCCGGTGGCGATCCTCGGCGCGCTGCTGAACTTCGTGCCGTTCACTCTGGTGGAGCTCGTTTCGCGACGCTTCGACGACGAGCAGAACCAGATCGCGACGTACAAGGTCTTCCCCGGCATCGTCGCCTATCCGCTGACCTGGGCGATCGAAGCGGCCGCCGTCTGGGTCGCGTGGGGACCGGCCTCGGCGCTCGCCGTGCTCCTGGTGGCGCCGCTCTCCGGCTACATCGCGGTGCGCCTGCTCGAACGCCAGGAGTCGCTCTGGCGGGAGAGCCGGGCCTTCCTCCTCCTGCACCGCCGCAAGCGCATCGCCGAGGAGCTGCGGGCGCGGCGCAGCGAGACCGGGCGGCGGATCGAGACGCTGGTCGAGCTCTGGGTCGAGTCTCAGGCCTTCGCGCCGGACAGCAGGCGCTCGTAGGCGGCTGGGTCGTCGATGTCCTGTGCGGCCTCGGGATAGTCCACCAGCCGCACGCCGTCCCTGTTCGCTTGCAGGATCTTCTTCGCCCCTTCGTCCCCGCGGAGCTCGCGCAGCGCGGCAAAAAAGGACCGGTAAAGGAAGGTTGGAGGGCCGAACGCCCCTGGCCAGGACGAGGCGGCGAGGCCGGTCGCGGCGCCGGCCTGCAGGATCGCCTCGAGGTGATCGGGGGTGACCAGGGGCTGGTCGACGAGAGTGATCAGGATGCCCTCGACGCGCGCGCCGGCTTCGGTCTGTTCGCACGCCTCGATGGCGTCGAGCGCCACGCGGAGCGAGCTCGACAGCCCCCGCAGAGGATCCGGATTCACCACCAGCGCAATATCGACCTCATCCCTCAGCCAGCAGCTTTCTTCTTCTACCTCCCGGCTGACGACGACGATCCGGGGGCTGCACGCCGTGGCGCAGAGCGTTTGCACCGCGTGATGGAGGAGCGTCTTGCCGTGAAAGGGAAGCAGGGCCTTCGGGCGCCCCATCCGCTGCGACCTGCCGGCGGCGAGCAGGACGCCGGCGACGGTCACGACTCCCCTTCGACCTCGACTGGCGGCATCGGCACCGCGGCGCTCGCGTGCCGGCGCGAGAGCGGCGTGGCGCCGGCGCCAGACATCACGGCCTGGATCTCGGCGACGATCGAAAGGGAGACCTGTTCGGCCGCCCGGCCGCCCAGATCGAGTCCGGCGGGGCCGTGGAGGCGTTCGCGCATCGGCGGATCGAGGACGAGACCCTGCTCCGCAAGATCGGCGATCAGACGGTCGCGCCGCGAGGCCGGGCCGAGCAGGCCGACGTACGGCGCCGGTGTCGGCAGCAGCGCCGCCAGCCAGGCGAGGTCGTCGAGGTAGTTGTGGGTCAGCACGACGGCGGCGGTCCAGGCGTCGATGGCGACGCCCTCGGCGAGCTGGCGCGGCGCGACGCCGGCGAAGCGCCCCAGGCCGGCGAAGCGCGCTGCAGCGGCTGCCGTGGGCCGGGAGTCGAGCACGACCGTCTCCCAGCCGAGCTCGCCGGCGAGACGGGCGAGCGGCACGGCGTCGCGGCCGGCGCCGGCGAGCACCAGACGGGTTGCCGGCAGGATGCGCTCGCGCAGGACGACCTCGTCGGCGAACCGGGTCACGACTTCGCGCGGTGTCCGCTCCTGCTCGACCTGCTCGAAAGGAGCGAGTGGCGAGGCGGCATCGGTGTCGCAGGGCAGCGGCTCGAGCAGCAGCGTGATCTTGCCGCCGCAGCCCAGCCCCAGGCCCCAGAGAACTTCGTCGGGAGCGCGCAGGTCGTAAGTCGCGAGCGCCGCCTCGCCGGAGGCCTGGACTTCGGCGGCGCGCGCCGCGAGGTCGCGCTCGAGACAACCGCCGGAGAGGACGCCGGTGAGGCCGCCGTCGGGCTCGATCAGCATGCGCGCCCCCTCGCGACGATAGGCCGAGCCCTCGACGGCGACGACCGTCGCCAGTACGCCGCGTTCGCCGCGGGAGCGCAGCTCGCGCGCCCGGGCGAGGATCTGTCGCAGCTCTCTCATGCGCCTCGAACGGAGCCTCGGCCGCTCAAGGAAAGTCGGACGGCGAGAGGCCGAGATCGACGATGCTGCAGCCGTCGATGGCGGGAATGCCGAGCTGCGCCGCCTCGGCGAGAAGCCCGGCATCGGCGGCGCCGGGATTGAACCAGACCTCGCGCGCGGCGGCGCGGGCGATCTCCGGCAGCAGTCTCCTGCCGACCGGCGGCGCGAGGTAGACGGTGATGCGGTCGACGGCGTGCGGCAGGGCGGCGAGCGAGGCGTAGGCGGCGTGCCCCTCGATCTCGCTCTCCTGCGGATGGATTGGGAAGACCTGGTAGCCGGCGGCGGCGTGCGCGCGCAGCGACTTGTTGCCGAACTTGGCGCGGTCCTTCGAGGCTCCGAGGATGGCGACGCTCTTCATGCGGTGATTATCCACCGCCGCCGCTGGCGGCCGAAAGCCTCTCCAGCGCGCGGCGGGCCTCGGCGAGCCGGGGATCGCCGGCCGGCGCGCGGGCGAGGAAGCGGCGGAGGTGTTCGGCGGCCTCGCTCCGGCGCGCGGGTTGGCCGGCGAGCAGGAGCGCGAGATTCCATTCGTTCGCATAGAGCGCCGGGTCGAGGACCAGGGCGGCGCGGTAGGCGGCCTCGGCCTCGTCGAGCCGGCCGAGATCGTCGAGCGCGACCGCGAGGGTGCCTTGCGCCAACGCGTTGCCGGGCTCGAGGGCGAGCGCCGCGCGCGCGTGGCGTTCGGCGTCGTCGAAGCGGCGTTCGCCGAGGGCGAGCGTCGCGAGCGACGTCTGGGCGAGGGACTGCGTCGCGGCTGCGGCGGCCGGATCGGCG
>CAZQTL010000136.1:0-11271 GCA_964595975.1 uncultured Thermoanaerobaculia bacterium | reverse complement strand
CAGCAGCAGCATGGCGAGCAGTGCGGTGCGGACTTTCAAGGTACGCGATTCTACGGCTTTCGATAGGCTGCGGCCTCCACTGCGAAGGAGAAGCCGCATGCGTTCGAAGACTCTCTCTACCGTAACTCTCGCCCTCGTCATCGCGCTCGTCGGAATGGCGTCCAGCGCGCGGGCGCAGTCCGCCCAGCCGGATGCCGCTGCTGCCGCCGCGGATGCCGCCGCCAAGGCCGACTACGCCGCCAAGATGGCCAAGGAGCACCGGCACGACACCGCTGCGGCCAGCCCAGCGACCGTGCCGGCGCCGACCCAGACCGTCGCCGCCGAAGAGATCGTCTATGCGACGCTCGACGGCACCGCGGTGAAGGGTTACCTCACCCGGCCGGTGCTTCAGGCACCGTCGACCAAGCCCCTGCCGGCGCTCATCGTCATCCAGGAGTGGTGGGGCCTGAACGACAACATCCGCGCCATGGCCCGGCGCTTCGCCGGCGAGGGTTATCTCGTGCTCGCGGTCGATCTCTACGAAGGCAAGGTCGCCACGACGCCCGAAGCGGCGATGGCGGCGATGCAGAGCGCCATGGAGAAGCCGGCCCGGCTGATGGAGAACCTGCGCCAGGCGCGCGCCTTCCTCGCCGCCCAGGGCGGGGCGACGAAGATCGGCGTCGTCGGCTGGTGCTTCGGCGGCGGCTGGGCGCTCGAGACCGCGCTCGGCATTCCCGACGGCATCCAGGCGGCGGTCATGTACTACGGCCGCACGCAGGCCGACCCCAAGGCCCTCGCCCCCCTCAAGGCGCCGCTCCTCGGCCTGTTCGGCGGCAAGGACCAGGGGATTCCGGTCGACGGCGTGCGCCAGATGGAGCACGAGCTCGTGAAGCTCGGCAAGAACGCCACCATCGTGGTCTATCCTGAGGCCGATCACGCCTTCGCCAATCCGACCGGGGCGCACTACCTCGCCGGCCCCGCCGAGGACGCCTGGGGGAAGACGCTCGCCTTCTTCGCCCAGCATCTGAAGAACTGACGCCCGGCGAGTCGTCCGCACCGTGAGCCGCCCCCCCGCAGGCCGCCTCGTTTACGCCACCGACTCCGGCACGGTCTGTCCGAAGTGCGGCTGGCCGAAGGCCGACTGCCGCTGCGCCGCGAATCTCGAGCAGCCGGTGCCGGAGAAGATCGTCGCCAGACTGCGGCTCGAGAAGTCGGGGCGCGGCGGCAAGAGTGTGACGGTCGTCGACGGCCTGCCGCGCAACAGCGAGTTCCTCCGGGAGCTCGCCGGCTACCTGAAACGCGCCTGCGGCACCGGCGGCACCGTCGGCGAGGGTTGCGTCGAGATCCAGGGCGACCGCCGCGAGGCGCTGCGCCCACTGCTCGCGGCGCGCGGCTTCACCGTCAAGGGCTGAGCCGCCGCCGGCTCAGAAGTAGCCGAGCGCGCGCAAGCTCTTTTCGAGCTCCGGATCGATCTCCGCGTCCTCGGCCGCCGTCTGGCCGCCGTGGCGCGCCAGCGCGGCGGCGAGCCGGCCCTCGAGCCAGAGCTCGCGCAGCGACCGCCGCTCGGCGAGGTCGAGCTGGCTGGCGCGCTCGCCCGGATCGCGGGAAAGATCGTAGAGCGAGCGGGCCGGCGTTTCGCGCGGGCCGAACTGCGGCAGGCGCGCCGCTTCGCCCGAGCCCCGCTTGCTGGGATCGCCGGCGAAGCGGATCAGCTTCCAGCCCCCCGCGGTCACCGCGTACGACTCGGCACCCGGCCGTTCGAGCCAGGCGAACGACGCCGGGGCAGGCGAACCGTCCGCGGGAGCGTCATCCAGCGTGCGGAGATCGCGGCCGGGCAGGTCGCTCCCGACCGGCACGCCGGCCAGGGCGAGAAGGGTCGGCGCGATGTCGACCTGGTCGGCCGGCCGCGCGATCGTGCGGCCGGCGCGCTCTGCCGGCTTGCCGGGAAGACGCAGGATGATCGGGACGCGCAACATCTCCTCGTACAGGGTGTAGCCGTGCTTCCAGCCACCGTGGTCGAAGAACTCTTCGCCGTGGTCGGCGGTGAGCAGAATGGCGCTGCTCCGGTCGAGCCCGCGGTGCTCGAGCTCGTCGAGCAGGTCGCCGAAGGCGGCGTCGTTCTGGGCGATCTCGGCGTCGTAGAGCGCCATGGCCGCGGCGGCATGCTGCTTCGCCGCCTCGGCGGAGAGCTCCGCGAGCTGCCCGGTGCGCGCGCAGCAGGCCGGTTCGACCGGCACGTCCGGGGCGAGGCGGGCGCGAAACTCCTCGCTCGGCCGGTAGGGGTCGTGCGGGTCCAGCGTGTGAACGACGAGGAGGAAGGGGCGCGCGTCCGCCCGCTTGGCGCGGCGCGACAGCCAGGAGAACACCTCGCGATTCATCTCGGCGGCGGCGTAGTGCTCGCGCTTTCTCCCCTTGCGGTGAGTGAGCAGGCGGTACTCGTCCCAGCCCTGGGCGAAGCCGAAGCGCGCGCTGACGTTGGCGTTGGTGGTGAAGAGCGCGGTCTCGTAGCCCTGCGCCTGCAGGCGCTCGGCCAGCGTCTCGACGCTGTCGTGAATGCGCTGCGAACGCAGTTGCGCGCCGTGCGCCACCGGGAAGAGACCGGTGAGGATCGAGGCCATCGCGGGCTTGGTCCACGAGCTCTGCGCCCGCCCGTGGCGGAAGAAGACCGCCTCGGCGGCGAATCGGTCGATGCGCGGCGAAGTCGGGCGGGGGTACCCGTAGCACCCCAGATGGTCGGCGCGCAGCGTGTCGATGATGTAGAGCACCAGGTTCGGCCTGGCGTCGTTCGCGGGCGGCGCCGGCACCGGTCCGGCAGCCGCAGCCGTTACCTCCCCGGCGCGCTGCGGCTGCTCGAGACGCAGGCCGCGCACGGTGACCGCCCCCTGGGTGCCGTGCGAACGCAGGGCGAATCGCGCCAGGCCCGAACGCGCGGCGGTGAGCTCGACTCCGCCGCCCGACCGCGCGCGCATCGTGCGCTCGGCTGCGGCTGCAGTCATTCCCGATCCCTCCGCTTCGCTCTCCACCGCGACCTCGAGGCGCGCGTCTCCCGTCGGCTCGACCGCGTCCCAGGCCAACCGGGTGGCCGCCGGCAGATCGAGGGTCGCCTCGGCAGCCGTGCCCGCCGGCAGCGTGATTCCACCCGCCGCAGCGTCGACCGCGACCGCTCCCGCCGGCGCGTTGCGACCGTCTTCGGCGACGAAGCGCAGGCCGTCCCAGGCCACCGCCCAGGGCGCCTCGTCGGGGCGCTCGTTCCAGCGCGCATAGCGCAGCTCGAGGAGGTTCTCGCCCGCCCGGACTCGCGCCGCCGGAATCGCCACGGCCCAGGCCGTCGATGCGGCGGGGACGGCGCGCTCGTCGACCGGCTGGCCGTTGACCCGTACCTCGACGCGCTGCGCTCCGCCGTCGGCGAAGGGATAGGACCAGCCGCGCAGCCGCAGCTCGAGGTCGCGCGCCGCGACGAGCTCGAAATGGACCCGCGAGAGTGGTCCGGCGCCCCAGCGGAAGGTCGTCGCGGGGCCGGGCTCCGGGGGACCCCACCCCTCGCGCAGGGAGGCTCCCGCTGCGGCCTCGCCGAGCTCGACCGTCGTCGTCTCGGCGCTCACCCGCAGCGCCCCGGCGAAGGCTGCGAGCGGCACCCGATCGACAGGAGCCGCTGGCGGCGCCGGACGGCAGGCCGCGACCGTCCCGGCGACCAGGCAGAGCAGGAGCCGTCTGGCGATCAGCAAGCCGGGTCCAGAATCTCGATTCTGTCCGGCGAGTTCGGGACGACGCAGAGGAACTCGAACGGCGCTTCGAGGACGGTGTAGGAGTGCGGCACGCCGGCCGGAATGTAGAGCGTGTTGCCGGCGGCGACCTCGTGCACCGCGTCGCCGACCGTTATCCGCGCCCGGCCGGCCAGCACGTACTGCTCGTGCTCGACGAGATTGGTGTGCCGCGGCATGCCGCCGCCCGCGCCCATGATGAAGCGCCGCAGCGCGAAGTTCGGCGCCCCGTCGCCGGGCCCGACCAGAACCTGCACTTCCGTCGCCGTGCCGGCGGCCACCTGCTTCCTCTCGACCTCGTCGGCACGCTTCACCGCGGCTCCTGCAGCCCCTGTGCTCATGCTCGTCCCTCCCGAGTCGACTCCAATTTCGCGGCGGCGGTGGCCGCGGAGTCCGTCAGTCCTCGACCTTGAGCACCGCCAGGAAGGCCTCCTGCGGGATCTCGACGTTGCCGACGGACTTCATCCGCTTCTTGCCCTCTTTCTGCTTCTCGAGGAGCTTGCGCTTGCGGCTGATGTCGCCGCCGTAGCACTTGGCGAGGACGTCCTTGCGCAGCGCCTTGACGGTCGAGCGGGCGACGATCTTCGAGCCGATCGCCGCCTGCAGGATCACCTCGAACAGCTGGCGCGGGATGAGCTCCTTCATCTTGTCGACCAGCGCCTTGCCCTTGGGGTGCGCCTTCTGGCGGTGGACCATGATCGAGAGGGCGTCCACCGGTTCGCCGTTGACCAGCACGTCGAGCTTGACGACGTCGCCCTCGCGGTAGTCGGAGAGCTCGTAGTCGAACGAGGCGTAGCCGCGCGACACCGACTTCAGCTTGTCGTAGAAGTCGTGGATGACCTCGGCGAGCGGAAAATCGTACTCGATGAGGACGCGGTCGGAGGAGACGTACTGGAGGCTCCGCTGGATGCCGCGCCGGTCCTGCGACAGCGCGAGGATGCCGCCGACGTACTCGTCGCGGGTCACCATCGTCGCCTTGATGTACGGCTCCTCGATCGACTCGACGCGCGAGAGATCCGGCAGCTGCGCCGGGCTCGAGATCTCGATCTGCGACCCGTCCGAGACGTTGACGCGGTAGCGCACGCCCGGCGCCGTGGTGATGAGCGCCAGGTTGAACTCGCGCTCGAGGCGCTCCTGGATGATCTCCATGTGCAGGAGCCCCAGGAAGCCGCAGCGGAAGCCGAAGCCCAGCGCCGTCGAGCTCTCGGGCTCGAAGGAGAAGGAGGCGTCGTTCAGGCGCAGCTTGTCCACCGCGTCGCGCAGGTCCTCGTAGTCCTCCGAGACCACCGGGAAGAGGCCGGCGAAGACCATCGGCTTCACTTCCATGAAGCCCGGGTAGGGGTCGAGCGTCGGACGATCGGGATGGGTGACGGTGTCGCCGATCTTCGCCTGGATCAGATCGCGGATGTTGGCGTAGACGTAGCCGACCTCGCCCACCGAGAGCTCCTGCACCTCGCGCGGCTTCGGGTGGTAGGTGCCGAGCTCCTCGACGGTGTAGACCCGGCCGGCGGCGACGAACTTGATCTTGTCGCCGCGCTTCAAGGTGCCGTCGATGACACGGATGAAACAGGCGACGCCGCGGTAGGTGTCGTACCAGGAGTCGAACAGCAGCGCCTTGAGCGGCGCGTCGGGGTCGCCGGTCGGCGGCGGCACGTCGGTGACGATGCGCTCGAGCAGCTCGTCGATGCCGATGCCGGTCTTCGCCGAGGTCAGCACCGCGTTCGAGGCGTCGATGCCGATGACCTGCTCGATCTGTTCCTTGGCGCGGTCGATGTCGGCCGAGGGCAGGTCGATCTTGTTGATCACCGGCACGAGCTCGAGACCGCCGTTGACCGCGAGGTAGGCGTTGGCGAGGGTCTGCGCCTCGACCCCCTGCGCCGCGTCGACGATCAGCAGCGCCCCTTCGCAGGCGGCGAGCGAGCGCGAGACCTCGTAGGAGAAGTCCACATGCCCCGGAGTGTCGATCAGGTTGAAGACGTAGGTCTCGCCGTCCTTGGCCTTGTAGTCGAGCCGCACCGCGCGCGCCTTGATGGTGATGCCGCGCTCGCGCTCGAGGTCCATGTCGTCGAGCAGCTGGGCGTGCATCTCGCGCTGGGTCACCGCGCCGGTGCGCTCGAGGATGCGGTCGGCGAGCGTCGACTTGCCGTGGTCGATGTGGGCGATGATCGAGAAGTTGCGGATGTGGGAGGCCGGAGGCATCGGTTCGGGACCGGCGGCGGAGGCTCGAGAGCGGCGCCGCGGGACGAGAGAGCTTATCAGCTGGCGACCTCCCGCCCGGGGTCGGGTAGAGTTGCGGCGATGCCCGTCCGGTCAGCCACCCGTCCCGATACCGCCACCTCCAGGACGGCGGCTTCCACCGCCGGTCCGGTGGCGGCTCTCGCCTGCCGCGGTCTCGTCAAGCGCTACGGCGACCTCGTCGCGGTCGACGGCCTCGATCTCGAGGTCCGCGCCGGCGAGTGTTTCGGCCTGCTCGGACCGAACGGCGCCGGCAAGACCACCACGGTGGAGCTCTTCGAAGGCCTGCTCCAGCCCGACGGCGGCGTGCTCGAGGTGCTGGGCGAGCGTTGGCAGGGCGACAGCCAGCGGCTGCGTTCGCGGCTCGGTGTACAGCTGCAGGAGACCCGTTTCCCCGAGAAGCTCCGCGTGGCCGAGCTGGCCGAGCTCTTCCGCAGCTTCTACCGCGACGGCCTGTCGCCCGACGGGGCGCTCGCGCTGGTCGGCCTCGAGGAGAAGCGGCGCGCCTTCGTGCGCGAGCTCTCCGGCGGCCAGAAGCAGCGCCTGTCGCTCGCCGGCGCGCTGGTCGGCGATCCGGAAGTCCTCTTCCTCGACGAGCCCACCACCGGTCTCGACCCGGCGTCGCGGCGTCAGATCTGGGAGATCGTCGAAGGCTTGAAGGAGCGCGGACGGACGGTGCTGCTCACCACGCATTACATGGAAGAGGCGGCGCGCCTCTGCGACCGCGTCGCGATCATCGATCGCGGGAAGATCCTGGCGGAGGGCGCCCCGGCGGCGCTCGTCGCGTCGCTCGGCGCCGAGCACGTCATCGAGCTCGAAACCGATGCGGAGCTGCCGGCGGAGCTTCTCGCCGGGCTGCCCGAAGTCGAGGCCGTCCACCGCGACGGCACGACCGTCCGTCTGACGGTCCGCGCGGTGCATCGCGTCGTTCCGCCGCTCCTCGCCCGCCTGGCCGAGGCCCGGATCGAAGCCCGTCGCCTGGCTACCCACCATGCCACCCTGGAGGATCTCTTCATCGCTCTCACCGGTCGGACTCTCGAAGGAGCTGCGGCCGGTGATCCCGCCGGGGACAGGGCAGGAGCGGTCGCATGAGCACCTGGCGGGCACGCGGGCCGCTCTCTTCGCCGCTGGTACAGCTGACGTTCGCCCGGCTGCGCGAGTTCCTGCGCGAGCCCGAGGCGATCTTCTGGGTCTTCCTCTTCCCCGTCCTGCTGGCGATCGCTCTCGGCGTCGCCTTCCGCAACCGGCCGCCCGACCCGCTGCCGGTCGGCATCGAGGAGAGCCCGGTCGCCGAGGCGCGCCTCGCCGCGCTCGCCACGGCCCGGACGCTCGCACCCCAGGTGCTGACGCGTTCCGAGGCCGAGCACGCGCTCGCCACCGGCCGGCTGGCGCTCGTCGTCCTCGGCACCGAGCCGCCCACGTACTGGTTCGACCCCACCCGCCCGGACAGCCGGCTGGCCCGGCTCGAGGTGGACCAGGCGCTGCAGCAGGCAGCCGGGAGAAGCGACCTGTTCGCGCCGCAGGTGCTCGAGATGACCGAGCGCGGCGCGCGCTACATCGACTTCCTCGTCCCCGGCCTGCTGGGCATGAACCTGATGGGCACCGGCATGTGGGCGATCGGCTTCTCGCTCGTGCAACAACGCGCCGGGAAGCTGCTCAAGCTCTTCGTCGCGTCGCCGATGCGACGCTGGCAGCTGCTCGCCGCGCAGGTCCTGGCGCGGCTGGTCTTCCTGACTCTCGAGGTCGCGGTCCTGCTCGGCTTCGCCGTCGTCGCCCTGGACGTGCCGATGCGCGGGCCGGTCGCCGCGGTGGCTCTGGTCTGCGTTCTCGGAGCGCTGTCGTTCGTCGGCCTGGGGCTCCTCGTCGCCGCGCGTCCGCGCACGATCGAAGGGGTCTCGGGGCTGATGAACTTCGTCATGTTCCCGATGTGGATCTTCTCCGGCGTCTTCTTCTCGAACGAGCGCTTCCCGGCCGCGCTGCAGCCGTTCATCCAGGCGCTGCCGCTCACCGCGCTCAACGACGCGCTGCGCGCGGTGATGCTCGAGGGGGCTCCGCTCGCTTCGCAGGTACCCAAGCTCGCCATCCTCGCCGGCTGGGGGATCGTCGGCTTTGCCGGCGCGCTCAAGCTCTTCCGCTGGAGCTGATCGCTGGCACAGGCGGTGCACTCCTCCCTTCTCTTCCGGGACAATCAGGGTTGCGCCCGGGTACCGAAGGAGGTCTGCATGTCCGTCCACCTGTTCGATTGCCTGCAGCAGCCGATCCCGCTACAGCTCCGGCGCGCCCAGCAGTTCCGCTCCGACGGCTTCGGACAATCGCTGGTCGAAGGCTTCGCGGAGCCCCTCAGCAGGCCGGCCGCCTCCGCGCCCGAACGCTCCGCCGCGACCGAGCGCCTGCTCTATGCGCGACGGCGCAGCGGCGATTCCAGGCCGGCCTGAACGCGAGCTCCAGGCGCGGTTGCGACGCGCGCGATTGGAGTTTTCTGCAATCGGGCCCGGTAGTGGGTCGGCGGAGCCGCAGAACGGCGCGTTTTCCGCTCCCCTCCACTGGCACGGGGCGTGCTCCTGGGTTCCCCATGATCGACAAGAAGAAGGCATCGAAGGCGCTTCGTTCGAAGACGAACGCCGACTCCCGCGCTGAGCTCATCGCCCGGCTCAACGAAGACCTCGCCGGCGAGTACCAGGCGATTCTCAGCTACGTCATCTATTCGCAGGCCATCAAGGGCGCCGCCTACATGACGATCGCCAAGGAGCTCGAGGTGCACGCCGCGGAGGAGCTCCGCCATGCGCTCACCGTCGCCGCGCAGATCGACTACCTGGGCGGCATGCCGACGAATCGCATCAAGCCCGTGCGCCTCTCCGAGGATCCCGAGCAGATGCTGCGCTTCGACCTCGAGAACGAGATCGAGACCATCCGCAACTATCGCGAGCGCGTCCGCCAGTGCGAGGCGCTCGGCGAGTTCGCGATCGCCGAGCACCTGCGCGAGATCCTGATGGACGAGCAGGAGCATGCGGTCGATCTCGCCATGGCGCTCGGCATCGACGTCCCGCAGATCTAGCCCTGCGGCTTCCTCCGCCCCGCACGACGACCCCGCTCCGACTCCCCGGCGCGGGGTCTTTTCGTGCGCCGCTGGCGACCGGCGCGTCAGGCCCGGTCCCGCAGACGGTTCTCGCCGCTCTCCTCGGCGCAGTGCGCGCAGCAGTACATCGCGCCCGCCGCCTCGAGCCCATGGCCGACGATCCGGCACGCGCAGTGCGCGCAGGTCGGGGCCAGCCGATGAATGGCGCACTCGAAGCTGTCGAAGGTGTAGCGCTTCCCGTCCATCAGCACCTCGAACGCCTTGTCGTAGACGTTCCCGCAGACGCTGCACGCCGGCCGGAGCGCGTTCGACGTCTCAGAGAGTCTCGACGCCGACTCGATCGAGCTCGACGGCGGCCGCACCGTCGAAGTGGACGCCGTGGACGTCGTCGATGCCCTGCGGGTCGATGAGAGACAGAAGGCGGCGAGCGAACTGCGCGGGTCGTGCATGGCATCCCTCCTCGGGTCGGTCGGCCTGGGGCCGAAACTGGACAACCGGGGCGCGGGCAGCGTGCGGCGATCGCAAGGCTCGCGCGGGACCGGACCCGAGCTTGTAGGGCAAGACCGGTGCCACCGGGCGCGAGGGCGCAAACAGGCGCGGCGCGGCCTCCGGCGGGCCTGCGACCTCCCCGGGTGTTCGGTAGTTTCTACACGTCGGGCGCCACGTCGCGCCGCCGGCGGATCAGTGCGGCGGACCGGTCGGCGCCGGTGGCGGCGGGGCGGGTGCGACCGGCTTGCGGTTGAGCTCGGCGGCGCGCGCCCGGGCGTCGGCAAGCGGCGGCAGGCCCCACTCGGCGCGTTCGGCGTCGGTCACCGCCGGGTCGACCGGGTAGACCTGCCACTTTCCGCCCTCCTCGACCAGTTGCGTGCCGAACTTCTGCGGCTTGCCGGCGAGCATCTGAATCCTGTCGGTGGCCGTCGCCACCAGCGGGCGAGCGGCGAGCAGGTCCGGGTTGGCCGCCAGTGCCTGTCGCGCCAGGGAGGCGGCGCGTTCGACCTCGGCTGGACGGTCGCTCCCGACCAGGATCGCGGCGGCATGGAAGGCGTCGTCGGGCTGCCGAACCCGCCCCTTCTCCACCAGGTCCCAGGCCTCGCGGCGTCGCGCCAGCGAGCGTTCGACGTAGCCCGGCAGCTGCGGGGCGGCGGCGGTCGGCGTGCCGTTCGGGGCGCTGCCCGGCAGGTCGCGATCGACCTTGCCACCCTCGTCCCGCAGTTCGAGGTAGAGCCGCAGGAGGTCGGGGTCGAGCGTCTTCTGGTGCGCCTGCTGGCGCTCTTCGGTCATGGTGACGAAGCGGAACCAGCGTCCGTCGGCGCGCAGGGTCTCGAGGCGCGGATCGGTGAGCGCGCGCTCGAGGTCGATGAACCCGTTGTCGAGAGCCAGGGCGAGCGCTTCGAATCCGCCGTCGACGTCGTTGCGCACCGCTGCGCAGCAGGCGGAGCCGTAGGCGGCGCGCGCCGCCAGTCCGGCTCGCGGCGACTCGGCGACCGCGGCACGGAAGGCGTTCTGGCAGGCCTTGTAGTCGCCGGCCAGAAAGAGCTCGACCCCTTCGCGGAACTTCGGCGGCAGCTCCTCCGCGGCGACCTTCGCCGGGCCCGAGAAGGTGGCGAGCGACGCCAGACCGAGCACCGCCGGCAACGCCGCCGCGGCGCGCCGCCTTCCGCTGCCGCTCACGCTTCGTCCGCCGACGGGCCGTAGAGCCCGGGGACCGGAACGTCGAGCAGGCGCAGGTACACCGTCATCTGACCGCGGTGATGGATGTTGTGATTGAACACCATGCTGCGCAGCACGGCGGCACGGGGAAGGGTGAAGATGACGTGCTCGCCGTTCCGCAGCGTCCATGGCTCGTGGAAAGCCGCATCCTGTGCGCCGGCGATCGCCGCACGCGTTGCGGCGAGATTGGCGTCGAAGCCGGCGAGGAGCTCGTCGCGGGTGCGGAAGTTGCTCGGGGTGTAGCCTCCCTGCGCGAAATCGAACTCCCGCGTGCTCATCGCTCCCGAGCCCCAGCGCAGGAGTCCGGCGAGATGGTTGGCGAGGCGACCGAGCGAGAACGACTTCGCATGCGGCGTCCAGTCGTAGCGCTCCAGCGGCACACGTTCGAGCACCCGGCGCGTGCCGCCCATCTCATGGTCGAATTCGGGAAGCAGTCTCTCGGCAAGGCCCATCGGTCTCCCTCCTCTTTTCGCGGCCGATCTTAGACCGCCCGCTCGGCCGGCGCAGCCG
>CAZQTL010000135.1:0-11352 GCA_964595975.1 uncultured Thermoanaerobaculia bacterium | reverse complement strand
TCAACCGCAACTTCCGCAACGAGGGGCTGTCGACGCAGCACAACCCCGAGTTCACCATGCTCGAGTTCTACTGGGCGTACAGCAACTACGAGCACCTGATGGACGTGACGGAAGAGCTGATTTCCGGGCTCGCCGAGAGAGTCCTTGGAAAGCAAAAGCTCTCCTTCAAGGGAAAAGAACTGGATTTGACGCCGCCGTGGCCCCGGCTCAGCATGGCTGGCGCGCTGCAACGCTTTGCTTCCTTGTCGCCGGAACAGACCTCCGACTTCAAGGGTCTTCTCGAGGTGTACAAGGAACGCGGAATCGAGCCTCCCAAGGCGGCGATGTCGGCAGGCCTTCCCAACTATGGACTGCTGCTCTCGGCTTTGTTCGAGGAGCTCTGCGAAGAGCACCTGGAGCAGCCGGTCTTCATCATCGACCATCCGGTCGAGATCTCGCCGCTGTCGAAGCAGAAGCCGTCGGATCCGCGCTTCACCGAGCGCTTCGAGCTCTACATCGGGGGAATGGAGATCGCCAACGCCTTCTCCGAGCTCAACGATCCGGACGTGCAGGCGGAGCGCTTCCTGCAGCAGCTCGCGGCGCGCGACGCCGGCGACGCCGAGGCGCACCGTTTCGACAGCGACTACGTGCGGGCGCTCGAGCATGCCATGCCGCCGGCGGGAGGCGAGGGCATCGGCATCGACCGCCTGACGATGATCTTCGCCGACCGCGCCTCGATCCGCGACGTGATCCTCTTCCCGCTGCTGCGCCCGGAACGCGCCGCCGCGGCGGGGGAGGAGAGGGCGGACGCCGAAGGCGCGGGCGGAGCGAGCGGAGACCCGGTAATCGCCCGGTGAGCGCCGGCACCCTGCCGTTCTCGCTGGCGCTCGCCCTGCGCTATCTGCGCAGCACCCGCAAGGACGCCTTCGTGAGCTTCCTGTCGATCGTCGCCGCCGCCGGCATCGGACTCGGCGTCGCCGCCCTGGTGCTGGCGCTCGCGGCCCTCACCGGCATGCAGCAGGCGCTGACGGGCGAGATCCTGGCGCGGACTCCCGCCGTCGAGATCCAGCTGCCGCCGGGACTCGAGAGGGCGGCGGTCGAAGCCCTGGCGGAGAGCATCGGACGCGATCCCCAGGTGACCTCGGTGCAGCAGGCGCTCTCCGGCAACGGCTGGATCGTGGCCGCCGGTCGCGTCGCTCCGGTCGCGCTCACCGGCTTCGCCGGCACCGTTCCGACGCAGTTCCCCGGGGCCGCCGGCCAGGTGTCCGGCCTCTACCTGGGGGACCGCGAGGCGGCGCGACTCGGCATCGCCCCGGCCTCCATCGTCACCATCGCCTCGCCAAAACCGACGCTGACGCCGTTCGGTCCGCAACCGCGCACGGTGAACCTGCGGGTCGCCGGGCTGTTTCGCTCCGGCAAGTCGGAGCAGCAGGCGCGAGCGGCCCTGCCGATCGACCGCGCCGAGCAACTCTTCGGTGCCGACCGCCCCCGCCGCCTGTTCGTAGGTGTCACCACCCTCGAAGCCGCCGCGGCGGTGGAGGGCCGGCTGGCGGCGATCCTGCCTGCGGGCGCCAGGGTATCGACCTGGAAAGAGCTCAACCGGCCCCTGTTCTTCGCCTTGCGGCTCGAAAAGAGCGTCATGTTCGTCGCCGTCTCGCTCATCGTCGCCGTCGCGGCGCTGGCGCTGATCGCCGATCTTTCCCTGATCGCCGCCAACAAGCGGCGCGAGATCGGGCTGCTGGTCGCCATGGGCGGCAGTCAGGCGACCCTGCGGGCCGCCTTCTGCTGGCTGGGAGCGATGCTCGGCGCTCTCGGCACCTTCGCGGGAGCGGTCTTCGGCTCCCTGGTGGCCGTCGTCCTCGACCGTGCGCGCCTCATCCGCATGCCGGGAGACGTCTACTTCCTCGACTACCTCCCGTTCGCCGTGCCGGTGGGCGACCTCGCGGTGATCGTCGCGGTGACGCTCGCCTGGGCGCTCGCCTGCTCCTGGTATGGCGCCGTGCGTGTCGCCCGGCTCGACCCGATGGCGGCACTTCGCTCATGATCGGGCGCGGATGAGACGGCGCGCATGAGGGGACTTCGGTGACGATCGCCATTTCGATGCGCGCCGTCGACAAGAGTTACCGCGACGCTGCCCGCACGGTCGAAGTCCTGCGCGGCGTGAATCTCGAAGTCGACGCGGGCGAGCGCCTGGCGATCGTCGGTCCCTCGGGCTCGGGGAAGTCCACGCTGCTGCATCTCGCCGGGGGCCTGGACCGGCCGGACGCCGGCGAGATCGAGGTCGGGGGGCGCTCCCTGGCGGCGCTCACGGCCGCCGAGCTCGCCGCCTTCCGCAACCGGACCATCGGCTTCGTCTTCCAGTTTCAGCAGCTCCTCGCCGACTTCACCGCGCTCGAGAACGTGATGATTCCGGGGCGAATCGCCGGCATGGCCGCCCCCGAGCTCGCCCGGCGGGCTCGAGGTCTCCTCGAACAGGTGGGGATGGCGGAGCGCGAGGAGCATTTCCCGTCGCAACTGTCGGGCGGAGAACAGCAGCGGGTAGCCCTCTGCCGCGCCCTGCTGCTCGATCCGCCGCTGCTCCTGGCCGACGAGCCCACGGGCAGCCTCGACCCCGAATCCGGGGCGGCGGTGGTCGAGCTCCTGGAGGCCCTGCAGCGCGGCCGCGGGATGACCGCGATCGTCGTCACGCACAATCCGGTACTGGCCCGGCGGTGTGATAGAATTTTGACGTTGGAGGGGGGGGCGCTGCACTTCGAAAGTGTTTGATTTGCAAGCACTTCGAGGCTTTTCCTCAAGGAGTCGAGAGTGTTCGAGAAGTTCAACGAGAAGGCGCGACGGGCGCTCTTCTTCGCCCGCTACGAAGCCTCGAAGCTCGGTAGCCGCGTCATCGAGTCCGAGCACGTCCTGCTCGGCATCCTGCGCGAAGGGGAAGAGACGGTCACCGAGCTCTTCCGCCGCTTCCACGCCCGGCCGGAAGACCTCCGGCGCGAGATCGAAGGCGAGCGCGTATTCGTCGAGCGGATCTCCTCGACCGCCGAGCTGCCGCTCTCCGAGGAGTCGAAGAAGATCCTCGCCTACGCCGCTCACGAAGCCGAGTCGATGCTCCACTCCTCGGTCGGCTCCGAGCACCTTCTGGTCGGCATCCTGCGGGTCGAGGGCTGCGTCGCGGCGCGCATCCTGACCCAGCAGAGCTTCGACGTGTACACGCTGCGCGAGGAGGTACTGTCGCTCGCCAAGGAGCGTGAGGCGTCGCTGCAGAAGAAGGAGTTGCCGTTCCTCTCCGAGTACAGTCGCGACCTGACCGCCCTCGCCACCCAGGGCGGTTTCGACCCGCTGATCGGTCGCGAGCGCGAAGTCGAGCGCATCGTGCAGATCCTCTCGCGGCGCACCAAGAACAACCCGATCCTCCTCGGCGAGCCCGGCGTCGGCAAGACCGCGATCGTCGAGGGGCTGGCGCTGCGCATCGTCGAGGGCCGGGTGCCGATCTTTCTCGCCCAGAAACGGGTGCTGGCGCTCGACCTGTCGCTGATCGTCGCCGGCACGAAGTACCGCGGGCAGTTCGAGGAGCGCCTGAAGGGCATCCTCAAGGAGCTCAAGGACTCGAAGGACATCATCGTCTTCGTCGACGAGATCCATTCCCTGATCGGCGCCGGTTCGGCCGAGGGTTCGCTCGATGCCGCCAACATTCTCAAACCGGCGCTCTCGCGCGGCGAGGTGAGCTGCATCGGCGCCACGACGATCAAGGAGTACCGCAAGTTCATCGAGAAGGACCGCTCGCTCCTGCGGCGTTTCCAGTCGGTCCAGGTGTCGCCGCCGAACCAGGAGGAGACGCTGCAGATCCTGGACGGCGTCAAGGACCGCTACGAGTCGTTCCACAAGGTGCGCTACTCCGGCGAGGCGCTGAAACGGGCGATTTACCAGACTTCGCGCTACATCACCGACCGCTTCCAGCCCGACAAGGCGATCGACGTGATCGACGAGGCGGGCGCCAAGGTCAAGCTGCGCAAGGTGAAGGACACGCAGAATCTCCGCCGCCTCGAACAGGAGATCCGTCAGGTCGTCCGCGACATGAAGACCGCGATCTCGGAGAAGAACTTCGAGTCGGCGGTCTTCCTGCGCGAGCGCGAGATCGAGTTGCGCGAGGATCTCGAGCGTATGGGCGCGGTCGGCAACGAGGAGACCGAGCTCGAAGTCACCACCCGCGACATCGAGGAAGTCATCGCCGCCTGGACGGGCATCCCGGTCTCGAGCCTGCAGGAGGACGAAGCGGAGCGCCTGCTGCACATGGAGGAGTCGCTTCGCCAGCATGTGGTCGGCCAGGAGATGGCGATTTCCGGCATCTCGCGCGCCATCCGGCGCTCGCGCCTGGGAGTCGCCAACCCGCAGCGGCCGATGGGCTCGTTCATCTTCCTGGGCCCGTCGGGAGTGGGCAAGACCGAAGTGGCGCGACGCCTCGCCGAGTTCCTCTTCGGCTCGCAGCACGCCCTGGTGCGCTTCGACATGAGCGAGTACATGGAGAAGCACGCCGTCTCCAAGCTCATCGGATCACCTCCCGGCTACGTCGGCCACGAAGAGGGCGGGCAGCTGACCGAGCGGGTCCGCCGGCAGCCCTATTCCCTGGTGCTGTTCGACGAGATCGAGAAGGCGCATCCCGACGTCGCCAATCTGCTGCTGCAGATCCTCGACGACGGCACGCTGACCGACTCCTACGGCAACCAGGTGGACTTCAAGAACACGCTCCTGCTGATGACTTCGAACATCGGGTCGAAGCTGGTCCTGCGGGGCGGCCGCATGGGCTTCGGCAGCCAGGACGCCGAGGAGGCCTTCCGGCGGGTCGAGGACGAGATCCTCTCCGAGCTCCGGCGGTCTTTCAGCCCGGAGTTCATCAACCGCGTCGACGAAGTGATCGTCTTCCATCCCCTCGGGGAGGTCGAGCTGCGGGCGATCGTCGACCTCCTGCTCGCCGACGTCAACGTGACGCTCGCGCAACGCAACCTGCGCGTCGAAGTGACGCCGGCAGGGAAGGAATGGCTGCTCAAACGGGCCGGAATCGACGCCTCCACGGGCGCCCGGCCCCTGCGGCGGACGATTCAACGTCATGTGCAGGATACAATCTCCGAGTTGCTGATTCGCTCGGGCAAGCAGGACTTCGAAGTCATCGAGGCGGATGTGGACGGTTCCGAGCTTACGGTGCGGGCTCTGCCGCGTGAGCTGGAGCCCAGCAGGGCCTGACAAATACTCCCGGTTCCTGGCCGACTGCGACCGCGGTCGCCGAGCATGGTACCCGTCTTGCAGCGCGCGGAGATTCTATGAGGCAAGTTCAGCGTTGGCTGCCGGTAGCACTATTCCTGCTCGCTGCGGGCGCGCGCGCGGAGACCATCAGCGGAGTCGAGTTCCGCGGGCTCCACCTGCTCGCCGAGGAGACGGTGCGTTACTACCTCGGGCTGGTGGACGGACAGGAGCTCGACGAAGCGGCGTTGAACCGCAGCATCGAGGAGCTCTGGCGGCGCAACCTGATCGACGACCTCAAGATCGAGAAGGTCGAAGCGGACGGAGGCGTCAAGCTGATCGTCACGGTGGCCGAACGTCCGATCCTGCGTTCGCTCGACTTCAAGGGACTGAAGCGGCTCTCCAAGACCGACATCACCGAACGGATCACCAAGGAGTCGATCTCGGTCCGCGAGGGCTCGCCGATCTCCCTCGGCGAGATCAAGCGCCTGCAGTCGACGATCGAGGAGATGTATCGCGAAAAGGGGTTCCGCTTCGCCAAGGCCGACTTCGTGCTGGAGGAGGTGGCGCCGACCGAGCGCCGGGTGGTGTTCTCCATCGACGAGGCCGAGAAAGTCCGGATCGGCGACATCAAGTTCGCCGACAACACGGTCTATGGCGACTGGCGGCTCAAGTGGGCGATGAGCAAGACCAAGGAGACGAACCTCCTCTGGCGCATGCTCAAGCGCGACATCTACAACCCGGCGACCATCGCCGAGGACCTGGTCAAGGTCAAGGACCTCTACCGCGGGGCGGGCTACAAGAACGTGCTGCTCGAGGATCCGATTCTCGGCGTGAAGGAGAAGAACAGCGGCAAGCGCAGCCTGCGGATCGAGATTCCGGTCGTCGAGGGCCGGCGCTTCAAGCTCGGAGAGGTCAAGATCGAGGGCAACCAGGTCTTCAACCAGGCCTTCCTGGCTGCGCAGTTCTCGCGGCCGCGCGGCGGCTGGCTGCGCTCCACCATGGTGACCAAGGGCACCGAGGCCGTCCAGGACGCTTACAAGAACTACGGCCACATCTTCGCCAACATCGACACCCAGCTGGTCGAGAAGGGGGAGGACGTCGCCGATATCGAGATCAAGATCAGCGAGGGCGACCAGTATCGCGTCGGCCGCATGGAATTCGAAGGCAACACGCGGACGCGCGACAAGGTGCTGCGGCGCGAGTTCCGCATCCAGGAAGGGACGCTCCTGAACATGGGAGCGATCAAGGGAAGCCTCTTCAAGGTCAACCAGCTGGGGTATTTCAAGCTCAACGAAACCGATCCGATCAGCTTCGAGAACTTCGACACCGAGAAGAAGACGGTGGACGTCAAGGTCAAGGGCGACGAGAGCGACCGCACGGAGCTCCAGGTCGGCGCCGGCTGGAGCGAAACCTACGGCTTCTTCGGCCAGCTTTCCGTGCGTACCCAGAACTTCCTCGGCCGCGGCGAAACCGTCGGGCTCTCTTTCCAGTCCGGGCGATACCAGGACGAATACGGTCTCTCCTATTACATTCCCTGGTGGCTCGACCGGCCGCAGAGCGTCGGCCTGCAGCTCTTCAAGAGCAATCTCAACTACTCGCAGACCACCCTGCAGCAGTCGGAGCGCCAGAGCCAGGGCGGCGTGATCACCTACGGGCGCAACTTCGGGCTCTTCGGAAGCGGCAGCATCAGCTACACGCTTTCCCAGTCGAAGGACCGGCTGTTCTACTCCGGGCCCGCGAATGCCATCGTCGAGCTGAACTACGACATCTCGAATTCCTCGATCCAGCCGACCTACACCTTCGACAGCCGCGACAGCCGCCTGGAGACGACGCGCGGCTGGAACCTCGTCGGATCGGTCGAGTACGCCGGCGGTTTCCTCGGCGGCGACAACTACTTCTGGCGGCCGGAAGTGCACCTCTCGCGCTTCCAGCCGCTCACCTTCTCGCCGGTGAAGACACTGGTGGCGTTCAACCTCGAAGCCGGCATCGTCAAGCCGTTCGACGGCCGCGAGGTCGTGCCGCTCGAGCGTTACTTCCTGGGCGGCGAGAACAGCGTCCGCGGCTTCCAGTTCCGGTCGATCTTCGTGCGCGACGAGAGGACCAACCTGCCGGTGCTCCAGGACGGGTACTACAAGGGCGGCAACAAGTTCCTGCAGGCCAACGTCGAGCTCCAGGTGCTGGTGGGGGGGCCGTTCCGGGTGATCCTCTTCGCCGACGGCGGCAACGTCTACGACGACGACCAGAGCCTGGATCCGTCCCGCCTGCGCTACTCGGCGGGCGGCGAGCTGCGCATCTTCGTCCCCATCTTCGGTGCACCTCTTCGCTTCATCTATTCGTCGAACCTGGATCCGATCGAGCAGAAACTGCCTTTGGAGCCCGGCGACAGGTTCGAGAGCTTCCAGTTCAGTATCGGCGCAACTTTCTGAAACCAAAGGAGCTAGTTCATGTCATCGAGTGTGTGGGGGAGAACGACGGCAGTGGCAGCACGCATGGTTCTGGGGCTGGCGCTGGTCGCAGGGCTGCCTTCCGCAGCGGCGTTCGCGCAGACCGGCAAGGTGGCGGTCATCGACGTGCAGCGCCTGGTGACCGACTCGGTCGCCGGCAAGGAGGCCCTGGCTCGGCTGAAGAAGCTGCAGGACGAGAAGATCGCCGAGGGCAAGGCGAAGAACGACGAGGTGGATGCCCTGCGCAAGCGCCTCAACGAGGGGCGGCTGTCGCTCGCCGACGACAAGATCTCCGAGCTCGAGAAGCAGCTCGAAGAGAAGGTCACCGGCCTGCGGCGCTTCCAGGAGGACGCCGAGCGCGAATTCAACAAGAGCCGTGAGGCGACCTTCGGCGAGATCGAACGGCGGGTCTTCCCGGTCATCGAGCAGGTCGGCAAAGAGGGCGGCTACACCTTCATCTTCAACAAGTTCCAGAGCGGCCTGCTGTACGCCGACGACGCCGCCGACATCACCAACCAGATCATCCAGAAGTTCGACGCTGCCGCGACGCAGAAGGCGAACTGATCCTTGATCTGGACGCTCGGGGAGTTGGCCGAGCGGGTGGGCGGCGAGATTCAGGGCTCGCCGGCCCGGCAGCTGGACGGCGTGCGAACGCTGTCCGAGGCCGGCGTGAGCCATCTCTCTTTCCTCACCAGTCCGAAGTATCTGGAGCAGGCGCGCGCCAGCGCCGCCGGGGCGATTCTCACCGGCCGCGACGCTCGCCTCCCGGGCCGGGACCTGCTGCGCTGCGCCCAGCCGCAGCTCGCCTTGGCGCAGATCCTCCGCCTCTTTCATCCCGTCGCCGAGCACCCACCGGGAGTCCACCCGACCGCCGTCGTCGGTGACGCATGCCGGATCGCCGCTTCCGCGGCGCTCGGGCCCTATGTCGTTCTCGGAGCCGGCGTCGAGATCGGCGATCGCGCGGTGCTCCATCCGCACGTCGTGGTCGGCGAGGGTTGCCGCCTCGGCGCCCGGGTCGTCGTCCATCCGCACGTCGTCCTCTATCCGGGGGTGACCGTGGGAGACGGCGTCGAAATCCACGCCGGGACGGTGGTCGGCAGCGACGGGTTCGGCTACGCCACCGTCCGGGGAGTGCATCACAAGGTGCCGCAGGTCGGGAGGGTCGAGATCGGGGCGGACGTCGAGATCGGAGCGCTCACCGCGATCGACAGGGCGTTGCTCGGCGCGACGACCATCGGCCCGGGAACGAAGATCGACAACCTCGTTCAGGTCGGACACAATGTCGTCGTCGGCGAGCGGTCGATCCTCTGCGGTCAGGCGGGGATCGCCGGCAGCGCGAAGCTCGGTGCCGGGGTCGTCCTGGCCGGGCAGTCGGGGGTCTCCGGGCACCTCGAGATGGGAGACGGGGCGCAGGTCGCCGCCAAGTCGGCAGCCCTGGCCGCGGTACCGGCGGGTACGGCGGTCGCTGGCATCCCGGCGGTCCCGATCGCCGCCTGGAGGCGGCAGCAGGCAATCCTGCGTCGCCTGCCGGAGATCTGGAAACGGTTGCGGGCAGTCGAGAAGAAGATGGGGATCCAGGATGTCGGAGACGACGGTGACGCCGGAAACGACCGGGAAGCCTAACTGGGACGTACGTTGGATCATGTCGGTCCTGCCGCATCGCTATCCGATGCTGCTGATCGACCGGGTCCTCGAGATGGAGCCGCGCCAGCGCATCGTGGCGCTCAAGAACTTCACCATCAACGAGGAGTTCTTCGCCGGACACTTTCCGCAGCACCCGGTCGTCCCCGGAGTGCTGCTGGTCGAGGCGATGGCGCAGGCCGGGGGAATCCTCCTGATGCATGACGACCCGGAGCGCGAGAAGAAGCTGCTGCTCTTCATGTCGATCGAGCGCGCGCGCTTCCGCCGGCCGGTCGTTCCCGGGGACCGGGTGCACTTCGAAGCGACAGTGCTGCGGCTGAAGGCGAATCACTGCAAGCTCCAGGCGAGAGCGCTGGTCGACGGCGTGGTTCATGCCGAAGCCGAGCTGTTGTCGACGACCGTCGACCGGGACGCCGTGCGATGAGCGGCATCCATCCCCTCGCCGTCGTCGACGCCTCCGCCCGGATCGGCGACGGCGTGACGATCGGACCGTTCGCGGTGATCGGACCCGACGTGACGATCGGCGACCGGTCGGAGATCGGTCCGCACGTGCAGATCCACGGGCCGACTGTCCTCGGCAGCGAGAATCGCGTCTATCCCTCGGTCTGTCTCGGCATGGATCCGCAGGACCTCAAGTTCGCCAACGAGCCGGTGCGTCTCGAAGTCGGAGATCGCAACACGATCCGCGAGTTCACGACCTTCCATCGCGGCACCGGCAAGGGCGGCGGTCTGACGACGGTCGGCAGCGACAACCTCTTCATGGTCTACAGCCACGTGGCGCACGACTGCCATGTCGGCAGCCGCACGATCTTTGCCAACTGCGCCACCCTGGCGGGGCATGTCGAAGTCGGTGACGACGCTGTCGTCGGCGCCTTCTCGGCCGTGCAGCAGTTCGGCCGGGTAGGCAAGTACGCCTACGTCGGCGGCTACACGCGGCTGCTGGTCGATGCGCTGCCCTACGTCAAGACGGTGGGGCTCCGCCCGGCGGTCTTCGGCGTGAACCGGATCGGCCTGCGACGCAAGGGGCTGGACGACGACCGCATCCGTACGATCGAGAAGGCGATGCGCATCTTCCTGCGCTCGGGGCTCAATACGACCCAGGCGCTGGAGCGCCTGGAGGCCGAGTTCCCCGGGGCGCCCGACGTCGAGTATCTGATCGCGTTCGTGCGCAGCGCCCGCCGGGGAGTGGTCAAGGCGTTGCCGACGCACCGGGGAGCGAGTGAATCCGGTGGCGACTGAGGCGCGCAATCTCCGGCTCGGCGTCTTCGGCATCGGCGCTCTCGGGCGCCATCACACGCGGATCCTCTCCACTCTCCCCGGCGTCACCCTCGCGGGGATCTTCGACACCCGGCCGGAAGTCGCCGCGGCGGTCGCGGCCGAGCACGGCGCCGCCGTGGCGCCGAGTTTCGACGACCTCGCGGGAAGAATCGATGCGGCGGTGCTGGCCGCCCCGACCACTCTGCACGGCGAGCTCGGACTGGCCTTGCTCGAACGCGGTGTGCATCTGCTGGTCGAGAAGCCGATCGCCTCGTCGCTCGCCGAGGCGGACGCCCTGATCGCTGCCGCCGAGGCCCGCGAGCGGGTCCTCGCGGTCGGACATGTCGAGTTCCACAATCCTGCCGTCCAGGCGCTCCTCGACGCCGGCTCGGCACCGCGCTTCATCGAGATCGAACGCCTGGGCACCTATTCTCCGCGCAGCCTGGACGTGGACGTGATCCTCGACCTGATGATCCACGACCTGCAGATCCTGCAGGCGATGGACACCTCGGAAGTGGTCGAGGTTCGCGCCGTCGGCATTCCCGTGCTCTCCGAGCGCATCGACATCGCCAACGCCCGCATCGCCTTCGCCTCCGGGCTGGTGGCGAACGTCACGGCGTCGCGTATCTCGGGCGAGCGCGTGCGCAAGCTGCGCGCGTTCTTCGCCGACCGCTATCTCTCGCTCGACTACCAGGCGCAGGAGATCAAGGGCTACCGCCTCGAACAGAGTGGCGGCGCGCGTGCCATCCTGCCGGCCAATCCGCCGGTGGAAAAGGCGGAACCGCTGCTGCGCGAGCTT
>CAZQTL010000134.1:8759-11430 GCA_964595975.1 uncultured Thermoanaerobaculia bacterium | reverse complement strand
TGGACGTCGCGGTGGTTGCGAGTCGGCCGCGCGCCGATCTCGTTGACGCCGTTCATCAGGACCTGCGTGCCGTAGGTGGGCAGGCCCTGTCCGGTCACCGCGTTGGCGGCCAGCGTCTTCTTGCCGGCGACAGTCGCCGCCATGAACGCCTTCGGGTCGCGGACGTTGCCGACGCCCACCGTGCCGCGCACGCAGATCGCCTTCAGGTTCTTCGACGCCATCACCGTGCCGACACCGGAACGGCCGGCGGCGCGGTGCAGGTCGTTGATGACGCAGGCGAACAGCGCGCCCGCCTCGGCCGCCCGGCCGATCGACGAGACGCGCATCTGCGGATCCTGGTACTTCTTCTTCAGGATGTGCTCGGTGTCCCAGGTGGTCTTGCCCCAGACCTCCGCCGCGTCGACCAGCTCGGCCTTGTCGTTCTCGATGTGCAGATAGACCGGCTTCGTCGCCTTGCCTTCGAAGATGATCATGTCCCAGCCGGCCATCTTGAGCTCGGCGCCGAAGTACCCGCCCGAGTTCGAGCAGGCGATCGCGCCGGTCAGCGGGCCCTTGGTGATGACCGAATAACGTCCTCCGGTCGACGCCATCGTCCCGGTCAACGGGCCGGTGGCGAAGATCAGCTTGTTCTGCGGGGACAGCGGGTCGACCTTCGCATCGACTTCCGCGGTGAAGTACCTGGTGGCGAGGCCGCGCTGGCCCAGGTATTCCTTCGCCCACTCCATGTTCAGCGGCTCGGCGGTGCAGGTGCCCTTGCCGAGGTCGACTCTCAGGATCTTGCGTGCCCAGGCCATGCGTGTCTCCTCGATGCGGTCGTTGTCGCGTGCGGGTGCCGGCGCTTCAGTCGGCGTGACCCGCGGCGGGCTGGGTGTCGAGCTTGCGCGCCCACTGGCGCATCTTGTCGAGTCCGGTCCAGTCGGCGTCGATGTACGTGATCGCACCGGTCGGGCAGGCGGTCGCGCAGGCGGGGTCGCCGCCGCACAGATCGCATTTCTGCACTTTGCCGGTCTCCTGCACGTAGTTCACCGTGCCGAACGGGCAGGCGATCGTGCAGACCTTGCAGCCGACGCACACCGCCTCGGCGACGACCTTGGCCCCGGTCGCCTTGTCGACGCTGATCGCCTCGACCGGGCAGGCGTGCAGGCACCACGCCTCGTCGCACTGCGTGCAGGTGTAGGGCACCTTGCGGCCGCTCGCGTGGAACTCGAAGACCTTGATGCGCGACTTCGCCGGCGCGAACACGCCGTAGTTCTCGTACGAGCAGGCCATCTCGCACTGCAGGCAGCCGGTGCACTTGCCCGGATCGATGTGGAGAGATTTCTGCATTTGGTGACCCCTCGGATGCGAAGACTCGGGAAGGCGGGCGGGAACGCTCTCGATGGCACGACGCCGGGCGTCTCTGGCCGCTCGGCCGTCAAGGATATAGGCATTCGGCCGCCGATGGCAATCGCGCCGGCGGCCAACGACCGGAGGGTGACCTAAGGATGAACCGAACCCCGAACTCGCCACCGCGGACCGGCGCGTCGCCCCGTGGCGCGAAGGCTCGCCGAACGCGGCGGCGCTGCACCGCAGCGACCGGGACCGCGATCGGCGCGCGGTCCCGCGCCCGATGGCGTGACGGGTCCTAGTCGTGCGGGGGAATCAGGACTCCGGTACCCCAATAGACGCCCGGATCCGTTCCCTTGGGCCAGTCGTATCGAAGTGCGCGCCGACCCGGACCGACGGCGGCGAGCGCCAGCTCGGAGACGGTGGATCGCGGGTCCAAGAGCTCGAGTCGCTCCGCCGGGGTGATCGGCATGACCGTTCTCTGGATCGGATCTTCGCCGTCATCCCAGTCGATCGTCTCGGTCGTGACCTGCAGGTAGTCTCGAGAGCACGCGCGGCATCTTCGGATCGACACGATGAAATGCGTTTCGTCGATCAGGTAGGCCTCGATCGGCGCCCGTGTCACTCGCTCCCAGGCGACGGCGGCGTCCTGCGACCAGCACGCTTCGCAACCGGAATCGGTCGTCATCGAAGGCCTCCACGAGCGAGGTGAATGTCGGTCCCACGCCATCCGGCAACCCGCACGACGGCGCGTTTGACGGTCTTCCGGGCCCGCCGTAGCATGCGCCGGCGGGGGGGAATCCTGAAAGGAGCGTCGCGATGCGCCGGCTCTTTCTCTCGATCGTTCTCCTGACCGGGACCGCGACCGTGGTCTCGGCGCAAACCGCGGCGACCCCGCAGCGCGACCTGGAGTCCGCGCTGCAGGCCGCGCAGGCCGCCGCCAACCAACCCGGCGACGAGTCGCTCGACTGCGAGGCGTTGCAGAACGAGTTGTTCGCCAACGCGAAGCACCCGGCCGTGCAGTCGCGCATCGCGACGGCGGGCGCCTGGGCGCAGGACAAGCAGGCGGCGATGAACCCGATGGGCGGTGAAATGACGACCCAGGGGGCGCTCGCGCTCTTCGGTGGCATGGTTCCGGGCGGCGACTACGCGGCGATCGCCGCCGCTCGCGCGCAGGCGCCGATGCAGCAGGCGCAGGTCGCGAGGAACCTGCAACAGAGCACCCGGATGGCGCAGGACATGATGGGCATCCTGCCGCAGATGATGCGCGGTCAGCGCGTCGTCGAACTGGCGCGGGCGAGAAACTGCGCGTGGCTGCAAGAACAGAAATGACCGGAGCGACGAT
>CAZQTL010000134.1:0-8659 GCA_964595975.1 uncultured Thermoanaerobaculia bacterium | reverse complement strand
TTGACGACCAGGCGGAATTCGCGCGGCTCCTCCATCGGCAGCGTCGCCGGCGCGGCGCCCTTGAGCACGCGCCCTGCCGCGCGACCGGCGCGCCGGTAGACGTCGACGAAGTCCGGACCGTAGCTCAGCAGGCCGCCGGCGCGCACGCCCGCCTCCTGCTCGTGCATCGACGCGAGCTTGTGCCGCAGCGCGGCGGCGGCGTACTCCTGCTCGAGGCCGTTGCGGGTCGACAGGAGCGTCGTCGTCACCGCCTGCACACGCGCCTCGACCAGCTTGCGGAACGCGGTGTTGAGCGATTCGGGCCGGTCGGCGTGGACGACGACGAGCTCGAGACCGAGCTTGCGCGCCGCGGTCTCGGTGTGCTCGATCTCCTGCTTGCAGGCGTCGCGCATCGCCTCGTCGATGACGACGCCGACCCGCTTCAGGTTCGGGACGACCTCGCCAAGCAGCGAGAGACGCTTGACCATCAGCGTGTCGTTCATCGTCGTCACGCCGGTGACCCGCGTGCCCGGACGCGCGAGCGACTGCACGAACTCGAGCTCGACCGGATCGAGGATCGTGGCGATGATGATCGGCGTCGTGCGCGCCGCCGACCAGGCGGCGGCGGCCATCGGCGTGGCCGGCGCGAAGAACAGATCGACCTGCTCGTCGGCGAGCTCCCGCGCGAGCGGCTTGAAGCGGCGCGGGTCGTTCGACGCCGAGCGCTCGAACAGCGCGAGGTTGCGGCCGACGACGTAGCCCTCGGCGGCGAGGCCGTCGACGAAGCCGGCGCGCGTCGCCAGGTGGTAGTCGCCGCGATCCTGCCACGAGAGCATGCCGACGCGCGCGACGCGTTCCTGCGCCACGGCGTATCGTTGCAACACGAACGCCGGTGCGAGCGCGGCGAGGGCGAGTGCGCGCCGGCGGGAACGGGACCGCGGGTCCATCGACGGGTCTCCAGGAGATCGTAGCGGCCAGTATCCTTCCGGCTCTCCGGCAGGGTCAACCAAGGCCGGGGCAGGCGTGATCGTGCGGCGGCGAACCGTCGACGCCGATCCGCGCCGCGGTTCGCCAGGGCCTCGACGCCCTCGCGCGGCGACACCGATGCCGGCGCCCCGGCGATAGCCATGTAATTCTCATGGGTATAACCGGCCGAGCCACCCGCCACCTCAACACGCGCCCGATCTTGGTGGACAATGCGCGCGGGAGGCGGCGGCGCCATTCGAGTGTCCGTCCGGCGGATTTCGGGAGGGGGGAACCATGGCGCGTATGTCTCGGCGATTCGCGCGATTCGTCGCGATCGGTCTGTTTGGCTCGGTTTCGCTGGCGGCCGGCGCGCAGACGACGATCGATTTCGACGCGCTGAGCGGCATGCCGAACCTGGGGCTCACGGTGCCAGGCGCATCGCAGCTCGGCAACGGCTTGCAGGCCACCACCGGCGCGACCTTCGCCTCGTCGAGCGGCGTTCCCTACGTCGCCGTGGTCAATCTCGGCGCCGGGCACGCGACCAGCGGCACGAACGGCATCGGCGGCGTGAACGGCGGCGAAATTCTCGACTACTCGGTGGCGATCGAGGTCAGCTTCAGCATTCCCGGTTCGCCGAACCGGCGCGCGGTGACCGGGAGCGTGTCGATTCGCGGTGACCAGCTGAACGCTTCCGGTTCCGCGACGCTCACCGCGTTCGACGCGGCCGGGACTCAGATCGGATCGGCGACGACCGCGGACATCGCCGGAGGCCTGACGCTCTCGTTGTCCGCGAGCGGAATCCACCGCGTGCGGATCACGACGACCGAGCCGACGATCGCCCTCGACGACCTGACGTTCGGCGTGCTGGTGCCCGCCCCGCCGGTGTCGGTGCCGACGCTGGGGGACGCCGCGCTCGCGCTGCTCGCGCTGCTGCTCGCCGCGGCCTCGATGCGCGCCATCGCGTAACGATGGCACGCGGACGCCACCGCGACGCTCGACGGCGAGCCGCGCTGGCACGAGCAGGCGGGGGACCCGCTTCCGACGCCGCCGACTCGAACTCCGCGACCGCGGCGCCGGCTTCCGCCGGACGACCGGGCGCGCCATCGTCCGGCACGCTCATCGATCAGCCGCCGGAGCGCGGCATCCCGCGCGACGACGTCGCGCCGCTGCTCGCCGCGCATCTCGCGCCGCTCGCGGCGATGATCTTCCTCGGCCAGTCCGGCCGCGAGATCCTGTTCCTGCTCGCGGCCGACACCGCGCTCGCGATCTGCGTCCTCGCGTGGCTCGTCATCGAGCACGTCACCGAGCGGAACTCCGGCACGACCGGCGTCGCCCGCGCGCTGTCGCACGCCGGCGCGGCGCTCGTCGTCGGGGCGTTCATGGCGTTGTTGCTGGTCGGGCCGGTCGCGCTCGTCGCGCTGGGCGGCGGCGGCGACTTCGACACGCTGATCGCCTCGAACGGATTCCGGACGGCCCTGGTGATGCAGGTCGTCGGCTCCCTCTGGGCGCTCTTGCGGATGCACCGCGCGCTCTCGGCCCGCGACGACGACGACGCCTATCTCGCCACGCGCTTCAAGTTCGTCGTCGCGCGCTGGTTCATCGTCCTGTTCGCCGTCTTCTCGGGCATCCCGTGGTTCTTCGGACCGAGCGTCGGCGCCGCCCTGGTCGTGCTCGTCTACTGCGGCGCGGGCATCTGGTTCGGGCTGTCGCCCGAACGCACCCATCGCCTTTTCCACTCCGGCAAGACCCAAAGCGCGCGTCGAGCCTCGTCCGGCGGTTGACCGCCTCGCCGGTGTCGGTACCGACGCCGGGGGATGCCGCGGCCGCCGTTCCGTTACCGTCGGCGCCGCGCCGGTTCCTTGCCGGACGCCGCGCAGACGAGCTCGACGAGCTTGAACGCCGCCGCTTCCCAGCGCTTCCACGCTTCGTCGCCGCGGATGCTGATACCGACGTAGGTCGACAGCATGCGCTCCCTGAGAACGAGGTAGCTGATACCCGCGAGCACGATTCCGAACATCGCCGGATCGATGTTCTTGTTCTCGGCGAGCAGCCGGGCGATGATCCGCCCCCCCTGTTCGCGATGCGGAGCGAGCATCGAGGCGAGGGCCTCGTCCGACACCATCTCGAAGCGGCGGATCTCGCGGGTTTCGACGTCCTCGCGCAGCGACGCCGCATAGCCCGAGATCAGCGCCCGGATCTTCGATTCCAGGTCCAGCCCCGCCAGCGACTCGATGAACGCTTCCAGCCGCTCCCTGAGCCAGAAGTCCTTCGATTCGATCGCCGCGACCAAGAGGCCGCGCAGGTCGCCGAAATAGCGGTAGATCAGCTGCTTGGGCACGCCCGCGCGGGTGGCGACCTTGTTCACGCCCAGGGCCCCGAATCCTCCTTCGACGATCAGGGCCCGGGTGGCCGCGATCAGGCGCTCCTCGGTCGTCCGCCGGCGGTCCGCGCCCGCGCGGCGGTCGCTGCGATCGCCGGCTTCTTCGCCGCAGGGAACGCTACGCGACCGGCGCGGCGACGCCGATGCCGGCGGCCCGGAACTTCGGCGCCGCTCGGCGCGGGCGGGCCGGGCGGCGGGTTGCATCGGTGTTGCGACGGACTTGCGCGCCATCGTGCGTGCCTTGTTCCTGCGGTCGGATTTTGATAGGGTATCAATGTTACCGATCGGTCACATCGTGGTGACACCATCGGCCGGAGGAGCGAGTCATGGAAATCGCAGCGTGCAGCAGTGACGCCCGTAGCGCCGCTGATCCGCGGCCTCGCGGCCCGTACGGACTTCGGACCGCGCTGGCGTTGAGCGGGGCGCTGGCGTGCGGCATCGTCGCGCTCGCCGTCTCGACCGACGCGCACGCCTACCCCGATCGTCCGATCCGGATGATCGTGGCCTATCCGGCCGGCGGCAGCGGCGACATCGTCGCACGCACGATCGCCACGCCGCTGTCCGCCGCGCTCAAGCAATCGATCGTCGTCGAGAACGTTCCCGGCGCGTCCGGCGGCATCGGCACGCAGAAGGTGATCGCGGCCACGGCGGACGGCTACACGATCCAGCTCGCCAACATGACCGAGATCGTGCTCAATCCACTGGTCAACCCGGACATTCCCTACGACGCGTTCAAAGGACTCGCGCCGGTCGCGTTCATCGGGTCGGTTCCGTCGGTCCTGATCGGGCGCAAGGGGTTGGCGGCATCGGCGTTCCCGGAATTGTTGACCCAGATGCGCGGCGCCGCGAAACCGATGAGCGCCGGAACCACCGGTTCGGCGACGCCCCAACACATCGCGCTCGAGCTGCTCAAGGCCAGGGCCGGTGCGCCCCTGCTGCCGGCGCACTACAAGGGGGGCGCGCCGGCGCTGGCGGACGTGCTGGGCGGGCACATCGACCTCGCGATGGTGACGCTGACCGCGGCGCTGCCGCACATGAAATCGAACGCGTTCCACGTCTACGGCGTGACCACCGCGACGCGCTCGCCGCTCGCCCCGGACGTCCCGGCGTTCGCCGAGTTTCCCGGGCTCGCCGGCTTCGATCTCGCGTCCTGGTTCGCCGTCTACGCACCGGCGAGGACGCCGGACGAGATCCTCGTTCAGCTGCAGGCCGCGGTCCTGGCGGTGCTGCGCGACCCTGAGGTCCGCGCCAAGCTCGAGCAGCAGGGAGTCACCGTGCTGCCCGCCGGCCGGGAGGAGCTCGCCGGGCGCGTCCGCGACGACATGCAGAACCTCCGCCCGGTCGTCAAGGCCGCCGACATCAAGAGCCAGAACTGACGCGTCGGACGACGAACATGGGCATGAAGGACGCTGACGATCGCTGGTTCAACGGAACGCGATACCGGATTCACGGCACGGGCGATCCGCTGGTGCTGATCCACGGCGTCGGACTGACGATCGAGCACTGGGACGCGCTCGTGCCCCTGCTCGCCCCGCACGCCCGGGTCGTCGTCTACGACGCGGCCGGGCATGGCCGCAGCGACCCGCCGCCGGCCTACGACATGGAGGCCTTCGACCTCCAGCTCGAAGGTCTCCTCGGACACCTGGGCATCCGGCGATGCGACATCCTCGGCTACTCGATGGGCGCGCTCATCGCCGAGGGTTACGCGCTGCGACATCCCGACGCCGTGCGCCGCCTGATCCTCCTGAGCGGCGTCTACGATCGCACGCCCGAAGAACGCAGTGCGGTCCTCGACCGCATCGAGCAGTCGCGCAAGGAGGGCTACTCCGGCTACCTGGCGAGCCTGCCGGTCGCGCTGAATCGCTACCTGACGCCGGCCTTCCGCGAGCGCCGACCCGACGTCGTCAAAGAGCTGATGGAGCGGCTCGAGAAGAACGACCTCGAGTCGTTCCTCTCCGCCTACGCGTTCTTCGGCACGGCGGACGCCGAGCTCACCGCCGACCTCCATCGGATCGCCTGCCCGACATTGGTCGTCACCGGCGAGGACGACCCGCGATCCACCGCGACCATGTCCCGCAAGCTCGCGCAACGCCTGCCGAACGCGCGGCTGTCGATCCTGGCCGGACTGCGGCACATGCCGACGCTCGAAGCGCCGGACACGCTCGCCACGCTCTTCGTCGAATTCCTGAGCCACGCCAACGACCTCCAGCGGAGCCCTCGATGACCCAGCGCCGGAAGATCACGTCCGGTTCCGAATGGGAGCGTCGCTACAAGTACAGCCGCGCCCTCGTCGTGCGAGACATGGTCTTCGTCTCCGGCACGACCGGATTCGACTACTCGTCGATGACCGTCGCCGACGGCGTCGAAGCGCAAACCCGCCAGGCGTTCCGCAATATCGAGGCCGCGCTCGCCGAGGCCGGCGCGGCGCTCGCCGACGTCGCGCGGGCGACCTATTACCTGGTCGAGGCGAAGGACTGGGAGAAGGTCCTCGCGATCCACGCCCAGGTATTCGGCGACGTCGCCCCGACCTCGACCATGGTCGTCTGCGGGCTGATCGACGCGCGGATGAAGATCGAGATCGAGGTCACCGCGGTCAAGGGGAACGGACCCGGGCGGGCCTGAGGTCTCCGCGCAGGGGACCGGCATGGAGCGGCGGGCTTCGCCGCCCGCCGGTTGCAGCACCGCGGCGTTGTCGCTCGTGCCCGCCGCGATCAGGCGGCCCAGGCTCCTGCTACGGCACCGCGATGTAGTAGCCGACGACGGTGGCGATGACCGACGTCGGGCTGAGCGCCGACGCGCGCACGTGCATCTGGACGATCGGCCCGGGATCGGCGAACGCCATCACCGGCCCGGCCGCGATCACGCGCGTGCCGGTGCCGCGGGCCGGCGACAGCGGCAGCGTGACGCGCTTGCCGGCCCCCATCGTCAGCTCGACCCACGGATTGGTGGCGCTCGCGTCGGCGAGATCGAACACCGCCGACGCGTAGGTGATGACCAGGCGCTTGCCCGATGGCGCCGAGCCCATCTGGATGCTGCAGGTCGTCGTCGATCCGCCCTGATTGCACTCGCTGCTGCCGACGACGACGTCGAGCGCGACGAAGAACGGATCGCGGCCCGGTTCGTCCAGGTCGCGGACGAGCGCCGGCTTGGGCTGCGCCACGGCGATCGCCGTCGCGGACAGCAGCACGGCGCCGGCGAACAGTCGCAGCATCGGCAAGAACGAGGTCATCGTCATCACTCCGCGGTTCGTGGGACGGTCGGCAACGATCGCAGGGGCGAGCCGCGACGTCGCGGACGGCCCCTCGGGGTCGATGGACGGCGTCGATGAACCGCGCGTCCGGTTCCCCGCGGTGGATGGTAACCCCATCGCCCCGATCGCGTCGTGCGCCCGGGGCATCGCGGACCGCTCGACAACGCGTCGATTCGGCGGCGGACGGCCGCCGGCGACGGCACGGCGAGCGAGGTCGACGTCAGCGAGCCAAAGATGGTGTCGCCAGCAAGGTCTTTTCGACCGGCGCCGCGCGCGCGAAGCGCAGGACGTACAACCCGGCGTCGCTCGCGACGGTGACCACCGGCGTGCCGGTGTCGTCGATCGCGAGGCCCGCCCGCGTCGCCACGATCCGCTCGAGCTCCGCGGTGACGACGCCGTTCGACCCGAAGCCCCGGTCCGGCCGCCCGTCCGCGTCGACGCGCAGGAGCTGCACGCTCTTGTTCCCCGACGCGACGACGAGCAGGTGACCGCTCGGCTCCTGCAATGCCGCCGAGACGCGCAGCTCCTCGCCGATCGGCATGCGCCGGATCCCGCCCTCGCCGAACGAGGTGTCGAGCGCACCGTCGGCCGAGTAGCGCAGCAGCACCGCGGCGTTGTCGCCGGTGCCTGCCGCGATCAGCCGGCCCTTGCCGTCCCACGAGAGCGAGGCGAGCGCCGAGCGCTTGCCCACCGGCGTCTCGACGCTGCCGGCGTTGCCGAAACCGGGGTCCGGCGCACCCTGCGCGGTGAAGCGCGCGAGCACGATCGGTCCCTCGTCCCGCGCGGCGGCGACGATCGCGCGCCCCTGGCGGTCGACGACCAACCCCGCGGCCTTGATGCGGCCGTAGTCGTAATAGAGGAAATCGCGGCCGGTCTTCTGTTCGGGCCGCGCCGGCGCGAGGACGCGCGAGGCGATCCCGCCGGACCCGAACGTCGGATCGAGCCCACCGCCGGCCGTGTAGCGCAGCACGACCAGGCGCACCGGCCAGTCGTCGAACATCCGTCCGGCGGCGCGATTCTGGCCGCCGTTGAATCCGGCGACCAGCAGCCGCCCCTCGGCGTCGAGGGCCGCGGCGAAGCCCTGCGTCACATCGTCGCGGCCGATCCGGGTCGTGACCACACCCCGCTCGCCGAAGCTCTGGTCGAGCGTCCCATCGACCGAAAAACGCGCCGCGACGACGACCTTGAAGTTCGCGTCGAGCGCGGTCGACTGGGTGCGCCAGCCGACGACGATCGCCCGTCCGCTCGCATCCTCGAGCAGCGCGGTAACCGCGACCGAGTCGCGGTTGTCGGGCGGGGCGAGCGGTGTCACCACCGCGCCGTTGCCGCCGAAGCCCGCATCGAGCGTTCCGCGCGGGGTCAGGCGGACGAGGCCCAGCGCGGCGCTCTGGTAGTCGGGCGCGCTGCCGCCGAGCCCGACCGCGAAGGAGCCCGCCTTGTCGATCACGCCGGCCTTGCGGTCGATGCGCGCCGCGCTCGCGGCCAACAGCCGGCCGTCGCGGGTGGGCACCAGGAGTCCGGAGGTCTTGACCGGACGAGCGGTGTCGCGCGCGTTGCCCTGGCCTTCGGCCTCGCCGGCGACACCGACGACGACGGCGGCGACGACGACGGCGATGAGCGGGGCCAGCACCCGGACTCGCGAAGGACGCGAACCCTGTCGCACTTCAGCGTGCCGATCCGCCAGCGATGCGCGAGTTGCGGACGCGCCCCGACGGTCGGGTCCGTGCAGGCTGTCCGCACTCGGACGCCGGGAAGCGCGGCTGTGGATCGGACTCAACCGCCTTTCGCCTCGGCATGGAGTTCGAGGCCGAGCGCCTCGACGACTTTGAGAATCGTGTCGAACCCGGGACTGCGTTCGCCCGAGAGGGCCTTGTAGAGGCTCTCTCGCGAAAGCCCTGCGTCGCGCGCGACCTGTGCCATGCCCTTCGCGCGCGCGATGTTGCCGAGCGCCTTGGCGATGAAGGCCGCGTCTCCACGCGCTTCCTCGAGGCAGGCCTCCAGATAGGCCGCCATCTCCTCGGGCGTCCGCAGATGCTCGGCGACGTCGTAACGCGTGGTCTTGGTCTTCGCCATCGGCTCACTCC
>CAZQTL010000133.1:0-11479 GCA_964595975.1 uncultured Thermoanaerobaculia bacterium | reverse complement strand
CGGCGCTCGAAGCGCGCTAGCCGTCCGCGGCAGCCGCCAAGCCCGTGCGCCCGGCAGACTGGACGGGCGAGCTCGTGGTGCTCACCAATCGCTGGACCGCCTCGGCCTCGGAAGACTTCGCGGCGAGCCTGCAGGACGCCGGAGCGGCGAGGATCGCCGGTGCGACGACGCTCGGCGTCGGCTGCGGCTACACCGACGGCGGCGTGACGCTCGAGCTGCCGGCGACCGGTCTCACCGTGCGCGCCCCCGACTGCATCCGCTACCGCAAGGACGGCCGCAACGAGGCCGAAGGAGTGCTGCCCGACCTTCCCGTCGCCTGGGAGGACGGCGACTCCGGCAAGCTCCTCGCCGAAAAGGTTTTCGCAGCGCTCTCAAGGTAGTTGGGGACAGTCCCCGCCTCTCCAGGGGGCCCCAGGGAGCGAGCGCCCTCGTCCTAGGGCGTCACAGCCGACCACTGGAAGGTCGATGTGGACTCGAACCCGTCGCGGAAGATCAGGCTGGCGGTCAAGCGGACAACGGCAAAATCGTCGGTGACGTCCGGGTAGAAGCCCACGGCGACAGTCCGCCCGGCTTCGAGGGCAAGACCCTGGAGCCCGAAGCTCGCGACATCGGAGTTGCCGGCGTTTCCGAAGGTCGGATCGGTCTCCAGGAACTGCGGAGAGACAATGCGCGGCCGGAGCCTCCGGAAGCGCCAGAGTTCATTGCCGCTGGGTGCCACGGAGGCGCCGACGAGCAGGGTGCCATCAGAAAGCGGCGCGAGGGACGGGCTGGCTTGAGCTCCGAGCGTTCCCATCCCTCCCAAAGCGTCGAGAAGGAAAGCGCTCGGAAAGTTATGGTCGAAAGCAGGGCTCGGAGCGCCGCTACTTGTCAGAGCCAGCAGCGAAGCAAACGCACTCACGCCCGTGTTGACGGTCGTCAGACCGGCCACGATCCGGCCGTCGGGAAGGGCCGCGACGTCCGAGCCGTACTCGCCGTAGTTCAGATGGCTCGAGTTGAAAGTGACCTTTCCGTTGAATCCGAAGGAGGTATCGAGTTGGAGGTTCTGGTCGACCCGGATGACCAGCAGATCGGCGTCAAAGGGCGCCGAGCCGTAGAGCGCCCAGCCAGCGGCGAGGAGCTTCCCATCGGGCTGCATCGCAATCGCATTGAGAGCGCCAGAGGAGTAGCCGAGGGGGAGGTAGACGCTCCCCTGAATCGAGCTCCCATCTTCGTCGAGGCGAAAGAGGGATGGAACGTCGCCCCACCTGCCCGCTATGAAAGCGCGGCTGTCCGACGCCAGGAGGATGTCCTCCCCAACGGAGTCGGTTGTACCCCCGGAATCGACCGTCCAATGAGAGCCGCTTTCTACGGCTCCTTCGGGGGTGAGGCGGACGAAGGCGAGATCGAGTCCGCCTCCGCCGGGAGCGAGCGTCGTGGAGCCGACGACCCACGCGCGCCCCAGGCTATCGACGGCGACGCCTCTGGCGATGTCGAGGCTGGTGCTCGGAAGGGGATCGAAGAAAGCGGTCTGGGTCCCCAGAACGCCATAGCCCGCGTCGAGCGAGCCATCGGGCAACAAGCGAGCAATTCCGAAGTCCAGGTCGCTGACGCTCCACTCGAGACTCCCCACCACCACGAGCTTGCCACCGGGTGAGGCCGCGACACCGTAGCCCAACTCGGCTTTCGGGCTCGCCGGAAAGAACTCGAAGTTCGAGAACCCGTCGCCGCCGCCGAACGTCGGATCGGGTACACCGTCGACCGCGAACGCGACGGTCGAGCAGGCGGTCAGAATCGTCGCGATTGTGCAACTTCGGCGGTGGGTGCGCCTCGCCTTCATTCATGAACCTCCGACCGCAGAGTCTGTCGAACCCAGTGAGCAGGCTAGGCTGCGCCGAGTTCTCGAATCACGGGGTAACGCTGGACCCCACGAGCGTGCTCGCGAATACGGAGCCGTCGAAAGCGACGCTCAAGAAAGTCCGACACGGCAGCATGGTCACCTTCAGAAAGCCTGGACGCTGAGCGAGAGCCTAGCATCGGTCGCGCTCGACTCTGAAGCTCCGGATCTCACTCGCTGGGCGCCGCTCCGTCCGTAGGGACGTTGCATCGCTTCGCCTCAAGAACGGACGCAACGAGGCCGAAGGGGTGCTGCCCGATCTGCCATTCGCCCGGGAGGAGGGGGACTCCGGGCGTATCCGAGCGGAGAGTGTCATCGCGGCGATGCGCTCATCCGCAGCCGGCGGACTCTCTAGTTCCAGAAGCGGCGCCCACCCCACTCGAAGCCGTCGGCGAAGATCAGGCTGTTCTCGAGCCGGACGAGCACCGCCTCCTTGCCCCCCGCTTCCGAATCGGTTTCGGCCAGGACCATCGGCTGTCCGGCCGGAAGCTGCAGATCGACCGGCGTCTCGGTGTTGCCACCGCCGTTGTCGATGTCGACGAAGCGCACGCCGGCGACGCCGAAGGCGGGGTCGGGACTGAGCGTCGAGTTGAAGACGACGATGCGCCGGCCGATCTCGAGACCGTCGCCGCCGAGGACGTCGCTCGCCGAGAGCAGGCGGCCGAGGCCGTCGAAGGCGAGCGCGCGAATCTCCCGCGCGGCGACGACGCTTCCGGCAGTCGCGCCCGAGACCGGCTCGTAGGCCATCACCGTCGAGCTGTTCCCATCGATCGAGCGCCAGGCGAGACCGATCCGGCCGTCGCTGCCGATCGCGAGCGCGCGCGCGACCGTGTCCTCCGAATCGAGGCTGGCGAAGAACCGCGATCCGGCGGTCCCGAAGCTCGTGTCGAGGTCGCCGTCGGACTGGAAGCGGGTAAGAGCGGTGTCGAGGTCGAAGTTCGCGTTCGGGTCGTAGAAGGAGTGCAGGACATACGGCCGGTTCGACGCATCGACGACGAGGGTCGCGCCGCCGCCGGCGAGGAGGCCCAGATTCCCCGCCGTGACGGGAGCGAAGCCGCCGCTGCCGAAGTTCGGATCGAGACCGCCGCTGGCGGTGAGGCCGACGAGGTAGTAGTCGGAGATGAGCACGTTCTGGACCGCTTCGAGGAGCGCGATGTAGCGCGTCGTTGCGTCCGCCGACTCCTCGATGTCGACGAGGCGGCAGTCCTCCGTGTCGCAGTACGGGGCGTCGTCGAAGTACTCCCAACCGGCACCCGAGAAGGTGGTGTCGAGGGCGCAGGCGAGCGGCGGCTGGATCCGGGCGACGAAGGCGCGTTCGACCGTCTCGCTGCCGAAGACCGTGGCCGTGCCGGCGAAGAGGAGGTTTCCGGCGGAGTCCAGAAGGATCTTGCGGGTGTCGAAGTTGTCGAGGAGCGGGGCGAACAGGGAGCAGGCGTACCAGGTGGAGGAGCCCGAGCTGAGGTTCACCCAGTACTCGAAGTCCGCGGTGGTCGCCTGGTCCATGCGGCCGCTGATCAGGACCTGGTTGGCGGACGACACGGCCGCCGAGCGCGGGTTCGATTCCCAGACTCCGTCGGAGATGCCGTCGCCCCCCCAGTCGGGGTCCAGGGCGCCGTCGGCCGCAAGTGCGGAAGTGGCGAGCGCCACTGCGGCGCCGAGCCAGAGAACGACAGCGGCCGGTCGAGGGACCGTTTGCTGCGAGTGTCGGAACATGACCTTCCCTCCGCTCCCTTTCCGTCATCCGGAGGGGGAAGAGGACAGTCCGGCGCGAGGAGGGTGCGCCCGCCTTACCCGGCCAGGCGCACCCGGATGCGCACGTCGACCGCCTTCGAGGCCGCCGGCTCGCCGGCGGCGGGGACCGCTGCCGCCAGGAAGGGGTTGATGTCGAGCTCGACGATGTCGGGGAAGTTCTGGACGAGCCAGGCGAGCTTCAGCAGCACCGCCTCGAGCAGGGCGATGTCGGACGGCGCATCGCCGCGCACCCCTTCGAGGAGCTTGACGCCGCGGATCCGCCGCACCATCTCCCGCGCTTCGGAGGGGGCGAGCGGCGTGACCCCGAAGACGACGTCGCGGAAGACCTCGACGTACCTGCCGCCGAGGCCGAACATCAGCACGGGGCCGAAGCGCGGATCCGTCGACACGCCGAAGATCGTCTCGTGCCCGCTCTGCGCCATTTCCTGAACGAAGAAGCCCGAGATGGCGAGACCCGCCGCGGCGAAGCGGTGCGACAGGGCGTCGCAGGCGCGGGCGACCTCGTTCTCGTTGGCGAGGTCGAGCTCGATCGCCTTCGCTTCGCTCTTGTGCACCAGGCCGGGAGAGATCGCCTTCACCACCACGGGAAAGCCGATCTTCCGCGCCGCGGCGAGTGCCGCCGCGCGGTCCGCCGCGACCGCCCAGCGGGCGACCGGAATGTCCAGGGTCTCGAGCAGGCGGAAGGCGTCGCCGGCGGCAAGGTAGCCGTCCTCGCCGGGCTGCGCGAGAGCGGCCGCAATCGCCGCGCGGTCGAAGTCGAAGCTCGGCGCGGCCTCGTGCTCGGGGCGCCGGCGCCACTCGCCGTAGCGCACCAGCTGCGCCAGCGCCCGCGCCGCCGACTCCGGGAAGCGATAGACCGGCGGCAGGCCGTCGGCGCCTTTCAGCCCCTCGTAGAACGACTCGACCGCCATCATCACCGCCAGGACGGGCTTGCCGCCGCCGGCGGTCGCCCGCGCGGCGCGCGCCGCAGCCTCGAGGACGTCGCGCGGGTCGCCGAGCAGCGGCGTGACGTTGACGACGATCGCCGCGTCCACCCCCGGGTCGGCGAGCACCGCGGCGACGGTGCGCTCGTACTGCTCGGCGGTCGCCGAGGCGATCATGTCCACGGGATTCCCCAGCGACGCCGCGGCCGGCAGGAAGCTCGCGAGGTGGGCGCGGGTCGCCGCCTGAAGCTCGGCCATCTCGAGCTCGAGGTTGACGCAGGCGTCGGTCGCCATGATCCCCGGCCCGCCGGCGTTGGTGACGATCGCGACTCGCGGACCCGCAGGCAGCGGGCAGCGGTCGAGGGCGCGGGCGACGTCGAACAGCTCATCGATGGTGTCGGCGCGGAGCACCCCGCACTGGTCGAGGAAGGCCGAGACGGTGACGTCGGTGCCGGCCATCGCGCCGGTGTGGCTCGAAGCGGCGCGCGCCCCCTCGGCGGTGCGGCCGGACTTGACGATGAGGATCGGCTTCTTGCGCGTCACCCGCTTCGCGATCTCGGTGAAGCGGCGCGGGTTGCCGAACGACTCGAGGTACATGCACATCACCTTGGTCGCCGGATCGTTCTCCCAGTATTCGACGAGATCGTTGCCGGAGACGTCGGCCTTGTTGCCCATCGAGACGAACTGGGTGAGGCCGATCCCGAGCTGCGCAGCGACGTTGAGGATGGCGACGCCGAGGGCCCCCGACTGGCTGACGAAGCCGATCGAGCCGGCCGACGCCGGCGTCGGAGCGAACGTCGCGTTGAGCGACACCGCGGCGTCGGTGTTGATCACCCCCATGCAGTTGGGCCCGATCATCCGCACCCCGGCGGCGCGCACCGTGGCGCGCAGCTTCGCCTCGAGCGCGCGCCCCTCCTCGCCGGTCTCGCCGTAGCCGGCGGTGATGACGACGAAGGCGCGCACGCCGAGGGCGATCGCCTCCTCGACGACGCCCTGGACGAAGGCTCGCGGCACGGTGACGACCGCGAGGTCGATGGCGTCCGGAATCTCCGCCAGGCTGGCGTAGCACTTGAGCGAGTGGATCGCCTGCGCCTTCGGGTTGACGGGGTAGATCGCGCCGGTGAACTGCGCCTCGACCATGTTGTGGACGATCGACCAGCCGATCGAGTCGCGCGAGCGCGAGGCGCCGACGACGGCGACGGTCCTGGGGGAGAAGACGGAATCGAGAGCGGCCATGGAATCTCCGGAAGAGGGAACTCAGCTGCGCGGGGCGAGAATCTGGAGCCGCTCCGGCGCGAGCGTGACGGTGAGAGGCGCCGCGGCGACGAAGGCGTCGCCGTCGGCCTGGAGCTGCAGTGCGGCGGGCGAAACGAGGCGCAGTTCACGGAACGACCGCACCTCGACATCGCGCCGCGCAAGGTGCCGGCCGCGGGCGAGGTCGAAAGCGAAGCCGACGGCATCGCGGCGCCGGCGGCCGTGAAACAGCAGGAGGTCGAGCCTTCGGTCGAAGGCGGAGGCCCCGGGAACGATGGTGAACTGTCCGGCGTACTGCGGCAGGTTGGCGACGACGAAACCGGTCGCTTCGATGGTGCGGGCGGTCTCACCGTCGATTTCGAAGGTGAAGCGCGGGAAGCGGTAGCGGAACCACTCGCGCAACCCGGCGATCGCCACCGCCCCCTTGCCGAGCCACTTCTTGGTTCGCAGGTCGACGTGCGCCATGACCTGGGCGTCGAGCCCGCCGGAGAGCTGCATCAGGAACGGCTCGCCGTTCGACTGTCCGAGGTCGAGCAGGGTGGGCTCGGCGGTGAGCAGGGCGCGCGCCGCCGCGACGGGGTCGGCCGGCAGCCCGAGCGCCCCGGCGACGACGTTGGTCGTGCCGCCGGGCAACGCCCCGAGAGCGACGCCGCTGCCGGCGAGGACGCTCGCCGCGACGCGCAGCGAGCCGTCGCCGCCGAGGACGAACAGGGCGTCGAGCCGCTCGGCGACCGCCCGGCGACCGACCTCGCGGCCGTGCTCGGGGTCGGTGGTCGGCTCGAGCGCGAGCTCGAAGCCGCTCTCGAGGATGCGCCGGACCTCCGGCAACGCGCGCCGCGCCCGCCGCTGCCCGGCACGGGGGTTCCAGATCAGCACGGCACGGCGCACCCCGGCATTCTAAGGTGCAGCCCCGGAGCGACTCCCGCCCGCGCAGGCGGCTACTCGGGGAAGGAGGTGAGGTCGCCGAAGCTCATGAACTGGCCGAGGGAGGTGGAGTAGGTGCGACGCTCGCCGGTCAATGTATCGCTCACGGTCAGGTCCAGCGCGAGATTCCCCAGCGCTCCGGCGAAGACCCAGAAGTGGCCGTTGCTCCCGCCGGCGTCGAGGATCTTCACCACCAGCTCGGGATTGTCCGCCGAGAAGAACCAGAACGAGCCGGTGTCGCCGGTGAGCTCGCGTGCTGCGCCGGCACCCGAGCGGCCGGTGAAGTCGCGCCAGGCGACCTCGACGGCGAAGCGTCCGTCGGCGAGGCAGAGGCGTGTCGAGGAGGGGGCGCAGCCGCCCGGCGCGTCGGCAAAAGTCCGGCGGGGCGCCGGCAGCCATGACGCGTTTGCGGACTCGAGCCCGGTCGTCCCGGTGGCGGGGAGCGAACGGACGTCGCCCAGGCTCGTGAACCGTCCGAGTGGGCTGGCGTAGTCGGCGTGCGCGCTAGTCGCGACGTCGAAGAGCGTCAGCGACGTCTCGAGATTCGACAGTGCGGCAAGGTAGGTCCAGGAGAAGCCGTTGACGGCGCTGCCGTCGAAGGTCTTGCCGACGAGCTCGAGGTTCTCCGGCGCGAAGAACCAGAACGCCGCCGCGCCCGGAATCGCCGCGCTCGCCTGGCCCACGCCTTGACGGCCGGCGAAATCCCGCCAGCCAGTGAACCAGCGCAAGCGCCCATCTCCCGTGCAGGCGAGATCGGTTGCGGCCGGGCACGGAAATGTGTCCGGCGCGTCGGCCGACCAGAGCTCGAGACCGCTCACGCCGTCGTCAAGGGAGAAGAAGAGTCGATCGCCGAGCACCGCGAAGCCACCCGGTCCGGAGCCCGCCGCGCCCGGGCGCAGGTCCGCCGCGCGTGACGTCGAGCCGCGAGTGCCGTAGGTCTGCCAGAGCTCGGCGCCCGCCTCTTCGTCGGTGGCGGAAAACAGAATCCGGTCGCGAAAGAAGGTGAACTCGATCGCACCCTGACCGCTGACTCCCTCCGCCGGAGGGTAGAGCGCGAACGTCCCTGCCTGCGTCCCGTCGCTGCGCCAGAGCTCGGTGGGGAGCTCGTCGCGCCCGGCGAGGAAATAGAGGCCGAGCGGCGTCGCGCGCGCGGATTGGGAATAGCCGGATCGGCCTGCCGGCAGCCGCACCGCGATCCCGGTCCCTGCGGGCGTGCCGTCGGTGCTCCAGAGCTCGGTCTCGCCAGCGGCGCCGGAGGCGAGGAGAAAGTAGAGTCGATCGCGATACGCCACGAGGGCGAGAGCGTCGAGGTAACCAGCGGCGGAAGGCCACACTCCGATTCTCCCCGTGCCGCCCGCGGTGCCGTTCGTCGCCCAGAGCTCGACGAGCTCTGGGGTGGCGAGGAAGAAGAGTGTCCGCGCGCCGAGCTGCGCGCCGCGCGCGAAGTTGGCTGTCGATTGGGGCGGTAGCGCGGCGAGAGGTGACAACCGGTCCCCGGTGCGGGAGATGCGCCAGAGCTGGGAGAGGCTCTCCGTCGTGGCGACGAAGTAGAGCCACCGATCGTCGGCAAGCGAGAGCTTTGCGGAGGCGAGCTCCGCCGGCAGAGTGAAGAGTGGGCGGGAGACGGAGATTCGCTCGTCGAATGCCCAGAGATCGCTGTCCGTCGTCCAGAAGAGCTCCGCGTCGCGTGCGAAGACTGTGCTCGAAAGGGCGCCGACGATGCGTCGAATCGACTGCGGATCGGCGAGGCAGATGTCGAAGCCACCGCCGAAGACGTAGCTTCGCGTCCAGTAGATCGATCTCTCTCCGAGACGTGGAAAGTCGAGGTAGGGCGAGGAGTACCCGACAAAACAGCCTCCCGCCACCTCGTCCTGCGGCACCGGTCGGGTGCCCTCCGGCGTCCCGTCGGACCAGAAGAGGTCGGCGTAACCGCTGGCGGGCGGCGTTGCGGTGACGAACATCCCCCCTGCAACCACCGCCGCGACACTTGCCCACGAGCTCCAGGGCTCGTGGGCGAGATCGGCAACCACCGTGGAATGCGAACCGTCGAGCGCCGCCGAGCAGAGCTCCACGCCCGACATGCCGACCGACGCGGCGAAATAGAGCCGATCGGGCAACTCGAGCAGGGGAATGTCCTCGGGGTAGTAGGTGAGTCCGTCGGCGAGCGGGAGGTCCGTCAGGCGAACGACCCGGGAGGGCGGCGAAAACGAGTAGAGCTGCAGCTCGTACTCCTCGGACCAGGCGAAGAACAGGAACCGTCCTTCGAGATCGCGAATCCGGCCCGGAGCGGAGCTGCAGCTGCCGGGACAGAGGTCGAAGACAGTCCGTTCCCCCGTCAGCGCGTCGCGCGTCGCGAGCTCCACTCCGTGCGCCTCGTCGCGAATCGGGTAGACGAGCGCCGTCCCGAGGGCACGCACGAAGTAGGCGTAGGAGCCGGTGCATTCACGGGCGCAGGCGACGTCGACGGTTTCGGGGGGGCCCGATCCCGCGAGGTGCAGCTCGCGGACGACGAAACTCTCGCCCAGGGAGTCCACATAGAAGAGATCGTCGCCGACCACGGCGCTCGTTCGGGGATCGAGGATCGGGACGCCCTCGGCGGACCGCAACACGGTCCCCCTCGCCGTACCGTCCGTCCACCAGAGCTGCGTGCCGACGCCGTCTTCCACCACGGAGAAGTAGGCGTGGGAACCGACCTGGACGGCGCCCTGGCCGGCCAGGTAGAGGTCTTCGTCGTTCTCGAAGAGACGTTCGCAGTGGCCCGTGGCATCGACGCTCCAGAGTTCGTAGTGGAACAGGTCTCCGGGCCTGTTCCCGAGGACATAGGCAGGAATTCCCGGGCTGACGCGACGAATGTCGAGCGGAAAGCCTGCCAAGCGCCGCGTTCCGGTGCGAGTTCCGTCGGTGCGCCAGACCTCCGACATGCCGTCGGGGAGACCGCCGACGATGAGGAGTCGATGGCTTCCTGTGCCACGCAGAGAAATTCCTGCGAAATTGCCGACAGGGAGACTCGTCAAAGAATAGGTTCCGGCGACGGTGCCATCGGATCGCCAGAGCTCCGTCGAGTCCGGGCCCTTGTCCATGAGGAAGAGGACCGCGCCGTCGTCGAGGGGCAACGCTGCGGGGTCGCCGGGATAGCGCCAGAATTCAGTCGGTTGGTTGCCTTCGGGGATGTCGAAGAGGCGGGTCGTCGTAGCGAGCGAGCCGGCGGTGACCCAGACGGCGCGTGGCGCGGGGGATGTGCCCGGCGGGGCGAACTGCTCGCCGGTAGCGAAGAGCAGAAACTCTCCGGAGGCGGCGAAACCGTAGGGGTCGGCGTTGCACGCCCCCGGGCAGAGATCGGCCAGGAGCTGGGGCACCTCACTTCCCGTCGGAATCACCCAGGCCTCGAGCCCGAATTCCCGGGACCGGGCCGTGAACCAGGTGCCCTCCGGCAACTGCACCAGATTGCGCGGATCGCTGTCGGCCTGGCCGTTCTCGCCGGGGGCGAAGTCCCGCCAGAGATGCGGCTGCAGGTCGTCCGCGCGGAGCGCCGCCGAGCCGGAGGAGAACGAGATGACGAACAGCGCGAGAACGGGGCCGAGCTTCCTGGCCGTCCGCGCGCGCATGGCTACTCGGGATCGAACAGCGTGCCGCTCGGCGAATACGGCGCGGCCGGGGGTGGGTAGCCGAGATGCTGGTAGGCGCGCTGGGTGGCGACGCGGCCGCGCGGGGTGCGCTGCAGGAAGCCCTCCTGCAGGAGGTACGGCTCGTAGAGGTCCTCGATCGTGCCGCGGTCCTCGCCCACCGCGGCGGCGATCGCCTGAATCCCTGCCGGGCCGCCGGCGTAGACCTCGATCAGCACCGAGAGGATGCGGCGGTCGAGCTCGTCGAAGCCGAAGTCGTCGACCTCGAGCAGGGCGAGCGCCTTCTTCGCCATCGCCAGGTCGATCCCCGGCGCGTGGCCATCGACCTGCGCGAAGTCGCGCACCCGGCGCAGCAGCCGGTTGGCGATGCGCGGCGTGCCGCGGCTCCGGCGCGCGAGCTCGTCGAGGCCGGCGGCGTCGGAGGCGATCCCCAGGAGCTCGGCCGAGCGCTTGGCGATCCGCGCCAGCTGCTCCGGCGGATAGAAATCGAGCCGGTGGACGATGCCGAACCTCGCCCGCAGGGGTGAAGAAATGAGCCCCGCTCGAGTGGTGGCGCCGACCAGGGTGAAGCGTGGCAGGTCGATCTGGACGATGCGCGCCGCCGGCCCCTGGCCGATGACGAGGTCGAGCTTGAAGTCCTCGAGGGCGGGATAGAGGATCTCCTCGACCGCCGGCCCGAGGCGGTGGATCTCGTCCACGAAGAGAACGTCCCCGGGCTGCAGGTTGGTGAGGATCGCCGCCAGATCCCCGGCGCGCTCGAGCACCGGCCCGGCGGTGGTGCGCAGCGGAGCGTCCATCTCCTTCGCCAGAATGTGCGCCAGGGTCGTCTTGCCGAGTCCGGGCGGGCCGAAGAGCAGCACGTGATCGAGCGGCTCGCCGCGCTCGCGCGCCGCGCGGATGAACACCTTCAGGTTCTCGACGATCCGGTCCTGCCCGACATACTCCGTCAACTGCCGCGGGCGCAGCGTCTGCTCGACCGAAGCCTCCGCCCCCTCGAGCTCCCCGGACAAGATGCGATCGGACGGTGACGGCGGCATGGGGGCATTCTAGACCCCGGGGGCATGTCGCGGGCGCTGGCCGGCGCCTTGGTATTGTCGTCGTATGTCTCCGACGGTGAAGAGGGTCGGTCC
>CAZQTL010000132.1:0-11484 GCA_964595975.1 uncultured Thermoanaerobaculia bacterium | reverse complement strand
CCCCGCCGCACTTCCGGCGCCTGGTGCGCTGCGAGAGCTGCTTCAAGCAGTTCGACGCCGGCGAGATGGCCCCCGGCGAGCGTTTTCGCTGCCTCTGCGGCGCGGTCCTCAGGGTGCCGGACAGCGCGGCGCAGGAGGCACCGGTCGTGCGCTGCGCCTCCTGCGGCGCGCCGCGCGCGGCCGGCGCCGTCGACTGCACCTTCTGCGAGGCCCCTTTCGTTCTCGGCGAGAGCGAGCGCAACACGCTCTGCCCGGTCTGCGCTTCGCGGATCGGCGACCGCCAGCGCTTCTGCCACAGCTGCGGCACCCGCATCGCTCCGGAGGCGGTCGCCGGCGGCCGCAGCGAGTTCTCCTGCCCCTCCTGCAAGCCCGAGCGCCGCCTCTCCAGCCGCCGGATTCCCGAGGCCGCGACCGCCCTGGCGATGCTCGAATGCGGCAGTTGCGCCGGGGTCTGGCTCGGACATCCGACCTTCGACGCGCTGCAGGAGCGCGCCCGCCGCGAGGTCGTGCCGGAATCGCTGGCCGTGGCCGGCCGGCCGGAGTCCCCCCGCCCGCGGCCGCCGGAGAAGGTCGCCTACCGTCCCTGCCCGGTCTGCCACAAGCTCATGGTCCGGCGGGCCTTCGCCGGCAGCTCCGGCGTCGTGCTCGACGTCTGCGGCACCCACGGGCTGTGGTTCGACGCCGAAGAGCTCGACGGCGTCCTCGCCTGGATCCGGGGCGGCGGCCTGTCGCGCGCCGAAGAGCGCCACGCCGAGGAGCGCAAGGAGGCGGCCAGGCGCGAGGCGGCCGCCAAGCAGGAGATCCGCGAGGTCGTCGCCGAGAAGCCGGCCGACGCACAGTGGCTCGACCTGCTCGGCAGCCTGGTGGATCTCGTTCTGGATGCGGTCGGACGCCGCCGCTGAGGAAGGGACGGCCGAACCGGCCCAGGTCGGAGCGGATAGAATCTCCCGGTGCCTTCGCCGTCTGCGCTCGCCCCGCCGCTCCTCCTGCTCGCCATGCCCCAGGTGGCCGACCCGTTCTTTCGCAAGAGCGTCATCCTGCTGCTCGCCCACGAGCCGGAAGGCAGCTTCGGTTTCATCGTCAACCGGCGGACCGAGCTCAAGGTAGCGGAGATCCTCACCGATCTGAAGCTCCCCTGGGGCGGCGACCAGGGGGACCTGGCCCAGTTCGGCGGGCCGGTGCAGCCGCAGGTCGGCACCGTCCTCTACTCCGGCGCGGGCGATGAGCTGCCGCCGCTCGAGGCCGCCACCGAGGTCTTCCCCGGCATTCATCTGACCCAGCACATCGGCGAGCTCGCCGTCCTCGCCGGCCGCCCGCCGCACCGTTTCCGCCTCTTCCTCGGCTACGCCGGCTGGGGCGAGGGGCAGCTGGTGAGCGAGATCCTGCGCAATGACTGGCTGATCGCGCCGGTCGATCCCGACCTCGTCTTCGGCGAGACGACCGAAGCGGTGTGGGAGGCGGCCGTCTCCTCGGTCGGTGTCGATCCGTCGACGCTGCCGGCCTGGACCGCCAGTGAGCCCGGGAGCCCGGCCAACTGATGGGAGCGCTCGATCCGATCGCGGAGTTCCAGACCCTGTTCGCCCGGATCTCCCAGGACGCTCCGACCGACCCGACGGCCATGGCGCTCGCCACCGCCGACGCCTCCGGCGCGCCCAGCGCCCGCATGGTGCTGCTCAAGGGCGTGGACTCCCGAGGCTTCCAGTTCTTCACCAACTACGAGAGCCGCAAGGGCCGCGAGCTGACGGAGAATCCGCGCGCCGCGCTCTGCTGGCACTGGGCCTGGCTCGAGATGCAGGTGCGCGCCGAAGGAGCGATCGAACGTCTGGGCGCGGCAGAGTCCGACGCCTACTTCGCCACCCGCCCGCGGGGATCGCAGCTCGGCGCCTGGGCCTCCTTCCAGAGCCAGCCGCTCGACTCGCGTTTCGCCCTGCTGCGCCGGGTGATTGCGACCGAAACGCGCTACCTCGGCCGCGACATTCCGCGGCCGCCGCACTGGGGCGGCTACCTGCTGCGGCCGCATGCGATCGAGTTCTGGCAGGGCAAGAAGAGCCGCCTGCACGAGCGCCGGCGCTTCGAGCTCCACGACGGCGCCTGGCGCTGCGATCGGTTGAGCCCGTGAAGACGCCCGTCGAGTCCACGCCGGTCTCCGAGCAGCACTCCGCCGGCGGCCTGGTGGTGCGCGGCGACGAGGTCCTGCTGATCGCCACCGCCGGCGGCCGGCGCTGGCAGCTACCCAAAGGCCATCTCGAAGAGGGCGAGCTCCCGGCCGAGGCGGCGGTGCGCGAGGTGCGCGAGGAGACCGGGGTCACCGGCTCGATCGTGGCGCCGCTCTCCGGCGTCGACTACACCTTCCTCGAGCGCGGCCGGCGCCGGATCAAGAAGCACGTCGACTACTTCCTGCTCGCCTACGAGAGCGGCAGCGAGGCCGATTTCGAGCCGCGCGAAGTCGTCGCCGCGCGCTGGTTCCCGTGGTCCGAGGCGATCGCCAGGCTCTCGCACGCCAACGATCGCCGGGTCGCCGAGCAGGCGTGGCGACTGGTGCTCGAGACCCAGGGCAGCCCTCTTCCCTCCGGAGACGAACGATGAGACTTCTCGCCCGCATCGCGCTCAACGGCCTCGGACTCTGGGCAGCAGCCCGGTTCCTGCCCGGGATTCACTACGACGGCGGGCTGCTCTACCTGCTGCTCGCCGGCTGCGTTCTCGGCGCGGTGAATCTCCTGGTCAAGCCGATCGTCACGATCCTCTCGCTGCCGTTCGTCGTCCTGACCCTCGGCCTCTTCTTCCTGGTCATCAACGGCCTGATGGTCTGGCTGGTCGACTTCTTCCTCGCCGGCTTCCGCGTCGACAGTTTCCTCTGGGCAATGGCGGGCGGGCTCTTCCTCGCCTGCTACAACTTCGTCCTGCGGGCGCTGTTCGACAAGGAGTAGCCCTGGCCCGGACGTCACAGCCGGGGGCGACACCGCGGAGCAAGCGCCCGCGCGAGTCGGCCGCCGAGCGCGCGGCGCGCGCCGGCGAGATCCTGGCGCGGCTCAAGGCCGCCTACCCGGACGCGCACTGCGCGCTCGACCATCGCAACGCGCTCGAGCTCGTGGTCGCCACGGTCCTGTCGGCGCAGTGCACCGACGTGCGGGTCAACCTGGTGACGCCGGCGCTGTTCGCGGCCTGCCCCACCGCAGCCCACTACGCGCAGATTCCGCTCGAGAATCTCGAGGCGTTCATCCAGTCCACCGGCTTCTTCCGCAACAAGGCGAAGTCGCTCCAGGGCCTGGGCCGGGCGCTCGTCGAGCGCCACGGCGGCGAAGTGCCGCGCACGATGGAGGAGCTCGTGAGGCTCCCAGGGGTCGGCCGGAAGACCGCCAACGTCGTCCTCGGCAACGCCTTCGGCCTGAATGAAGGCGTCGTCGTCGATACCCACGTCGGCCGCCTCGCCGGCCGCCTGGGCCTCAGCCGCGCCACCGATCCGGTGAAGATCGAACAGGACCTCATGCCCCTCTTTCCGCGCGCCGACTGGACCCTCCTCTCCCACCTCCTCATCGACCACGGCAGAAGGATCTGCAACGCCCGCAAACCCCTCTGCGGCAGCTGCTTCCTCGCCGACCTCTGCCCGTCGGCGCAGGTCTAGAGCGAAGCGGTTCACCGCGATGGCGCGGGCCTTCGAGTACACTTTGCGCCCGATGAGCGGCGACAATCGCGGGCGCGTGGCGGTGGTGACGGGAGCGAGCTCCGGCTTCGGAGCGGCGACGGCGAAGGCCCTTGCGGGCGCGGGCTATTCGGTCGTCCTCGGAGCTCGACGGGTGGAGCGTCTCGCGGCGGTCGCCGGGCCCCTCGGGGCGCGGTATCACGCCCTCGACGTCACCGACGACGAGAGCGTGGCCGCCTTCTGCGCCACGCTGGACCGGGTGGACGTGCTGGTCAACAACGCCGGCAACGCCTTCGGGGCGGAGAGTCTCGCCGGCTCGATCGACGACAAGTGGCGCGCCATGTTCGAGCTCAACGTGCTCGGCGTGCTGCGGATGACGCGCGCCCTGCTGCCGAAGCTCCTCGCCTCGGGTGACGGCCTGGTGGTCAACCTGGGCTCGATCGCCGGCGTCGAGACCTATCCCGGCGGCGGCGGCTACACCGCCTCGAAACACGCCGCGCACGCCCTCACCCGGACGCTGCGGCTCGAGCTCCTCGGCCAGCCGGTGCGGGTCACCGAGATTCTCCCCGGACTCGCCGAGACCGAATTCGCGCTGGTCCGCTTCGACGGCGACCGCGAGCGCGCGAAGAAGGTCTACGAAGGAATGACGCCGCTCGTGGCCGAGGACATCGCCGAGGCGGTGCGCTGGGTGGCGAGCCTGCCGTCCCATGTCGACATCGACGAGATCGTCATCCGGCCGCGCGACCAGGCGACGGCGATGCTGGTGCACCGGCGACCCAGGGAGTGAAGCGATGAGACTCACCCGTTCTGCCCGCTTCGCCCGCCGCGCCGTGCCGGCGATCTGCGCCGTCGTCGCTCTCGCGACTTCGGGCTGCGACATGTTCGAGCCCAAGGATCCGGGGGAGCGCATCTACCGCAAGCTCTGTTCCTCCTGTCACGGCATCGACGGGCGCGGCAATACGGTGCGCTACATGAGCAACGACTGGGCCGATCTCACCGACAACAGCTGGAAGACCTACGGCGACGACGGCTCCATCGAAACGACCATCCGCGAAGGAGTCTTCGGCCAGATGCCGGCGCGCCCCGAGCTCACCCGCGAGGAGATGAGCGCCCTGCTCGGCTACCTGCGCAAGCTGCGCGGGGAGACCTCGGAGTGAGCGCTGGCCGGCCGCGCTGGTCGCGGCCGCGCGGCGCCTCCGGGCTCCGCTGCGGCGCCGGAGCGGCGGCCGTCGCAGTCGCGCTGGCGCTCGCCGGCTGCGGCTCGCCGACCTCGGGCAAGTCCGCCGCCGAGCTCTACGACGAGCACTGCACGCGCTGCCACGGCGCCGATGGCCGGGGCGACCCGCGCGCGCTCTCCCTGTCGCCGAACTCCGACCTGTCGCGCTCGCAGCTCGTCCGGCGGCGGGCGCGTGGCCCGATCTACCTGCGCATCACCCAGGGGTACGGCTCGATGCCGGGATTCGCCCACAAACTCGAGCGCGGCGACGTCGAGCTGCTCGTCGACTACGTGCTCGCTCTCGAAGCGCCATGACAGCGAGGTAGGGGTATGGACCCGAAACGCCTCAAAGATGTGCACGATCGCCTGGAGTCGCTCGACGACCGGCTCTCCTATCGTCTGCGTGCGCGCGGCGCCGGACCGGGGCGCGCCAGCCTCGAGCAGATCGAAGACCGCCTGCGCGACGTCACCGAGTACACGCTGGAGCTGCGCACGCTGGTGCAGGATCTGCTGCTCGGCCTGGTGGCCCGGCCCGAAGCGGAACCGCCGGAGCGCTAGCGCGACGCCCTGGCGGCGCCGGCGCCTCTCAGCCGCGGCCGGTGGAGCCGAAGCCGCCGGCGCCCCGGGGGCTCGGCGGGAGATCGTCGACCTCGGCGAAGCGCACCCGCGGAGCGGGCGCGACCACCAGCTGCGCGATGCGCTCGCCGCGGCGCACGACGAACGGCTCGGTGCCGAGGTTGATCAGCAGCACCTGCACCTCGCCGCGATAGTCGCTGTCGATCGTGCCGGGGGAGTTGACCAGCGTCACGCCGTAACGGGCCGCGAGACCGCTGCGCGGCCGCACCTGCCCTTCCCAGCCGGCGGGGATCTCGACACTGAATCCGGTCGGCACCAGCGCGCGTCCCCCCGGCGCAAGGACGAGCTCCGCGGCGACGGCCGCGCGCAGGTCGGCGCCGGCGCTGCCGGCGGTGGCCGGCTCCGGCAGCGGCAGATCGCCGGCGTGCGGCCAGCGGCGGACGCGGACGAGCGGGGCGGAATCCACCATCAGTCCTTGGCGTTCGGCGACTTCTCGGAGTTGTCGGCCTGCGATCGCAGCCTGGGCTTGCCGACCTGCGGCAGACCGGAGCCCCCCGGCGGCGTCATCGGCACTCCGGGCGTCTGCGGGCCGCCGGGGACGGTGTAGCGGAAAGGCCGCCCCAGCCAGAGCGCCGAGTTGCGCGGGATGCCGTTCTCCGACGGCGCGACGCGGAAGCGGTTGAAGATGTCGGAGCGGAATTCCCAGCTGCCGTAGTCCGACTGGTCGAAGAAGACATGAAAGGCCTCGCCGGTCGCCCGGCTGCGAACGCCACGGATCGGTCCGACCGGCTGCGGCAGCGGCTCCCCGTCGGCGGTGCCCGGCGGGTCCTGCGATCCCGGATCGCCCGGCGGCGGCAGAGGCTCGCCGGTCGTCGGGTCGATACCCGGCGCGCCGGTCCCGCCCGGCGGCGCCCCTTCGAAGATGAGGATCCAGTCCGCCTTGCCGGTCATCGGGTCCTCCCACAACCGGCGGATCGAGCGCGGCTCGACCTTGACGAGCTCGTCGAGCTGCACCGGCAGGCGCCCGAAGCGGCGCTGGAAGACGCGGATCGCCTCGGCGTACTGCAGGCCGCGCGAGATCAGCTCCTCTTCCTTGTCGCGCCGGATCATGCCGCTCCACAGCGGCAGGGCGATGGCGACGACGATGTTCATCACGGTGATGAGCATCACCACCATCACCAGGCTGTAGCCGTTCGCCGCGGCGCGGCCGGAGCGCGGCGCCGGCGGCCTACCAGTCGGCATAGGGAGTGCCATCGAGCGCGATCTGCGGCGAGCCGGAGTGCACGTCGATGATCCCCGGCTCGCCCCCTTCGGGCACGTCGGTCTCGGCCGGTTCGAGCAAGGGATCGGGCTCCTCGAAGACCAGCTTCCAGGTGGTGGAGCTCTTGGTCAGCGGATCGTAGGGAACCTGCCGCACGTAGCCCTTCTCGACCAGCACGTCGAGACTCTCGGGATAGTGCCCCTGGTCGCCGTAGTACTGGTCGATCAGGTCGCGGATCGTACGCAGGTTGGTCTTCAGCACCGACTCGTTCGCCCGCCGCGGCATGTCCTTCAGCGCCGGCATGGCGATCGTCGCCAGGATGCCGATGATCGCGATGACGATGATCAGCTCGAGCAGCGTGAAGCCGCGCTGTTTCCCGGGGGTCACCATTTCGAGTACGGGATCCCGTTCAGTCCCGTGCCTTCGGAGAGCGAGTAGACATCGTAGACGTTCTCTCCGCCCCAGCTCGTCGCGTCGGGGTCGTCCTGATAGCTGCGCAGGCCCCACTTGTCCTCGCCCAACATCGGATCGATCGGGATCCGGCGCAGGAAGCGCGCCTTCTTGTCGATCTGGCCGACGACATCGACGCCCTCGACCAGGGTCTCGAGGTCCTTGGGATAGCCGTCGGTACCGAACTCGATCGGCAGGAAGCCGGCGTCGCTGTAGCGCTTGAACTCGTCGATCGCCGCCCGCATCTCGCGCAACTGAGCGTGCAATTCGATCTCCTTCATCCGCTTGCGCGTGTACTTGACGGTCGGGAACGTCACCCCGGCGAGGATCGACAGCACGGCGCAGACGACCAGCAGCTCGGTCAGGGTGAAGCCGCGACTCGATTTCATGAACCCCCGTCCGGCCCGGCGTCCGCAGGATCCTGGCCGACCGGCTCGACGGTCTCGAGCACGGTCAGGCCGGAGTCGTCCGGCGTCCGGATCACCACCTCGCTCGGGGCGGCGGCGACCGCGGCGAGCTCGTAGAGCTCGGCGTCCTCGACGTGCGAAGCGGCGACCGCGACGGTGGCGATGCCGTTGCCCAGGGCGCGGAAGCTCACGTGCGCCAGCGCGCCGTGCCCGGCGACGCCCGAGGCGCCCGTGACGCGATCGGCCTGGAGGACGAGCGTCCCGGGGACGGAGGAGTCGCTGGTGAAGCCGGCGTTCTTGCCGTTGCCGAGGAAGTCGCCCGCCACGACGCGCTCGAGCTCGAGCAGCGCGGGATCCCAGGTGAGCGTCATCGGCACGTGCGCCACCGCCGCCGTCGTCGCGATCTCGACCTCCATCTCGAAGCTGCCGCCAGGAGCGATTTCGACCGTCTTCGGCAGCAGCCGCAGGCGGGCACTGCCGGTGCCCGTCGAGCCGGCCGCGGCGGTGGCGATGAGATCGAGCGGCGTCCCGGATCCGGCGGGATTCTGGAAGCTCGCCGAGCCGTTGTCCGGCTTCTCGTCGTCCACCGGCTCCGGCTTCTTCTCCGGGTTCGCGAACGGATTCGACGGCGCTCCACCCGGAGCGAGATTCACACCGCCGCCGAACGGCTCGGCCGCGGCCGGCCCGGCTCCGGTCACCCCCTCCGAGCGCAGGCCGCGCGGCAGGCGCTGCACCTGCTCGCGGATCTTCTCCTCCGCCTCGGCGTTCGACTGGCCGTCGTCGAACGGCCCTTCGGCCTCCGACTCGACCCGCGGCGTGCCGCCGCGGAACGAGATGTTCGACTCGGTGCCGACCCAGATCGGCATCAGGTCGCCCTCGGTGATCTCGGGCGTGCGGATGATGTGCGGCGTCAGGGTCAGCATGACGTCGCTGCGCTTGATGTTGCTCGACGTCTTGCCGAACAGCCGGCCGATGATCGGAATGTCGGAGAGCCCCGGAATGCCGGTTTCGCCCTGGACCTCGTCGGTGCGGATCAGGCCGGCGAGGAAGTTGGTCTCCCCATCCTTCAGCCGGATCGTCGACTCGATGGTGCGGGTGCCGATGATCGGCTGCTTCTGCCCGCCGCCGCCGTCCTGGTAACCGGTGATCTGGCTGACCTCGATCTGCAGCTTGAGCGTGACCTCCTTGTTGTGGTGCACGCGCGGCTCGATGTCGATCTTGATGCCGACGTCCTGGTACTGGAACGAGGTGATCGGGATGATGTTGCCGCCCGAGGTCTGGGCCGAGTTGAAGCTGGTGACCGGGATCGGCACCCGGTCGCCGATGTGGACCTTGCCCTTCTCGCCCTCGCTGATGCGGATCTGCGGCTTGGCGAGGAGCTGCGCGTCGGCGTTCGTCTTGACGAAGTCGTAGATGATCGACGGGATGGTCAGGATCCAGCTGCTCTGGTTGAGGTACTTGAGGTCGGAGAGATGGACCTTGGCGTCCTCGCCCATGTCGAGCGTCTGGGTGATCTGGTTCTGCGACAGGCTGACGCCGAGCTCGCGGATCCGGTTGGTGTCGACCTCGATCAGCTCGACGTCGACGATGACCTCGGAGCGCGACTTGTCGATGCCCTCGATCATCCGCTGCGCGACCTTGACCTTGTCGGCGGTGTCGCGGATGGTGATGGCGTTCAGCTCCTCGTTGGTGGCGATGTTCTTCGCGCCGATCAGGCTGCGGAGCAGCGTCAGCACGTCCTTGGTCTCGGCGTTCGAGAGGAAGAAGGTCTGGATGACGAGGTCTTCGTAGTTCTTGCGGTTCTGGGGATTGTCGGCGGCGATGATGATCGAGTGTTCGTCGACCACCTTGTAGAAGTGCCCGGCCGCCCGCATCAGCGTCTCGAGGGCATTCTGCGCCGTGACGTCGCGCAGCTCGATGGCGAGATCCTGGTCCTTGAGCGCAGGATCGAAGAGGACGTTGATCCCGAACGCCTTGCCGAGCGCGCGGTAGATGTCGAAGATCGACACCGGCTTCGGAAAGTCGAGCGAGATCGCCTCCTTCGAGCGCGGCGAGAGCACCGGCGGCTGCGCCGGCTGGTCGCGGGTCTTCTTCTTGAGCTCCTCGAGCGACAACTGGCTGCCGGAGCGGTCGGCCCTGGCCATCTCGCTGCGCAGCTGGTCGAGCTCGACCTGGGCGTACTGGTTCGTCGAGTCGAGCTGGACCGCCTCCTGGAACTCCACCAGGGCGCGCTCGAGGACTCCGGCGGCGCGGAAGCGCTGGCCCTTGCTGAAGTGCTCCTGCGAGGCCTTCAGGCGGGCGCGCAGCAGGGCCGTCTTGAAGCGGACGTTCGAGGGCTGGCGCTCGACGAGCTCGAGGTAGTGCTCGACGGCGGCATCCCAGTCGGCGTTCTCCTCCGCGAGCGAAGCCTGGTGCGCGAGGCGATAGGTCGTGCACCCGGCGGTTCCGCCCCAGAGCACCACGAAGAGCAGCGCTCCGGCCGCTCGAACTCTTCGACTCATGATCTGTTCTCCACCCAAACTAGCCCCCGATCGGCAAGCGCTTCGCCGGCTCGTCGGGAAAACCGACGAACTTGATGTCGACCGACTCGTAGCCGATCCGGTCGACGATGAATTTCCCCTCGACGATTTCGCCGACGCGTACATTGTAGAGATTCTCGCCCTTGTCGTCGGCGAAGACCGCGATGCGCAGCTTCTCCGGCCCGAAGCTGCCGAGATAGACCACGGTGACCGGCGGCGGCTTCGGGATCATCGCCTCGCGCGCGGCGTTCTCCGCCGCCAGGCGCCGCGCCTCCTCCTGCCGCCGCATCTCCTCGAGCTCCGCCCGGGTGGGCGGCGGGGGGGGCGGCGGGGGCGGCAGAGGACCGAAGCGGAACGGGTCGCGTCCCACCGACAGGGCATGCGGCTGGGTGGCAAGATCGGCGAGCTGGAGCTCGACGATCTCCCGCGGCAGCTCGGCCGCGGACTTTCTCGTGCCCCGGCCGAACTTCCCGCTCGTCGCTCCGGCGCTGCGCGCCGCGGCGGACGGCGCCGGCTTCAGCGTCGGCAGGGCGGGAGGGGCGAGCAACGCCCACAGCAGGCGCAGCCCCGCGAGGGCTCCCAGGCCGCCCAGCAGCAGCAGGAGCTTGCGTTCACGCGGCGCGAGCTTCACGAGGCGCCTCCGGTCGCGGGCGCCGCGGCCGTCGGCGCCGAGGCGGGGGCCGCGAAGAAGGTCGAGAGCCGCAGGGCCACCCCGAGGCCCCTCGAGCCCGCGAGCTCCCGCACCTCGATCGCGTCGACGGTGACGTACGACGGCGACAGCTCGAGCAGATAGAGAAAGGCGCGCAGGTTCGCGTAGCTCCCCTGCACGCTGAAGACGAAGGAGCGCCGGATCAGTCCCAGGTCGGCCAGGGCCTCCTCGGGATAGCCGATCTCCTTCGGATCGAGACCGGCGTGCTCGGCCAGCTGCTTGATTTCGCGCACCAGGCTGGTGAACCGGCCGCTCTCGGTGGCGAACTTCTCCTCCATGAAGCGCGCCATTTGCGCGCGCGTCGCCTGCGCGGCGGCGTCGAGCTTCTCGAGCCGCGCCAGCGCCTCGCGCGCCTGCTCGTGATCGCGCTGAGCCACGGTCAAGCGGGCATCGAGAGTGGCGCCCTGCGACCGGACGCCGCGTTGGAGCGAAACCAGATAGAGCGTCGCCACGGCGAGCGCCAGCGCGGGCGGCAGCCAGATCCACATCCGGCGGCGCCAGAGACCGTACGCGCGGCTCATCGTCCGCCTCCGGCCGAGGAGGCGTAAGGCCGCAGGGGCGTCGGCATGACGTTGGCCGGGAACCGGGCGCCGGCGTCCGCCGGCGGAGCCGCGCCAGGCGGGCGGGAACCGCCGGAGACGCCGCCGCCAGTCGTCGGCGCGGCTCCCGCGGGAGCGCCGAAGATGCGCCCGCCACCCGCCGGGAC
>CAZQTL010000131.1:10411-11558 GCA_964595975.1 uncultured Thermoanaerobaculia bacterium | reverse complement strand
GCGGGGCGTCTGCCGGCGGCAGGGCCGCCCGCCGTCCCGCCTGGGCGCAGGAGACGGCGACCAGAAGGGTCGCGAGCAGCGCGAGACCGGCGGCGCCCGCGGGCAAGAGCCGCGTCGGACGCCTCACGCGGCGGGCGGCGTGGCGGCGGACTCGAGCCGCATCTCGGCGCGCACCATGGCCACGATCGCCGCGGTCATCGCCAGGGTGAGGCCGACGCTGACGACGAACTCGACGATGCCGAGTCCGGCCGAGAGCACGGCGAGCAGCGCCTCGGCGCGCGCGAGCGCCAGCTTGAGAACGAATCCGGCGACGCCGAACAGCGTCGTCACGGCGAGCGACCCGCAGATCGTCAGGAGATAGAGCAGGAGCAGACCGCCCAGCCGATGGCCGGTGATCGAGAAGGCCCGCCGGGTCGCGCGCCAGGTCGTTGCCCCCTCCTCCACGGCGCAGATCTGCGCCACCATCATGGCGAGCACGAGCACGACGGCGATGAAGCCGAGCGGCAGGGCCAGACCGCAGCCCATGACGCAGCCGAGCGCGGAGACGCCGTCCTCGGAGAACCACGATGCCAGCACGATGGGCAGCGTGAACGCGAGGAGCAGGAGGGTGAGGAAGATCAGGAAGAGGTTGTTGATCCAGAAGATCCGCATTCCGTAGCGGCTCGCCCAGCCGACGAATCCTGCCCAGGTGAAGGTGCGGAAGACCTCCGCCGGCATCCGGCGGCCGACCGGCGCCTGCGCCTCGCCGGCGAGCAGCACGGCCAGCGTCCCGGCCTGGAACCAGCAGTAGAGGACGAAGACCAGTGTGCCGACGACCAGCATCACGAGCAGGCCGAGGCCCAGCATCGAAGTCAGCTGGCCGAGGTCGAGCGAGACCGAGGCGAGCGCCTTTGCCAGCGCTTCGGGATCCTTGGTGTTCCACACCGAGAGCGGGATTCCCAGGCGGGCGAAGAAGAGCAGGAGCGGAACGAGAATCGACGCCGCCAGCAGGACGCCCGAGGCGATCTGGACCAGGACGAGCTCGCGGTTGGCGCGCAGGTTGGCGAAGCCGCGGACGAGGGCGTCGAGCGCCGGCAACCGGCCGGGCGTCACGACCGGCTCGCCTCGAGTTTGCCGGTCCGGGTGCCTCTCGCCTTGCGGAAGTCAG
>CAZQTL010000131.1:0-10311 GCA_964595975.1 uncultured Thermoanaerobaculia bacterium | reverse complement strand
TGTAGCGCGGCGGAATGCCCGAGGTTTCGAGCAGGCGGGGGACGAGCATCTCCCTGCGGCACGGACACGGCCGGGCGGTGCCGGCGCCGCCGTCGGCGACGACGAGCCAGCCGCGCCCCTCGCACTGCGGGCAGTCGGGTTTCGCGATCGGTTCCGCCACGGAGGAGATCGTAACAGCGTGGCGCTCCCCGCGCTGCGGCCGACCGCCGACCGTCGCCGGCGACCGCAGGCCGGGGAACGCGGGCACCGACCAGGAACTAACGCCGCACCAGGGCCCGCGGGGCGGCGGGCACGAGGGCGCGGGCGCGGTCGATCTCCGGCGGACGCGAGCGCACCTCGCGGCGCAGCTCGGCTGCGATCCGGGCCATCTCGGTTTCGAGCGCCGCCAGCTTGTCGCGCAGGTTGAGGATCACCTCCACCCCCGCGAGGTTGACCCCGAGCTCGCGGGTGAGGGTCAGGATCGCCTCCAGGCGTTCGATCGCCCGCTGGTCGTAGAGGCGGGTGTTGCCGGCGCTCCTCGCCGGCACGATCAGCCCCTCTCGTTCGTACAGACGCAAGGTCTGCGGATGAATGCCGTACTGCTCGGCAACCACCGAGATCATGACGTAGCGCGGCGCTTCGGCAGGCTTCTTGCGCGGCATCGCGGAGACTCCACGGGCCGGGAGGGACTCGACGTCCCGCCCGGCCCGAACCGGCTTCAGTTGGACTTCGACTCCGCGTCGACGACTTCGGCGTCGATCACGTCTTCGCCGCCCGCAGCGTGTCCGGCCTGCGCGCCGGCGCCCGGTTCCTGGCCTCCGGCGGCCGGGCCGGCGTTCTTGTACATCGCCTCGGCCAGCTTGTGCGAAGCCTGGGTGAGACGCTGCTCGGCCGCCTCGATGACGTTGCCGTCCTCGCTCTCCATCGCCTTCCTGGCGTCCGCGAGCGCCGACTCGAGCTCACCCAGCTCGGCGGGCTGGAGCTTGTCCTTGTGCTCGCCGAGGTTCTTCTCCGTCGAGTAGATCAGGCCGTCGATGCGATTGCGCGCCTCGACCGCCTTGCGCCGCTGCTTGTCCTCGTCGGCGTGCGCCTCGGCGTCGTAAACCATCTTCTTGATCTCGTCCTCGGCCAGACCCGAGGAGGCGGTGATGGTGATCTTCTGCTCCTTGCCGGTGCCGCGGTCCTTCGCCGAGACATTGACGATGCCGTTGGCGTCGATGTCGAAGGTGACCTCGATCTGCGGCACGCCGCGCGGCGCCGGCGGGATCCCCACCAGCTGGAATCGTCCCAGCGTGCGATTGCCGGCGGCCATCTCGCGCTCGCCCTGCAGCACGTGCACCTCGACCTGCGTCTGGCTGTCGGAGGCGGTGGAGAAAACCTCGCTCTTGCGCGTCGGAATCGTCGTGTTGCGCTCGATCAGCTTGGTGAACACGCCGCCCAGCGTCTCGATGCCGAGCGAAAGCGGCGTCACGTCGAGGAGCAGCATGTCCTTGACGTCGCCCTTGAGGACGCCGCCCTGCACCGCCGCTCCGACCGCGACCACTTCGTCCGGATTCACGCCCTTCGACGGCTCGCGACCGAAGACTTCCTTGACCAGGGCCTGGATCGCGGGCATCCGCGTCTGTCCGCCGACCAGCACGACCTCGTGGATATCGCCGGTGCCGAGGCCGGCGTCCTTGAGCGCCTGGCGGCACGGACCCGCGGACCGGCGGATGATCGCCTCGACCAGCTGCTCGAGCTTGGCGCGGGTGAGCTTCAGGTTGAGGTGCTTGGGGCCGTTCTGGTCGGCGGTGATGAAGGGCAGATTCACCTCGGTCTCCATCGCCGAGGAGAGCTCGATCTTCGCCTTCTCTGCCGCCTCCCGCAGGCGCTGCATCGCCATCGGATCCTTGCCGAGGTCGATTCCCTCCTGCTTCTTGAACTCCTCGAGCAGCCACTCGATCACCCGCTGGTCGATGTTGTCGCCGCCCAGGTGGGTATCGCCGTTGGTGGCCTTGACCTCGACCACGCCGTCACCGACTTCGAGGATCGAAATGTCGAAGGTACCGCCGCCGAAATCGTAGACCGCGATCGTCTGGTCCTTCTTCTTGTCCAGGCCGTAGGCGAGCGCCGCGGCCGTCGGCTCGTTGACCAGGCGCTTGACGTCGAGACCGGCGATCTTGCCGGCATCCTTGGTGGCCTGCCGCTGGGCGTCGTTGAAGTAGGCGGGAACGGTGATGACCGCCTCGGTGACCTTCTCGCCCAGGTAGTCCTCGGCCGCCTGCTTCAGCTTGCCCAGGATCATGGCGGAGATCTCCGGCGGCGAGAACATCTTGCCGTCGATCGACACCCGGCAGTCGCCGTTGTCCGCCCGCTCGACCTTGTAGGGGACCATCTTCATCTCGTCGCTCACCTCGTCGAAGCGCCGCCCCATGAAGCGCTTGATCGAGAAGACGGTGTTTTTCGGATTGGTCACCGACTGGCGCTTGGCGACCTGTCCGACGAGCCGCTCGCCGCTCTTGGTGAAGCCGACGACCGACGGCGTGGTGCGGCTGCCCTCGGCATTGGCGATGACCTTGGACTCGCCGCCCTCCATGATGGCGACCACGCTGTTCGTGGTCCCCAGGTCGATTCCGATGATTTTGCTCATGACAACCCTCCCTGTGTCGGGTGAATTCTAAATCTAAGTCGCAGAGAGTCAACCCTGCGTACAGAATAGTTGACAATCTTGCGCTTAGATTTATTCCCGAACCCTGCCAGGAGGGAGAAAACCCGGATGAAGGGGGGTCAGTCGAGGAGGACCAGGGGAATCCCCTCCTCCTCGCGCAGGCCGCGGAAGAACTCGGGGTCGACGGCGAAGTCGCCCGAGATCGTCTCCGTGACCGCCAGCGAGACCTCCGCCGCGTCCTGCCCCGGGGGAACGAGGGTGTAGGAAAGCCCTTCGGCGCGATAGCCGAGGCTCCCCCCCGAGGGGCTCTCGAGCGCGCGCGGCGGCAGGAGCTGGCGTTCGACCAGTTCCTCCAGCCGGGCGGGATACTCCCCCTCGAGCAGGAAGTGGGTGCGGGCGGCGCGATCGATCCACAGCGCCTGGGCGACCCGCCCCTGGCGCTCGAAGGTCGACCGTTCGCCGCGCAGCCACGGAAACGGGAAGAGGAGAAGCGAGGGCTTGCCCGCGGCCAGCACCAGACAGGCCACCAGCCCGGCGAAGCAGCCGGCACCGAGCAGACGGCCGACCAGCGTCCCGCGCGAGGCGCTCGACGATTCGACCGGCAGCTCGATGCGATCGGCTGCCGCCGCACGCCGCACGGCCGGCGCCGGTCCGGCCGGCGTCGACGCCGGGACCTCCGGCGCGCTCTCGCCCCGGGTGCTCGCCGGATCCACGGCCGAACGCGGCCGCACCAGCCCCGCCTGCAGCAGGCGAAACAGGCTGTACAGGGTCTTGTACTCGCCGAGGCCGCTCGCTTCGGCGATCTCGGTGGCCGAAGCGTGACCGTCGAGCCGGCCGAGGATGCTCTCCTCGTCGGCGGTCATCCAGAACTCGTTCGGGTCGTCACTCGGCAGATCGCCGTCGCGCCCGAGGAGCCGGAGGACGCGCCGGGTGGGGAGCCGCTCGTAGGCGACGAAGCCGTGCGGCAGCGTGCCGGAGAGCGTGCCTTCGCCCAGCAGGTCGCCGATCGACCGCATGAGCAGCTCCTCGACCGAGATCGGCTGGATCCCCTCCTCGAAGGAGACCTCCTCCCCGGAGTAGAACTTGAACTCGCCTTCGCTCCAGCGCAGCACCTGCAGCAGCAGGCGGTAGGTCTGCTGCCGCAGCGCCGCAAGCAGCTGATGCCGCGACAGGATGCCGCGATCGACGAGGTAGTCCGCCAGGCGCTGGCCCGAGCTCCTGTGGCCCTCGGAGACCCGCGCGAAATCCTCGGGTCGCACGACCCCCTGACTCGCCAGCACCTCTCCCAGTCCCTCCTCGAAGTTCTGGTTGAGCGCATCGGCGGCGACGATCTCGCCGCGCAGGAACGAGACGGCGAGAATGTCCTGCTCGCCTTGCACGGTCAGAATGCCGGTCTTCTGCTGCTGCGCGATCATCTGCAGGATGTCGGGCAGACGGAAGACTCTGAGATCGCCCTCGAGCGCCACGGCCGCCCCTACTCGCTTTCTCCGAGCTCGTTGCGCACGCAGAGCCCGACGTAGAGGAGAAGTCCGAGCACGAAGAGCACCCAGGGGGGGCTCGCGGGCAGGCCGCCGGCCAGCGGCACGACGATGCCGATCGAGAACAGGAGCGGCAGCATCGCCACCAGCGCGAACGCCAGCACGCTCAGAACGACCTTGCCCCCTTCGCCGAGCTCCGCCTGCGACAGGGCCGGGAAGAGGGCGCGCAGCCAACGCGAGAACGGATCCGACCGCCAGGCGAGCCAGGAGCTCGGCTGCCCGAATCCGCGCTTGCGCCGCATCAGGTAGAGACCGAGACCGAGCGCCGCAGCGAGGCCGACCCCCGCGAGCGAAGCCAGGCCGTCGAAGCCGTTGCCCGCCACGGTTCCGCCGGAGGGCGTCTCCGCCCAGGCGTCGATCAACCGGCGGCGGATCTCCTCGCGCCGCGCCAGCCCGCCGTTGAACGTCAGCACCCGGTCTGCGTTCGGGGTGCGGATCCAGCGGTCGACTTGCTCGGCATCGATCTCTTTGGCCTGCGCCAGCGCCTTGCGCGACTCCTCGAACTGGTAGGTCTCGGAGTAGCTCAGCGAGAGGTCGTAGTAGGCGCCCGCGGGCGGCGGCACGGTGCTCGCGGCGCGCAGGAAGTACTCGTTGGCCACCGCGAAGTCGGCCTTGCGGAAGTGGTAGGCGCCGAGATTCAGCAGCACCGGAACGTTCTGCGGCTCGCTCTCCAGCACCTTGCGGTAGATCAGGCGGGCCTCGTCCCACTGGCCCAGCGTCCGGTTCACGTCGGCGATCAGCTCGATCACCGCCGGATCGCTGCCGATGGCCGCCTTGAGGACCTGCAGATCGCCGAACAGACCGCCGTAGAGCCGTCCTTCGGCGAAGTTCGCCAGCGCCCGCATCGGCGGCGAGAGCCCCACGGCGACGCGCTGCTGCCCGGCAGCGGCGAGCCACGGAGCGAAGCCGACGAACACCCAGATGGCCACGGTGGCCCAGCGCTCGCTGCGGCTCTCGTATCCCCACAGCAGCGCCGACCAGTAGAGCAGCAGCCAGAGCGGGCCCGAAGGCAGCGCCAGCGGCCAGAGCATCGCCAGGCCGACGCAGAGCGTCGCGCTCGCCGCCGGCATCCGCTTCGTCAGCGCGTGCTGCAGATCGGCGACCACCGCACTCCCTTTCGCCGCCACCTCGACGAGCACGAAGAGCGCCGCCGCGACCCAGAGGACCGCGAGCAGCCAGAACAGCAGGTCGGCGAGGAAGACCGTGCGCTCGGTCGACCGCAGCAGCCGGCGGAAGCCGGTGCCGGTCGCCCCGAGCGCCGCCAGGTACGATCCGCGCTCGCGCTCCAGGGTGGCGCGCGCGAAGGCGATCTCCGGCCGCCCGGGATCGAGCGTCTCGGCGGCGGCGAGGGCCCATTGCGCGCGCTCGTACTTGCCTTCGCGCCCCGACTGCAGACCGAGAGCGGCCGCGCCGAGGGAGAAGTCCACCAGCCGCGTCATGCCGACCTGCCGCGCGTTGGTGTTGAGCGCGCGCAGCGCCTCCTCGGCCTTCGCCGGATTGTCCTGATAGAAGCTGCTCACCCACTGCAGCCACGACTCCTGTAGCCGGTGCAGGGAGTGCTGCGTGCCGCGGGTGAGCTCGAAGTTGGCCGTCGGCCCGGCGCCGGTCTGCGCGCCCAGCGGCACGGAACTGAAGGCGCAGGCCGCGACGAACGCGAGCACGCCCCCCAGCCGGCCTCCCGGCCAGCGCCGGGGACGATCAGCCGCGCTTCTGGACATAGCGCACCCGCAACCGGTAGAGCAGATCTTCGAGGACAGCCTGCTCCTGGGCCGTGAGATTTCCGGCCGTGCGCTGGCGCAGCACGTCGAGCAGGTCGATGTGCAGGCGGGCCGCGTCCAGGTTTTCCATCGTCTGCCCGTCGGGCAGGGCCGCGTCTCCGAGGTAGAAGGGGACCGGTTCGGTGAGAACGCCGACGAGATCGAGAAAGGTCGGCCCGAGCCCGGCGGGAGTGCCCGGCAGCTCGAGGCGAGGCGCAGCCGCTGCGTCTGCGGGCGCCGCCTCGGGAGGCGCAACAGGAACCGCAGCGGGGCGTTCGGCCGCGACTTCCTGCTCTCCGGCGTGGACCTCCCCGGGCGCCGCCGGCGCGGACTCGAGCTCGGCCGCGAAGTCCTCGCGCACCCGCCCATCCGGGGTGAACATGCGCCGATCTGTGACTTTGATGTCGCCCACGGGCAGTGATTTCTTTTCGACTATGCTAACAAGCGCGCTTTCGCATCGGCAACCGGCGACTCCACACCCGGGTTGACCCACGGCGACCACCGAGGAAATGTCCGATCCCGAGCCCGCTCCCGAGTCCCCCGCCCCCGCGGCCACGACGCCCACCGACCTCGCCCGCCTGACCGCCCTGGTCGCGCGGCTGCGTGCCTCCGACGGCTGCCCCTGGGACCGCGAGCAGACGCTGCCCGATCTGCGAGCTTACCTCCTCGAGGAGGCGCACGAGGCGGCGGCGGCCCTCGACAGCGGGGATCGCGCCGAGCTCGCAGGCGAGCTCGGCGATCTGCTCTTCCAGGTCGCCTTCATCGCCCGCCTCGTCGAGGAGAGCGGCGGCTTCGCCCTCGGCGCCGCCCTCGACGCCGTCGAGGCCAAGATGATCGCCCGTCACCCGCACGTCTTCGGCGGCGAGCGCCTCGCCTCCGCCAAGGAGGTCCGCGAGGCCTGGGAGCGGCGCAAGGTGCGCTCGCAGGCCGGCGAGCGGCGTTCGCTTCTCGATGGCGCGACCGCCGCGTCGCTGCCCTCCCTGGTCGCCGCCTATCGCCTGACGCAGAAGGCGGCGGGAGTCGGATTCGACTGGCGCGAAGCGTCCGAAGTCGTCGTCAAGCTCGACGAGGAGATCGCCGAGCTCAAGGAGCTGCTGTCCGCCGAGACCCCGGCGGCCTCGCCGGGCGAACGGCGCCAGCGGCAGACCGAGGAGATCGGCGACCTCCTGTTCACCGTCGCCAATCTCGCCCGCCACCTCGAGATCGATCCGGAGGGGGCGCTCGCCGCCGCCAATCTGAAGTTCCGGCGCCGGTTCGGGGCGATCGAGGCCGCCCTCGCCGCGACTGGCCGGACCGTCGCCGAGGCGACGCTCGACGAGATGGAGGCGGAGTGGCAGGCGGCCAAGATCGCCGAGAGGCCGGCGGAATAGTCGCGCCGAACCGCTGCCGATGAAGATCGCCCTCGTCTGGAACGGTCCGGTGGCGCTGGATCGCATCTCGTTCCGTCACGAAAACTATCTGGCCGGCTGGAGCGCGCTCGGCCACGAGTCGTTCCTGGTGACCGCCGCCGAGCTCGCCGGCACCTTCGGCGGCCGCATGCAGCTCGTCGCGCGGCGCGAGGACCTGGAGCAGGTGGAAACCTGGCGGGCCATCGGCGCCGATGTGGCCGTGGGCGTCACCTGGCACCGCATGTCGGCGATGCTCGCGGCCATCCGCGCTGCCGGCACACGCGTGGTGGCGATCGCCGACTCCGACGGCCAGGTCGGCTTCGCCGCTCATCCGCGGATCTCGTGGCTGAGGATCGGCGCCTACGAGAAGAGTCTTGCCGGCAGGCTGCGCGCGCTGCGCTACTTCGGCCGGCGGTTCGCCGCCAGCATGCTGCGCCGCGATCCCGAGGAGCTCGAGTTCGTCGCCAGCACCCGCGCCTGCGACCGGGTCGTGCTCGGCAGCGCTCCGGCGATCGCCTGTTTCGCCCGCTTCCTGCGCCAGCAGTTGGCTGGAGAGCTTGTCGCCCGCCTGCGCGAAGTGCCGTTCGCGGTGCCGGAGGAGTTCTGCTCCCGGCCGCTCGGCACCAAGACCGACCGCGTCGTCGCCATCGGCCGCTGGAGCGATCCGCAGAAAGACGCGCCGCTGCTCGCCGCGGCGCTGGAGCTCTTTTTCGCCCGCCACCGCGACACGGAAGTGGTGGTCTTCGGCGCCGGCGCCGAGGCCGCCTTCGGTGACCTGGCGCGCCGCGAGAGCCGCCTGCAGCTCGCCGGCATCCAGGAGCCGGAGGTGGTCGCGGCGACGCTGGCGGAGAGCCGCGCGGCGATCTTCTCTTCTCGTTGGGAGACCGGTCCCCACGTCGCCACCGAGGCGCTGGCGCTCGGTGCGACGCTGGTCTCGGCGCCGATGCCCAACCTCGAGGGGATGATCGCCGGCGGGCGCTTCGGCAGCCTCGCCGCGCGCCGCACCCCGGCAGCGCTCGCCGATGCCCTCGCCGGCGAGCTCGCCGCCTGGGACGCCGGGCTGCGCCATCCCCGCGAGATCGCCGCCCACGGGCGCGGGCGCTTCTCGCCGGCCGCAGTGGCCCGCGCCCTGCTCGAGACGCTCGCCGGCTAGCGCCCTACTCGCCGGCGCCCGATGCGCCGGCCGGGGGAGCCAGGGCGAGCAACACCCCCTCGTCGTCGGCATAGAGCTGGCGAAATGGCGGCGAGGCCGCAATGCCGGCGATCACCTCGGGCGACAGCAAGGCGCGCGGCAGCAGAAGTTGTCCGGCACCGAGCTGCCGCAGCTCCCGGGCCAGCTCCGGCGGACGGTCGAGCAGCGGCAGAACGAGCTCGTAGCGGTACGGTCCGCTCCAGTCGCCCAGCAAGGCGGCGCCGCCGAAGGCATGCAGTCTCTCGCCATGCAGGGCGTAGAGCGGCACGTGATCGAGTCCTTGTGCGCGGCGGAAGAGGAGGGCGCGGTAGAGCGGCAGGCGACGAGCCAGGTGGTCGTCGATCGCCGTCGCGCCGAGCGGCGGCGGCCCGAGAAGGGAGACGCGCCAGAGGGCATAGGCCGGACCCGTGGCGACACCGAGCACGACGAGGGCGACCGCCGCCCTCGTCCGCCAGCGGGCGCCGGCGCCCCACCGCGCGGTGGCGGCATCCACCAGATCGCGCAACGCGATCACCAGCAGCAGGGTCAGCAGCGGCGAGAGGAACATGAAATACCGCGCATCCCGTGGCAGGGCGAGATAGGCGAAGGCGAAGCCGGCGATCATCGCCACCCAGGGCCGCGTCCACCGCTGCCGCCCACCGACGAAGAGCAGCAGCGGAAGGCTCGCGATGACCCACGGCGAGGCCGGCGGCTGCGCGTTGGTGCGGGCGCGCGCCACCACCAGGTCCCAGCCGAGGCGAACCAGGTCGAGCGCACCGCGTTGCCAGTCGGCGGACACCCCACTGCCCGCGACCGCCGTGATCCCGCTCCATTCGCTGGCGCCGAAGAGCTGCGGCAGGAAGGGAAAGATGGGATTGCCGGCGAGCACCCAGACGAGGGCGTACCAGGGACCAGCGGCGAGCGTCACGGCGCCGGCGAAACGCAGAGCGGCGCTCAGCCGGGTGCCGCGCGCGGCCTCCCAGAGGATCGTGAGACCCAGCGCGGCAACCAGGTAGAGACCGAGGTACTTGGTCGCCGCCGCCCAGCCGGCGAAGACGCCGGCGGCCAGCAGCCAGCGCGGCTCCCGGGAGCTTCGCCAACGTTCGACGGCGAGCGCCGCCGCGGTGGCGAAGAGCGCCAGCAGCGGCTCCACGTAGGCCGAGCCGGAGTAGAAGACGACGATCGGCTGGCCGATCCAGATAACAGCCGGTGCCAGCATCCAGGCGAGCGCGGCGACCGACCTCGCCGGCGCACCGCAACGCGCGCGCGCCCAGGCGAGCAGCAGCAGCGCCGTGCCGAAGGTCGCGACCAACGCCACGCCGTGCGCCGTCGAATCCCGGCCGAGCAGCAGCGCGGGAGCGAAGAGAGTCTCGGCAAGCAGCGGAAAGACCGGCACGCGCAGGGTCTCGACGAAGACGTATCGTCCGTGTTCGACGAGGCTGCGGGCCAGCGGCAGGTGGTAGATCGCGTCGTCCCAGGCGACCGGCGGATAGAGCGCCAGCCAGGCAGGCCCGACGACCGCGGCCGCCGCCAGGGCGCCGAGCGCCAGGCGATGCCAGCCTGCCCGCGCCAGCACCGCGGCCGCGTCCCGGCGCGCCTGCTGCAAGGCGCGCCGGCCGAGAACCAGGGTGAGCACGAGGATCGCCGCCAGCGCCCCGCCGCCGCCCCGCCCGGCGAGCGCGGCGAGGAAGAGCGCCTGCCCCAGGAGGCCCAGCCCGAGTGCGAGCGCGAGGGCGAGGCGCTCGAGGCGGTCGCCCGCTGCCGGTGATCGCGGCCGAGGGCCGTCGGCGAGAGCGGTACGGTGGCCGACGAGGCGCGCGGCGAAGGCGCC
>CAZQTL010000130.1:0-11562 GCA_964595975.1 uncultured Thermoanaerobaculia bacterium | reverse complement strand
GGCCTGGCGGAGATCGCCTACGGCGACTGGGAAGGGCTGAAGCTCGACGAGGCGCGCGAGCGCTGGCCGGAGGCGTTCGCCTATTGGGCCGCCGACGTCGCCAGCCGCGGCACGCCCGGCGGTGAGACCGCCTTCGCGGTGGCAGCGCGGGCGATGCGCGTCGTCGAGCAGATCCGCACCCGGCACGCGGAGGGCAACGTCCTCGTCGTCTCGCACAAGGCGACGCTGCGGATCATCACCTGCGCCCTCCTCGGTCTCGACGTCCGCCTCTTCCGCGAACGCCTCGCCCAGCCGGTCGCCGCCGTGACGAAGTTCGACCTCACGCCGAAGACTGCCCAGCTCACCCTGTACTGCGACCGCTCCCACCTCTCGCCGGAGTTGCGCGACGCCGAGGGGACGTAACCACTAGGTCGTTTCGGAGGCGCTGCGCAGGAGCTCGAGAAAGCGCGGGCCGTAGCGGCCGAGCTTCTTCTCGCCGATGCCGGGGAGCTGGGCGAGGTGGGCGAGAGTGGTCGGTCGGAGGAGCGCCATCTCGCGCAGCGTCGCGTCGTGAAACACGACATACGGCGGCACCCCTGCGGCCCTGGCGAGCTCCATGCGCAAAGCCCGCAGGCGCTCGAAGAGCTCGCCCTCCGCGCCGCCGCCGGCAGCCGCCGATCTGCGACCCTGGGCCGCGCGGACCTTCTTCGTCTTCTTCGCCCCCTCCTGCTCGAAGCGGAACTCGACGCGCTCGGCCCCCTTGAGCACCGGCGTTGCGCGCTCGGTGAGGGCGAGGGTGTTGTGCCCTTCGCTGTCGGTGACCAGGAAGCCGCGCGCCACGAGCTGCCGGAAGACGCCGCGCCAGCGGCGCGGGTCGAGCTCGCTGCCGACGCCGAAGGTCGGCAGCTGGTCGTGGCGGAAGCGCTCGACTTTCTCGGTGCGCTCGCCGGTGAGGATGTCCACGAGGTGCTGCGCGCCGAAGCGCTGACCGGTGCGGATGACCGCCGAGAGCGCCTTCTGCGCCGCGATCGTCGCGTCCCAGGTGGCGATCGGCTCGAGGCAGGTGTCGCAGTTGCCGCACCGGCCGCCCCCGGGATGCGCCGGATCGAGCTCCTCGCCGAAGTAGCGCAGCAGCACCGAGCGCCGGCAGGCCGTGGTCTCGCAGTAGGCGAGCAGGGCGTCGAGCTTCCGGCGCTCGACCGACTTCCTCTCCGGCGATGCCTCGCCGCGCTCGATCATGGCGCGCAGCTGGACGACGTCGGCGAGACCGTAGGCCATCCAGGCATCGGCCGGCAGGCCGTCGCGTCCGGCGCGGCCGGTCTCCTGGTGATAGGCCTCGAGGCTCTTGGGCGAATCCATGTGGGCGACGAAGCGGACGTCCGGCTTGTCGATGCCCATGCCGAAGGCGACCGTGGCGACGACGACCACGCCCTCCTCCTCCTGAAAGCGCCGCAGGACGCGCCGGCGGACGTCGGCGTCGAGGCCGGCGTGGTAGGCGAGCGCCTTGAAGCCCTTCTCGACGAGGAGCGCGGCGGTCGCTTCCACCTTGGCGCGCGAGATGCGATAGACGATGCCGGCGTCGCCGGCGTGCTCCTCGGCGAGAAAGGCGAGCAGCTGCCGGCGTCCGCCGTCGTCCTTGTCGACGACGCGGTAGCGGATGTTGGGCCGGTCGAAGCTGGCGACGAAGAGCCGCGCATCGCCGAGCTCGAGGCGCTCGACGATCTCCCTGCGGGTGGGCGCATCGGCGGTCGCCGTGAGGGCGATCCGCGGCACACCGGGAAAGCGCCCGGCGAGCGTCGCGAGCCCCAGGTACTCGGGACGGAAGTCGTGCCCCCACTGCGCCACGCAGTGCGCCTCGTCGATGGCGAAGAGGGCGAGCGGCACGCGGCCGAGGAGGTCGAGGAAGCGTTCGGTCAGGAGGCGCTCGGGCGCGACATAGAGCAGATCGAGCTCGCCAGCCAGGAAGCGCCGCTCCACGCGCGCCTGATCGCGGCCGTCGAGGCTCGAGTTGAGGAACTCGGCGGCGATGCCGAGCTCGGCGAGGGCGGCGACCTGATCCTGCATGAGGGCGATGAGCGGCGAGACGACGATGCCCGTACCGGGCCGCAGGATCGCCGGAATCTGGTAGCAGAGGGACTTGCCGCCGCCGGTGGGCAGCAGGACGACGGCGTTTCTCCCCGCGACGAGGGTGTCGACGATCGCCTCCTGCTCGCCGCGGAAGCCGGCGTAGCCGAAGAGGCGCAGGAGGAGGCTTCGCGCCGCTTCGCTCAAGCGCGGCGACCGGTGTCGGGAACGCTCATCGCGTCGCGTCCGCCAGGCCGATGCGCTCGAGCAGCGCCTGCTCGACTTCGGCGACCGCGATTCCGCCGAGGCTGCCGCGATGGATCGCGCAGTCGCGGCGGTGGCAGGGAAAGCAGGGCGGACGTCGCGCGAGCACGCGATCGGCGCGATTCCACGGGCCGTTGCGCGCCGGGTCGGTCGGCCCGAAGAGCGCGACGGCAGGCGCGCCGACCGCGCAGGCGAGGTGCAGCGGCCCGGTGTCGGCGGCGACCAGCGCGCGCGCCCGGCGCGCGCGCGCCGCGAACTCGAGCAGCGAAGCCGGAAAGCAGGCGATCGCCGTGCCGCCCGAGGAGGCGACGACGCGCTCGGCCAGGCCCTCTTCCCCCGGGCCCCAGCTGACCAGCGTCGGAATCCGGCGCCGGGCGAGGCGCGCGGCGAGCTCGCCGAAGCTCTCCGCCGGCCACAGCTTCGACGCCCAGCCGCCGCCGGGGTGAACGACCACCGGGCGCTCGAGGCCGAGCGCCGCGAGCTCGCGGTCGACCCGGGCCGCTTCGCGCTCGAACGGCGGCAGCGGGAAGTCCCGCCGGCCGACGGCGTCGAGTCCCAGCGCAGCGAGCAGCGCGAGGTTCTTGTCGATGACGTGCACGACGCCGGCCGGCAGCACGTGGCGCTCGGTGAGCAGCAGCGAGGAGGCGGGCTCGCGCCGCGCCGCGCCGCTCCAGCCGATGCGCCGCGCGGCGCCGCTCGCGCGCGCCCAGAAGCCGGACTTCCACAGGCCCTGGAGGTCGAGCGCGGTGTCGACCCTGGCCGCGCGAAGCGCGGCGACGGCGCGCGAGATCGCCCCCGGACGGAAGGGAGTGCTCGGCGGAATCACCACGCAGGCGGCGACCGCGGGATTCCCGTCCACCAGCGCCCGGCCGGCCGGCTGGACGGCCCAGACGACGTCGTATCGGGCCTCCGCGAGCGCCGCCGCCACCGGCAGCGTGTGGACGATGTCGCCGATCGCCGACAGCCGGACCAGCAGCAGGCGTCTGCCGCCGCCGGCGAGAGCGCCGTCGGGGGACCGGGGAGGGCGGACTGGAGGGGTGGGATCCGCAAGCACGAGTTCCCGCATGCTAGCCGATACGGCGCGGTGGCCTGCGCCGGAGTCCGCTGCAACTCACCGGCGGCGGGCCGCCGTCCACCGACAGGACGATGACAGCGCTCGCGGCGCGACGTAAGTTCACTCCAGAGCGCCGGGAAGAGGTGGCGCCGGGGAGAGCGGGATGGGCAGATTCGGCGGAGAGATGGTGAATCGATTGATCTGGGGACTCTTCCTCATCGCTGTCGGCGCGACACTGCTGGCGGTGAATCTGGGCTGGGAGCTCCCGTATGGCGCCTGGAACTACTGGCCGTTCCTGCTCATCGCCATGGGCACCGCGAAGATGCTCTTCGGCGGCAGGGACGGGGGCGGCGGCTTCTGGCTGATCCTCGCCGGGCTCTATGGCTGGATCAGCATCTGGAACGTCGGTGGACTCACCTGGGGAACCGCCTGGCCGATCTTCGTCATCGCCGGCGGGTTGTCGGTGGTTCTCAAGCCGGTGGTGTGCGGCGGTCGCCGGGAGCGCCGACGCGGCGGACCGGCGGGGGGCGACGTCGTCCCGCAGGGAGGCGAACGTGTCGGCTGAGCGCGAGCCGCAGCCGGAGAGCGGCGCCGTCGCCTGGTTTTCGCCGCGCCTGATCCTGGGTCTCGCGATCGTCGTCCTCGGCAGCCTCCTGCTGCTCGACAACCTCAATCTCATCGAAGCCGACCCGCTCTACCGCTTCTTCTTTCCCACCGTCCTGCTGGCGGTCGGCGTGTCGGTCCTCGTCCAGGGGAGCATCTGGGGCTGGGTCTGGCTCGTCGGCGGCGGGTGGATGCTGGCCGAGAAGCTCGACTACATCGATGTCAACTTCTTCCAGCTCTTCTTTCCCGCCGTGCTGCTGCTGGTCGGTGGCTCGCTGGTCTACCGCACCTTCGTCCGGCCGCAGACGACCGCGCCCGGGCCGGACGACCCCGCGAGTTACGTGCGCGCCTTCGCGGTGATGAGCGGCAACGAGCGCCGCGGCATCGCCTCGACCTTCCGCGGCGGCGACCTCGCCGCCTTCATGGGCGGCGTGACGCTCGACCTGCGCCAGGCGAAGATGGCCCCCGAGGGGGCGGTGCTCGACACCTTCGCGTTCTGGGGCGGCATCGAGGTCAAGGTGCCCGAGAGCTGGCAGGTGCGGGGAGAGGTCATTCCGCTCATGGGCGGCTTCGAGGACAAGACGCGCCCCAAGGCGGGCGCGGTCGACGGCACCCTGGTCATCCGCGGCTTCGCCATCATGGGCGGAGTCGAGGTCTCGAACTGAGCGGGTCGGCGATGCATCCGATGATCGAGCGCCCCGTGCGGCTGGTCGCCTATCTCGGCGTCGCGGCGATGTTCGGCGTCCTGCTCGCCCTGCTCGTGCAGACGGTCGCGCCGGGGAGCTTCCGCGCCACGCTCGCGCTCTGCCTGCCGCTCGCCCTGGTCTACGGCTTCCAGTGCCTGTCGGTCTGGTACCCCGTGCGCCAGCTGCCTTCGAGCCGGGCCGGCGCGCCGCAGCTCGTCCTCCTGCTGACCCTGGCCTCGCTCGCTTCGGCGGCGATCTGGACCGCGGCGGGACATCTCTGGGCGGCGGCGCTCGCCGGCGCGGCCGGCTTCCCCGATCTGCCGGCCCGGTTCGCGGTCGCGCTGCCGCTCTTCTTCGTCCTCGGCGTCTTCCTCTTCATCCTGGCGACGCTGGTGCACTTCCTCTTCGTCGTGGTCGAGCGCTCGCGGACCGCCGAGCGCCGCGGGCTCGAGCGCGAAGTCCACGCCCGGGAAGCCGAGCTCAAGTCGCTCAAGGCGCAGCTCGACCCGCACTTCCTGTTCAACAGCCTCAACTCGGTGTCGGCGCTGATCGGCTCGGACCCTCCTGCGGCGCGGAGGATGTGCTACCTGATGGCCGGATTCTTCAGGAAGAGCCTGGGACTTGGCCAGAAGGAGCAGATCGCGCTCGCCGAGGAGATCTATCTCGCGGAGACCTACCTCGCCATCGAGGAGGTCCGCTTCGGCGCGCGCCTGCGCTGCCGCTTCCAGATCGCCGAAGCGACGCTGGCCTTCGCCGTGCCGCCTCTCGTGCTGCAGCCGCTGATCGAGAACGCCGTCCATCACGGGATCGCGCACCTGGTGGAGGGGGGCGAGGTGACGATCGCCGCGACGCGAAACGGCGAGCATCTCGAGCTCGTGGTCGAGAATCCGTGCGACCCCGACCGCCCGGCCTCGCGCGGTGCGGGTGTCGGTCTCGCCAACGTCCGGGCGCGCATCGAGGCGCTGTTCGGACATCGCGCCCGGGTCGATGTCGAAGCCGAGCCGGAGAGCTATCGTGTCCGCATCGTGCTGCCGACGGTCGCGGCGGCCTGAGCGCGGCGGCCCGCGAGTGAGAGGATCGGTGCGATGCGCGTCCTGATTGTCGACGACGAGGAGCTCGCCCGGGCGGTGCTGCGGGAGCTTCTGGCGGCGCACCCGGAGGTGGAGATCGTCGGCGAGGCCGCCAACGGCTTCGCCGCGGTGAAGCTCGCCGAGGAGCTCGCGCCGGATCTGCTCTTTCTCGACATTCAGATGCCCAAGCTCTCCGGGTTCGAGGTGATGGAGCTCCTCGGCGAGAAGGTGGCGGTGATCTTCGTCACGGCCTACGACGAGTTCGCGCTCAAGGCCTTCGACGTCCATGCGGTCGACTACCTGCTCAAGCCGGTCGAACCGGCGCGTCTCGGCGAAGCGATCGAACGCGCCGCGGCCCGGCTCGCGCAGGAGCAGGCGCGGCCCTCCGCCCTGGCGGTCGCGGCGGCGGCGCGTCCGCCGGGGAGGCCGCTCGAGCGCGTCCTGATCCGCGAGGAGGGGCGTGTGCACGTCCTGCCACTCGCCAAGATCGACTTCGTCGAGGCCAAGGACGACTATCTGTCGTTCGCGGTGGCCGGCAAGCGCCTGCTCAAGCAGCAGACGATGGGCGAGCTCGAATCCCAGCTCGACGGCTCCCGGTTCGTGCGGGTTCATCGCTCGTATCTGCTCAACATCGAGCGCCTCGCCCGCCTCGAGCTGTATGCCAAGGACAGCTGGATCGCGATCCTCGCCGACGGCACGCGGATTCCGGTGTCGCGCTCCGGGCACGCGCGTTTGAAGGAGCTGCTGGGATGAAGAGGAGAGGCCCGGAGTGCTGATCGAGATCGAGAAGCTGGTCAAGGAGTACGAAGGGCATCGCGCCCTGGCCGGAGTCGACCTGGCGATCGCCGGCGGCGGCACGGTGGGCCTGCTGGGGCCGAACGGCGCCGGGAAGACGACGCTGGTCGAGATTCTGGAAGGACTCCGGGAGCCGACCTCCGGGCGCGCGACCGTCTTCGGTCTCGATCCGCGCCGCGACGCGAAGGCGCTGCGACTCCGCATCGGCGTGCAGCTCCAGGCGACCGCGCTGCCGCAGGAGCTCAGGATCTCAGAGGTCCTGCGCCTCTACGCCGCGCTCTACCCACGCACGCTGGCGCCCAGGGCGGTACTCGAGCAGGTCGAGCTCGCCGGCAAGGAGCGGGCGCTGGTGCGCACGCTCTCCGGCGGCGAGCGCCAGCGCCTGGCCCTCGCCCTGGCGCTGCTGCACGATCCCGAGCTGCTGATTCTCGACGAGCCGACGGCGGCGCTCGATCCGGTGGCGCGGCGCGGCGTGCACGCGATCGTCGAGCGTCTGGCGGCGGCGGGCAAGACCGTCCTCCTGACCACGCACTACATCGAGGAGGCCGAGAAGCTCTGCAAGCGGGTGATCCTCCTGCGCCGCGGAACGGTGGTGGCGGACGGCTCGCCGTTCGAGCTCATCGGACGCGCCGCCGGTCTTTCGACGCTGTGGATCGAGGTCGAAGGTCCGTTCGAGGCCGCGCCGCTCGAGGCGGCCGGCGCCGTCGCGCAGGGGAGCGAGGGACGGCACCTGCGCTTCTCGGTCGCCGATCCGGGCGCGGTCATCGTCGCCCTGGGTGATCAGCTGCGCGCCGGCGGCGGCAAGCTCGTCGACCTGCGGATGCGCCGACCGACGCTCGAAGACGTCTATCTCGAGTGGATGGGCGAAGGCGAGGGCCGGGCCGACGGTGAGGAGAAGAGCGCATGAGCGTCGTTCGCAGCTCCCTGGCACTGGCCAAGTCCTACCTGATCGAGAACTCGCGCTCGCGCACGGCGCTCTTCTGGACCTTCGCCTTTCCGCAGCTGTTCCTGTTCGTCTTCGCCTTCGTCTTCGCCGGCGGCGAGCCGCAGAAGGTCGCCTACATGATGCCCGGCCTGCTGACGCTGACGACCATCACCTCGGCGTTCTTCGGCTATTCGATGCGGCTGGTCGCCGAGCGCGAGCGCGGTGCCTTGCGACGACTGCGGGTCACGCCGACGCCGGCTGGCGCGGTCGTCGCCGGCCACATGGTGCATGCGATGGTCAACCTCTCGGCCTCGCTCCTGTTCCAGCTCGCCCTCGCCAAGGCGATCTTCCGCTTTCCGCTCCAGGGTTCGTTCGGCGCGCTCCTCCTGATGCTGCTCGCGGGAGAGCTCGCCTTCGTGCCGCTCGGGCTGTTCATCGGTTGCATCGGGCGGGACACCCGTTCCGCACCGGCCCTCACCAACCTGATCGTCTTTCCGCAGATGTTCCTCTCCGGCAGCGCCATGCCGTTCTACCTGCTCCCGGCCTGGGTGCAGAAGGTGGGCAGGCTCCTGCCGGCCACCTACCTCAACGAGGGCCTCCAGCGGGTGATCCTCCAGGGGCTGCCCGCTGCGGCCCTCGCCGGTCCGATCGCCGTGCTGCTGCTCTTCGGCGCCATCGGGCTGGTGCTCAACTCGCTGCTCTTCCGCTGGGAGTCGACCGATCCGCTGCCCTTCCGGCGGCTCGCCGGCGGCCTCGCGCTCCTCGCGCTGGCGCTCGGTGCCGTCGCCCTGTGGGGCCCGGCGCTGAGCATGGCGCTACCTCCGGGTTCCTGACGGGAGTTGTACACTCAGAAGATGACGAGTCCGTCGCTCCGCGAACGCTCGAGCCTCGGGCCGATGATGGGCTTGGCCGCCGGCGTGGTGGTGGTCGCAGGGCTGAAGCTCGCCGCGCCGGTGCTGGTGCCGGTCGCCTTCGCCCTGTTCCTCGCCATCCTCACCCTGCCCCTCCTGCGCTGGATGGTCGGCAAGGGCTGGCCGGCCTTCCTCGCCGTGCTGGTGACGATGCTGCTCCTCGCCACCGTCGCGGCGCTCTTCGTCCTGCTCTTCCTCGGCTCGGTCAGCGAGCTGCGCGAGGTCGGCCCGCACTACTACGAGCAGCTGGACTCGCGCCTTTCGTACACCGTCGAATGGTGGCAGGCCAAGGGAATCTCGATCCTCGACTGGGTGCCGGTGAAGTGGCGCCAGCCGGACACGCTGGCTGAGCTCGCCGGGGGCACGGTGAAAGGACTGCTGCACCTGTTCTCGCAGTCGATGATCGTGCTGCTGACCCTGATCTTCATCCTCTTCGAGGCGGTCGTCATCCCGCGCAAGCTCGAGCGCCTGCCGCAGCGTCTGCGCGAGCCGCTCTCCCGCTTCGGCGCGGTTTCGCAGGAGCTGCAGCGCTACCTGCTGATCAAGACCCTGATGTCGGCGCTCATCGCCGTCGCGGTCGGGCTCTGGGTGGGGCTGCTCGGCGTCGACTTCCCGGTGCTCTGCGCCCTGGTCGCCTTCGCCTGCCACTTCATCCCCAATGTCGGCGCCGCTCTCGCCGCAGCCCCCGCCATGCTCTTCGCCTTCATCCAGTTCGACCTGATCCAGGCGTTCGTCGTCGGTCTCGGCTACCTGGTGATCGGAACGCTGCTCGGCAACCTCGCGGAGCCGGCGCTGCTCGGCAAGCGGCTCGGCATGTCGACGCTGGTGGTCTTCCTCTCCCTGGTTTTTTGGGGCTGGCTCTGGGGCCCGGTGGGCATGCTCCTCTCCGTGCCGCTCACGGTGACCATCAAGATCCTGCTCGAGCGCTCCGCGAGCTGGGGTTGGGTGGCGATCCTGCTCGACTCGGGGGAGTCCGCGCACGGCGTCGAGCCCGCTGCGACCGCCGACGGCGCCGACAGCGCCGCCTTCGTGCCCCCGGGCTCTTAGGCGCGGGGCGGCGACGGGCCGCCGGGTCGCTCTCCGGCGCCGGCCAGACGCGCCTCGCCGTTGACTTTCCGCCGCAAGTCCGTATCATTGCCGAGAAACCGGACTGTCCGAGTCCTGATTCCTCCGAGGCGCCCACCATGATCCGGATGACCAAGCAGACCGACTACGGGTTCGTCCTGCTCACTCGGCTCGCGGCAGAGCCGGGCAGGGCGATGAACGCACCCGAGCTCTCGGCGGAGACCAAGCTCCCGCTGCCGATGGTCAGCAAGATCCTCAAGTTGTTGGTGCGGCAGGGTTTGCTGGCGTCGCACCGCGGAGTCAAGGGAGGCTATGCCCTGGCCAGGCCGGCGGCGGAGATTCACGCCGCCGAGATTCTGCGGGCGCTGGAGGGGGCGGTGGCGCTCACGGTCTGTATCGAGGGATCGCCGGGGGAGTGTGACCGCGAACCCTTCTGTACCGTGCGCGGACCCTGGCAGCGCATCAACAAGGCGGTCTTCGATGCCCTGGCCGAGGTGACCCTCGCCGAGCTCGCCGGCGAAACGGCGCCGAGATTGGCGCAGTTGGGACCCGGGCTGGCAGGGGCCCTGGCGCGCCTCGACCCCGGGAGCCGGGCCCAGGGCAGCCGGATCGAATCGCACTGACGTTGGAGAAGAGATGACCACGACCGATACCCAGACGATCGAGCAGCTGGCGACCCAGGAGTACAAGTTCGGCTTCATCACCGACATCGAGCAGGAGACCCTGCCGCCGGGCCTTTCCGAAGAGACCGTGCGCAAGATCTCGGCCTTCAAGCAGGAGCCGGAGTGGCTGCTCGAGTGGCGCCTCAAGGCCTATCGCCACTGGCTGACGATGACGGAGCCGACCTGGCAGAACGTCCACTACCCGGCGATCGACTACCAGTCGATCATCTACTACGCCGCGCCCAAGTCGAAGAAGGACGGACCGCAGACGCTCGCCGACGTCGATCCCGAGCTGCTCAAGACCTACGAGAAGCTGGGCATTCCGCTGCACGAGCGGGCGGCGCTCGCCGGCGTCGCGGTCGACGCGGTGTTCGATTCGGTCTCCGTCGCGACGACCTTCAAGGCCAAGCTCCACGAAATGGGAATCATCTTCTGCTCCTTCTCCGAAGCGGTGCGGGAGCACCCGGAGCTGGTGCAGAAGTACCTCGGCTCGGTCGTGCCCTACTCCGACAACTTCTTCGCCACCCTGAACAGCGCGGTTTTCTCGGACGGATCCTTCGTGTTCGTGCCGAAGGGCGTCAAGTGCCCGATGGAGCTCTCGACCTACTTCCGCATCAACGCCCGGAACTCGGGGCAGTTCGAGCGCACGCTGATCGTCGCGGAGGAGGGGGCTGCGGTCTCCTATCTCGAGGGCTGCACCGCGCCGATGCGCGACGAGAACCAGCTCCACGCCGCCGTGGTCGAGCTGGTGGCGCACGCCGACGCCTCGATCAAGTACTCGACGGTGCAGAACTGGTACCCCGGCGACAAGGAGGGCAAGGGCGGCATCTTCAACTTCGTCACCAAGCGTGGCAAGTGCGAAGGAGCGCGGTCGAAGATCTCCTGGACCCAGGTCGAGACCGGATCGGCGATCACCTGGAAGTACCCGTCGGTGATCCTCAAGGGCGACCACTCGATCGGCGAGTTCTATTCCGTCGCGGTGACCAACAACTACCAGCAGGCCGATACCGGCACCAAGATGATCCACATCGGCAAGAACACCCGCTCGACGATCGTCTCGAAGGGCATCTCCGCCGGCCACGGCCAGAACACCTACCGCGGACAGGTCAAGATCCTCGCCGGCGCCGACGGCGCCAGGAACTTCTCGCAGTGCGACTCGATGCTCATCGGCGAGAAGTGCGGCGCGCATACGTTCCCGTACATCGACGTCCAGAACCCGACCGCCCGCATGGAGCACGAAGCCTCGACCTCCAAGATCGGCGAGGACCAGATCTTCTACTGCAACAGCCGCGGCATCGAGACCGAGGACGCCGTCTCGATGATCGTCAACGGTTTCTGCAAAGAGGTCTTCAAGGAGCTGCCGATGGAGTTCGCGGTCGAAGCGCAGAAGCTCCTGTCGGTGTCGCTCGAAGGAAGTGTGGGCTGAATCACGACAGACGGTAGCGAGGGGTGGCTGGACCGAGGGCTCCCATGGGCCCGGAGCG
>CAZQTL010000129.1:0-11822 GCA_964595975.1 uncultured Thermoanaerobaculia bacterium | reverse complement strand
GACGAGCCGGTGACGATGCCGCATCTCGCCGGCGAGCTCCTGGCGATTCTCGACGCAGTGGGAATCGCGCGCGTGCATGCGATGGGCGTCTCCTACGGCGGCTTCGTCGCGCTCGAGTTCGCTCGCCTCTACCAGGAGCGCCTCCATACCCTCACCGTCTCCGGAATCCTGCTCTCCAACGAGCGCCTCTTCGAGCTCTACCAGGCGATCTCGCTGCGCTTCTATGCCGGCGGCCCGGAGCTCTTTCCGCTCTACACGCAGTACATGTACGAGAAGATCTTCGGCGAGCAGTTCGTGCGCACGATCGACCCGGAGCAGTTCGAGGGCATGCGCCAGCGCTTCGAAGAGCGCTATATCGGCCGCATCCACAGCCTGGTGCGCCTCACCGAGGCGCAGAACCCCTTCTTCGCCGGACTCGAATCGCGGCTCGACGAATATCGCGCCGTGAAGATTCCGACGCTCATCCTCGCCGGGGAGCAGGACCGGTGCATTCCGCTGTGGGCGCAGGCGAAGCTCGCCGGCATCTTCCCCAACAGCCGCTACGAGCTCATCCCCGAGGCCGGGCACGTGGTCTACCTCGAACGTCGCGATCTGTTCTTTCCCCGCCTGCGGCGCTTTCTCGCCGCGCGCGACCCGCAGGCCTGAGGATCCGGACGATGCCCGCGCTCCCCCCCGACGACGCCTCCGCGCCGGTCTCCCGCGCCGCCTGGGGGCTGCTTCTGTTCCTCACCGCGCTCAACATCCTCAACTTCGTCGACCGGATGCTCATCGCGAGCCTCGCGCCGCTGCTGATCGCCGACCTCGGTCTCACCCGCGCCCAGATCGGCCTGCTCGCCGGCTTCGGCTTCGTCTTCTTCTACACCCTGGTCGGTCTGTTCCTCGGCATCGCGGCCGATCGCTACCGCCGCTTCCCGCTGATCGCCGCCGGCCTCGCCCTGTGGAGCGGGATGACGGCGCTCTCGGGCTGGGCACGCAGCTTCGTGCAGCTCGCCATCCCGCGGATCTTCGTCGGCATCGGCGAGGCGACGCTCACGCCGGCGGCGCTCTCGATGCTGGGCGACGCCTTTCCAGCGCGCCGGCTGGGCCTGGCGATCGGTGTGTACTACGCCGGCATCCCGCTCGGCATGGCGCTGGCGTTGATTTCGTCGAGTCTGATCGCGCCGCGATTCGGCTGGCGCGTCTCGTTCTGGGCGCTCGGCCTTCTCGGTCTCCTCGCCACCGGTCTGCTCCTCGTCCTGCGCGAGCCGGAGCGGCGCCGCCTGCGCCACGCGACCGCCGAGCCGGCTGCGCGACATCGACCGGCGATCGGCGAGCTCCTGCGCGGTCTCGGGCGGTCGCTGCGGGAGCGGCCTTCGCTGCTGCTGGCGCTCGCCGGCGGTTCCTTTCTCTGCTACGGATCGGGCGCGGCGCTGCACGTCGTCACCTGGCTGGTGCAGGAGCGGGGCTACGCTTATGCCGACGCTGCCTTCCGCGCCGGGATCGTCGCCGTCGCCGCCGGCTTCCTCGGCAATCTGGCCGGCGGCGCCTTCGGCGATGCCTGCGCGCGCCGCTGGCGCGCCGGGCGCCTGTGGAGCCTCGTCGCCATGACGGCCTTCTTCGTGCCCCTCGGCTGGCTCTTCTTCTCCCAGCCGCAGGGAACGCCCCTCTTCTATGTGTGCTGGTTCTTCACCGCCGCCGGCACGACCACCTGGTTCGGGCCGCTGTTCTCCGCCTTCCAGGAGCTCTCGCCGGTGGAGGGCCGCTCGACCTTCGTCGCCTTCGCGCTGCTGGTGCTGAACCTTCTCGGCGTCGGTCCCGGCCCGCTGGTGACCGGCATGATCGGCGACCGGCTCGGGCTCACCACCGGCCTGCTGGCGAGCCTCGCGGTCACCGCCTGCGCGGTCGTGCCGTTCGCCCTCGCCGCCCGTCGCGAGGGGCGCAGCTCCCCGGCCTTCTGACCGCCGGCCTCAAAAGGAGTAGCGCAGCTCGGCGCGGAACGAGTTGCCGCCGAGGCCGGCCGTGCCGCTCGCCTGCGCCTGCGGGCGCCGGGCCTCGAGATAGAGCATCTCCAGGCCGACCCGAAAGCTTTCGCCCAGCGTCCCCAGCACGGCCAGCGTCCAGGCCGAGCCGTCCTCGCTGTTGTCGTCCCCCGGCGTCGAGTCACGGTCCTCGACGACGAAGTCGTCGTAACGCAGGGAGGTGCGCACCGCCCCGCGCTGCCAGGAGAGCATGGCGTAGAGGACGTCGAAGCCGATGTCGACGACCGAGCTCGAGCGCTGTCCGGGGGGCGCGAAGCCCATGGCGCTCGTGCCGGTCCCCCACTCGCCGAGCAGACGCAGCCCGCCCGGGAGCTCGACCTCGGTCGAGAGCCAGCGGAAGTCGGTCCGCCAGGCGTACTGCCCGGCGTGCAGCGCGCGATCGCCGTGGTTGAGGAAGGCGGTCGCCTGCACCACGGCCCGGCGCCCGGGAGCGTCCCAGCGCGCCCGCCCGGCGTAGCCCAGCCGCCCATCGAGGTCGCCGGAGAACGGCCGGGTGCCGCGTTCGTCCTGGCCGGCGAAGGTCGTCGCGAGAACCGCGAGGGGCGGCAACGGCAGGAACTCGGCCGTCGGCGTCGGCCGGTCGTGGAGCGCGAAGCCGCGCCACGCGACGAGCGTGCCGGCGGTGTCGTTGCCGCCGAAGAGCGAAGCTGCCAGCGACCAGCGCTGCTCGCGGACGTCGGTCCGGCTCCAGGCGAGGTCGAGGCCGATCGGACGGATCTCCTCCGCGACCCAGGAGTTCAGCGCCGAAAGGGTCAGTGTGTACGGCGAGGTCCACAGCTCTTCGACGTTCTCCCGCGACGCCGGCAGGAAGAACTGGCCGAGCTTCACGGCGATCTCGTGGCCGGCCCCGAAGCCGAAGCGGCGCTCGGCGAAGCCCTCGAGCAGACCCGAGGCCGACGACACCGCGGAGTCGTCGGCCGACCCCCGGCGGGCGACGCCGTGGGCGAACAGCCGCCAGCCCGGCGCGGGCTCCCAGTCGATGGCCAGCCGCAGCTCGCCGAGCAGCGCGTCGGCGCGCGGACTCTCCGGTTGCTCGCCGTCGATCAGCTTGCCGTAGGCGCCGGCGAGGAAGGAAGGGTCGCTGTCGATCGCGCCACCCGAGAGACGCACCCAGCCGGTGACGGTCGGCGCCTCGCCAGCCCCGGCAGGTCGCGCCAGCGCGCAGGCGAAGAGGGGGAAGAACACAAGGGCGGCGGCGCGCCTTCGGGGCGACAGATTTCGCAAGCGTACCTCCGTCTCGGCGCACGAGCGCCAACTTCTGCGATGCACCGTGACCGCCGGGAGTTTCACCGCCGCGAGGGCGCCCGCGGAGCGATCGCCGCCGCGCGGCCGGTGGTACGATTCCGCCGCACTCACCAGTACGACAGATGATCCGCGCGGGCGCCTCCTGCCCGCGAGAACGGGCAAGGGGATCGGGCATGGTCGGCAACTCCGCGGGGGATGCGACGGCGGCGCGGGCGACGGCGGTCGAGGTCGATCGGGTCTCGCGGCGGTTCGCCACGTTCCAGGCTCTGGACCAGGTCAGTCTGACCATTCGCGAGGGCGAGTTCTTCTCCCTCCTCGGACCCTCCGGCTGCGGCAAGACGACCCTGCTGCGCATCATCGGCGGCCTCGACCTGCCCGACGAGGGCACCATCCGGATCGGCGGCGTCGATGCCCGCGAGATCCCCGCGCACAAACGCCCGGTGAATACCGTCTTTCAGTCCTACGCCCTCTTTCCCCACCTGTCGGTGCGCGACAACGTCGCCTTCGGCCTGAAGATGAAGAAAGTGCCCGGGCCGGAGATCGCCACCCGGGTCGATGAAGCGCTGGCGATGGTGCAGATCGCCTCCTTCGCCGACCGCAAGCCGGCGCAGCTCTCGGGCGGTCAGAAGCAGCGCGTCGCGCTCGCCCGGGCGCTCGTCAACCGGCCCAAGGTGCTGCTGCTCGACGAGCCGCTGGGCGCGCTCGACCTCAAGCTGCGCAAGGAGCTGCAGGTCGAGCTCCTGGCGCTGCAGCGCACCGTCGGCATCACCTTCATCTTCGTCACCCACGACCAGGAGGAGGCGCTGGTCCTCTCCGACCGCATCGCCGTCATGCGCGCCGGACGGATCGAGCAGCTCGGCGAGGCCGAGGCGCTCTATGAGCGCCCGCGCAACCGGTTCGTCTCCCAGTTCCTCGGCTCCTGCAACCTGTTCGAGGGGGAGATCGGCGGCGAGGACGGCGGCGAGCTGCGCGTTTCCACGCCCTACGGCACCATGTACGTCGGCCGCCGCGAGGGGGACCTGGCCCCGGGGCGGAAGGTGACCCTCGCGGTGCGACCGGAGAAGGTCGCCATCGCCTCGCCGGGGGAGGCCGGAACGAACAAGGTGCCGGGTACGGTCGAGCAGCTGATCTACATCGGTTCCGAGACCCACTACATCCTGTCGACGCCGGGCGGCAAGCTCACGGCGTACGTCATGAACTCGCTCCTCGGTCCGCTCGGCCTCGAGATCGGCGATCGCGTGACGGCGTACATCCCGTCCTCGGCGCTGCTGGTGCTGGAGGACTGATGGCGGCGGCCGGAACCGGCGGCGGCCAGGCCGCGCCCCGAGCCGGAGGCGAGATCCGCTTCGGCGAGCACCTCACCGCCGGCATGCAGGTGGCGCGCTCGGCGCTGACCAGCGGCCCAGGCATCGGCTGGGTCTCGCTCTTCCTCCTCCTGCCTCTGGTCGGCATCGGCTTCATCAGCTTCATGACCCGCGGCGCCAACGGCGAGATCCAATGGCCGCTCACGCTGGTCAACTACTATCGTCTCGCCGGTTTCGGGCTGCTCGGCTTCGACCCGCAGTATCCGCAGATCATCCTGCGCAGCCTCGTCCTCGGCGCGGGGACGACGCTCGCCTGCCTCGCCGCCGCCTTTCCGCTCGCCTTCTTCATCGCCGGCCAGCCCGAGCGCCGCAAGCAGATCGCGCTGGTGCTCGTGGTCATCCCGTTCTGGACCAACCTCCTGATCCGCACCTATGCCTGGCAGATCCTGCTCGGTCCCGACAGCGCCCTGGCGCGGGCCGCCACGGCGCTCGGCCTGTCCGAGGCCGGAATGCCGCTCTATCCGTCGACGTTCGCGGTCTACATCGGCATGCTCTGCGCCTACCTGCCGTTCCTCGTCCTGCCGCTCTACACCGCCGTCGAGAAGATCGACTGGTCGATCGCCGAAGCGGCCGCCGACCTCGGCGCCGACCGCCTGCGCGTCTTCCGGCACGCGATCCTGCCGCAGCTCACTCCGGGGATGGTCGCCGGCATCATCCTGGTCTTCATCCCGGCGACCGGCCAGTTCGTCGTGCCCGATCTCCTCGGCGGCGCCAAGACGGTGATGCTCGGCAATGCGATCCAGCAGCAGTTCGGACCCTCGCGCGACTGGCCCTTCGGCTCCGCCATCGCCTTCGTCGGCATGTCGGTGGTCCTGCTCGGCCTGCTCCTGCAGTCGCGGTATTCCTCCCGGAAGGGCGAGGAGGGGCTGCTGTGAGGCGCATCTCGCTGCCGCTCTGGCTGGTCTCGGCCTTTCTCTACGCCTTTCTCTACGCGCCGATCGTCGTCGTCATCGTCTACTCCTTCAACGCTTCGCGCTACGGCGGTCCCTGGCGCGGCTTCACCACCGACTGGTATCCGTCGCTGCTCGACAACGAGGACAAGCTCCAGGCGGCGAAGAACACGTTCGTCCTGGCCTTCGCCAGCACCGGCGTGGCCACGGTCCTCGGCACGATGCTGGGCTATGGTCTGTCGCGCTATCGCTTCCCCGGCAAGAAGCTCTTCTCCTTCCTGATGTACATTCCGGTCGTCATCCCCGACATCGTGATGGCGGTCGCGATGCTGATGTTCTATGCCCTGGTGCGCGACAAGCTGGGGATCTTCTCGCTCGGCATGACGACCATGGTGCTGTCGCACGTCACCTTCCAGATTCCGTTCGTGGCAATCGTGGTGCGTTCCCGCCTGGTCGGCATGGACCCGGCGATCGAGGAGGCCGCGCACGACCTCGGCGCCTCCTCCTGGCAGACCTTCTGGCACGTGACCTTTCCGATGATCGTCCCGGCGGTGGTGGCCGGCGGCATGCTCGCCTTCACGCTCAGCCTCGACGATTTCGTGGTGAGCTTCTTCACCACCGGACCCGGCTCGACGACCCTGCCGATCCTGATCTACTCTTCGGTCAAACGCGGAATCACACCGGACATCAACGCCCTGTCCACCCTGATCGTCCTGGTGTCGATCCTGGGAACCGTCGCGGTGACGCTGCTGCAGCGTCCCCGTCGCACTTCGGGAGAATCCTCATGAACCAGCGCCTGAACGCCGCAGCCGTCGCCGCCGCCCTGCTGTTCACGATTGCCGGCTGCGCCAGGAAGGAAGCCGCCCCCGCCGCCGCCCCTGCGAGCGCTCCCGCCGCGGCCGCCGCCACCGGCGAGCCGTGCAAGCTGAACCTGTTCATCTGGAGCGAGTACATCGACCCCGAGATCGTCGCCAACTTCGAGAAGGAATTCTCCTGCAAGGTGACGATCGACCTCTACGAAGACAACGAGTCGATGATGTCGAAGCTGCAGGGCGGCGGCACCTCCCTCTACGACATCGTCGTGCCGGGCCAGTACCTGATTCCCGTGATGGCGAAGCTCGGGCTGCTGGCCGAGCTCCGGCACGAGAACATCCCCAACCTGGCCAATCTGGACGAGAAGTTCGTCAACCCGGTCTTCGATCCGGGCAACAAGTACTCCGCCGCCTACCAGTGGGGCACCGTCGGCATCTACCTGCGCAAGAAGGCGGGCAAGGAGGTCGACGAGACGTGGGGTCTGATGTTCGACAAGACGAAGCAGTACGGTTCCTTCCTCCTCATGGACTCGCCGCGCGAGATGCTGGGATCGATGGCCAAGTACAAGGGGATGAGCGTCAACTCCACCAGCCTCGACGACCTGCGCGCGCAGTCGGCGGCGCTCGCCGAAGCCAAGCAGCGCTCGCAGGGCTTCGAGGGGGGCGTCGGCGGAAAGAACAAGGTGCTCGCCAAGGCCGTCGATGCCGCCGTGGTCTACAACGGTGACGCCGTCCGCGGCATGAGCGACGATCCGGAGACCTACTACTTCGTCCCGCGCGAGGGCGGCGTGCTCTGGCTCGACAACCTGGCGGTGCCTTCGCAGGCGCCTCACCGCGACGTCGCCGAGAAGTTCATCAACTACATCCTCGACGCCAAGGTCGGCGCCCAGTTGTCGAACTTCAACCAGTACGCCACGCCCAACAAGGCGGCCAAGGCGTACATCACTCCCGCGGACCTCGCCAACGGGGCGATCTACCCCTCCGCGGAGATGATGACGAAGCTCGAGTTCGTCAACGATCTGGGCGACGTCAACAAGCTCTACGACGAGGTCTGGACGCAGGTGAAGTCGAAGTAGGGCCTGCGCCCGACGCGCCCCTCCGCGAAGCCGCCGCCATGCCACCCACGGGAGAAGGTCTCGGCCCGACGCCTCTCGCGCACGAGCTCGCCCTGCTGCAGGCAGTGCTGGACTCGACCGAGGAAGGCCTTCTCGTCGTCGACTCGGCCGGCAGGATCGTGCGCTTCAACCAGCGCTTCGCCGAGCTCTGGCGGGTGCCGGAGGAGATCCTCGCCGGACGCGACGACGAGCAGGCCCTCGCCTACGTGCTCGACCAGCTCGTGGACCCCGAGTCGTTCCTCGCCAAGGTCCGCGAGCTCTATGCCCGGCCGGAGGCCTCGAGCGAGGACCTGCTCTTCTTCAAGGACCGCCGGGTGCTCGAACGGACCTCGCGGCCACGGCTCCTCCAGGGCGTCCCCGAAGGCAGGATCTGGAGCTTCCGCGACGTCACGCGGCGCCACCGGGGCGAGATCGTCCGCGACGCCGCCTACCGGATCGCGGTCGCGGCTCAGGGAACCGGCGAGCTGCCGGAGCTCTGCGGGGCGATCCACGAGGTCGTGCGCGGACTCATGCCGGCGGAGAATTTCTACATCGCCCTCTACGATCGCGCCCGCGGCCTCTTGAGCTTCCCCTACTTCGTCGACACGCTGGAACCGCCGCCCGAGCCCGCGCCGCTCGGTCGCGGATTCACCGAGTACGTTCTGCGGACCGGCCGGCCGCTGCTCGCCACCGGCGACCTGGTGGAGCAGCTCCGCATCCGCGGCGAGGTCGAGCTGGTCGGCCCGCCTTCGGTCGACTGGCTCGGCGTTCCGCTCGCCGGCGAAGATGGCACGATCGGCGCGATCGTCGTCCAGAGCTACGACGGCGAGCCGCGCCTGACCGCCGAAGACCTGGAGCTGCTCGTCTTCGTCTCCGGGCAGGTCGCCCTGGTTCTGCGCCGGCGGCTCGCCGCCGACGCGCTGCGCGAACGCGAGACGCGTCTGCGTCTCCTGCTGGCGCAGCTCCCCGCTCTGCTCTGGACCACGGATCGCGAGCTGCGCTACACCTCGACCGACGGCAGCGCTCTGGCGACGATCGGGCTGCAACCCGGCGCCGGCGTCGGCACGACGCTCTACGAGATGTTCGAGAGCGAGGACCCGACGCTGCCCGCCATCGCCACCCACTTGCGAGCGATCGCCGGTCACTCCGGCACCTACGAGCAGCTCTGGGCCACCCGTACCTACTCCTGCCAGGTGGAGCCGCTGCGCGACGTGGGCGGAGCCATCGTCGGAACCATCGGCGCGGCGATCGACATCACGGAACGCAAGGCCCTCGAGGAAGAGCTGCGCCAGTCGCAGAAGATGGAGGCGATCGGCCGGCTCGCCGGCGGCGTCGCCCACGACTTCAACAATCTCCTGACCTCCATCCTCGGCGGCAGCAGCCTGCTGCTCGAACGGCTCTCGGCGGGCGGCTCCGGTCCTGGCGGCAGGGGAAGCGACGCCGCCTTGCGCGCCGAGGTCGAGGACATCCAGGCAGCTGCCGAGCGCGCGGCGTCCCTCACCCAGCAGCTACTCGCCTTCAGCCGCCGGCAGGTCGTGGAGCCGCGCGTTCTCGACCTGAACGGCATCGCCAGAAACACCGCGCGGATGCTCGAGCGGCTACTCGGCGAGGAGATACGGCTGCAGCTGGACCTCGACCCTGCCACCCTGCCGGTGCGGGCCGACGAGGGTCAGATGCATCAGGTGCTGATCAACCTCGCGGTCAACGCGCGCGACGCGATGCCCGAAGGCGGCGTCATCCGCATCGCGACGTCGGTGCTCGAGGTGGGTGCCGGCGAGGCCGCGCCGACGCCCCCGGCAGGAGGCGAGATCCCCGGCGGCAAGTACTCCGTCATCGCGGTCTCGGACAGCGGAGTCGGCATGGACGAGCCGACGCTGGCGCACATCTTCGAGCCGTTCTTCACCACCAAGGAGAAGGGCAAGGGGACCGGTCTGGGAATGGCGACGGTCTACGGTATCGCCACCCAGAGCGGCGGGTACGTCACCGCCGAGAGCGTCGTCGGCGCCGGCTCGACGTTTCGCGTCCTCCTGCCGAGCCTCGCGACGGAGACCGCCGATGTCTCGCCGTCGCACGTGGCGGCGGCGGGCGAGGGCCACGGCGAGACGATTCTCCTGGTCGAGGACGAGGCTGCCGTCCGCGACCTCGTCGCCACCGCGCTCGCCGACCGGGGCTACCGCCTGCTGACCGCCAGCGACGCCGACGAGGCGGTCGAGCTCGAGCGCGCGCAAGCCGGGCCCATCGACCTGCTGATCACCGACGTCGTGATGCGCGGCGTGCGGGGCCCGGAGCTGGCGCGCCGCATCCGCGAGCGGCGGCCGGGGATTCCGGTGCTCTTCATGTCGGGCTATCCCGACGACGCCTTGAGCGCCGGAGGCGCTCTCGACGGCGCCACCGCCTTCCTGCAGAAGCCTTTCCGGGTCAGTGCGCTCGGCAGCAAGGTCGCCGAAGTTCTGCGATCGGCCCGCGGGCCCGCGGCGGGAGCCTAGACGAATGCGCACGCCGGACCGCCGCAGGCTCGAACTCCTCCTGGCGCGCGAGCAGGAGCGTTTCGACCGCGATCATCCGCGGTCGCGCGCGCTCGGCGCTCGCGCCCGCGAGCACCTCGCCGGCGGCGTGCCGATGCCGTGGATGGTGCGCTGGCCGGGGGGGTGTCCGCTCTTCGTGACGCGGGCCTCCGGCGCCCACTTCGTCGACGTCGACGGCTGCGAATACGTCGACTTCTGCCTCGGCGACACCGGTGCGATGACCGGCCACGCCCCCGCCGCGGCAGTGGCGGCGATCGGCGCCCAGCTCGAGCGCGGACTCACCTTCATGCTGCCCACCGAGGATGCGATCAGCGTCGCCGGCGAGCTCGCCCGGCGCTTCGGCCTGCCGTACTGGCAGATGGCCAGCACGGCAACCGATGCCAACCGCTTCGCGATCCGGCTCTGCCGGCAGATCACCGGGCGGCCGAAGATCCTGGTCTTCAACTGGTGCTACCACGGCACGGTCGACGAGACGTTCGCGGTGCTCCGCGACCGCCAGGTGGTGGCACGGCCGGGCAATCTCGGCCCGCCGGTCGATCCGGCGAGGACCACCCGCGTCGTCGAGTGGAACGACTTCGCGGGCCTCGCGCGCGAGCTCGCGGCCGGGGACGTCGCCTGCGTCCTCGCCGAGCCGGCGATGACCAACGTCGGCATCGTCCTGCCCGCGCCCGGATTCCACGCTCATCTGCGCGAAGTGACGCGCGCCACCGGTACGCTCCTCATCCTCGACGAGACCCACACCCTCTCGGCCGGACCCGGCGGCTGCACGCGACGCGACGGGCTCGAGCCCGACATCGTGACCGTCGGCAAACCGCTGGCCAGCGGGCTGGCCGCGGCGGCCTACGGCTTTTCGGCGGAGGTCGCGGCGCGCGTCGCCGCCGAAATCCGCAGCGACGAGTCCGACACCGGCGGGATCGGCGGCACGCTTGCCGGCAACGCCCTGGTGCTGGCGGCGATGCGCGCCACGCTGCAGGAGGTGCTCACCGACGAAGCCTACGCCCGGATGTTCGCGCTCGCCGAGCGCTTCGAGGCCGGCGTCGAGGCGGCGGTCGCCGAAGCCGGTCTGCCGTGGATCGTGCAGCGCCTCGGCGCCCGGGTCGAGTACTGGTTCCGCGACACGCCGCCGGCAAACGGCGGCGAGGCGGCGGCGAGCATCGACCCCGCACTCGACCGCTACATGCACCTGGCGGCGCTCAACCGGGGAATTCTCATGACGCCGTTCCACAACATGGCACTGATGTCGCCGGCGACCAGCACCGCCGACGTCGACCGCCATACCGCCGTCTTCCGCGAATCGATCGCCGCGCTGCTCGGAGCGGAGCCTTGAGCGCGCCGGTTCCCGCCCGCGCCGCGGCGCTGATCGCCGAGCTCGGTATGCAGCCGCATCCCGAGGGGGGCTACTTCGCCGAGCTCTACCGGTCGCCGCACGCGGTCGACCCGCTGGACGGCCGGCCCCGGCGCGCCGCGCTCACCGGCATCTGGTTCCTGATGCTCGCCGGCCAGCGCAGCGCCTGGCACGTCGTCGATTCGGACGAGATCTGGATCCACTTCGAAGGCGCCGACGTCCGGCTGTGGACCTTCGACGCGACGACGGGCGCCCTCGCCGCCGAGATCCTCGGGCCGCTCGCTTCCGGCCGGGCGCCCCAGCGCGTCGTGCCGGCGGGGATCTGGCAGGCGGCCGAGCCGCTCGGCGAGTTCTCGCTCACCGGGGCCTGCGTCGGCCCGGGCTTCGACTTCGCCGACTTCCGGATGTTGGCCGACGATCCGGCGGCGAAAGCGGCACTCGAGAACCGGGAGCCGGATCTTCTCCGGTTGCTCTGAATGAGCCTGGTCGGCACGACCATCGGCCACATCCGCTTCGAGAGCCTCCTCGG
>CAZQTL010000128.1:0-11897 GCA_964595975.1 uncultured Thermoanaerobaculia bacterium | reverse complement strand
CGCCGGCGGGGCGGCCGGAACGGGCCGCTCGGGCGCCCTGGGAGCTGCCGGAGGCGGGGCCGGCGCTGCGGGCTTTACCGCCGGCTTCGCGGCAGCGCGCGCCGCGGTCGTCGATCGGCCGGCGAGATCATCGAGCAGAGCGGAGATCTTGTCCTTCTTCTTCGGCGCCGGTGCCGGCAGGGCGACGACCTCCTCGCCCTCGATGCGGAAACCGGCCTTGACGAGGCGATTGCGCACCTGGTGCCAGACGCTCTCGTCCTTGCCCTCTTCGGCCAGGCGCTTGAGCTGGTTCGCCCGCGCCAGGGCCTTGTCGTGCTTGCCCTCGTCGATCCAGAGCGAGACCAGCAGCCCGTTGGCTCCGACGTGGCGTGGATTGATCTGCAGCAGCTCGCGCACGCGGTCGTGCGCCTTCTCGCGCAGGCCGTACTTGCGGAACACCTCGGCCTCGGCCAGGAGATCGTCCTGACGGCGGGCGCCCGAGGCCTGGGTCGGCAGGACCTCGTAAGAGGTGCGTTCGAGCTCTTCCAGATTGAGCTCGGGAGCGTCCGCCCTGGGGGCCACGGTTTCCGCCGGGACCTGTGGCAGCTCGAGCTCCGGCTCCGGCTCGAAGCTCCAGTCGATTTCGTAGGTCTCCTCGGGCGGCAGGGCCGCGGGAGACCCGGAGGCCACCGGCGACGGGCGCGATGGCTGCGGTGTGACGGCGGGCGGCGGAGTCTGCGCCGGGGCAGCGGCGACGGGCGGCTCGGTCCACAACGGTTCCGCCCGTGTCGCGGGGCTCGGCGCCGCCGCGGCGCCGGCGGCAAGGGGCTCGGGCGCGATCTCCTGCAGCCCTTCGAGATCGAGATCGAACTCGAGCTCCACCTCGGCTTCGGCCTCCTGGCGGCCGTCGAACCAGGGCGAATCCGGCGACCGGCGCAGCATGTCGTCGGTCGGACTGACCTGGGTGGAAGGAAGATCGAGGTCGTCGGGCAGCTCGAGGACGAAGTCGACCTCGCCTTCGTCGACCGGCTTGAGCAGCGGCGGAACGACCGGCGCCGGACGCGCGGCCGAAGGGGGCGCAGGCCGTGGCGGCTCGACCGCCGGGAAACCGCTCGGCGCGAGCAGGCTGACGTCCAGCTCGAGGACGTCGCGCGGTTCGGTCCCGCTGCGCGTCACGTCGGAGACCTTCAGCGGGACGCCGGACGGTCGCGGCTCCTCCGCCGGCGGCGCCGGCGCCGGGCGGTTCAAGCCGGCGATCCGGGCGATCTTCTCCGCCTGCGGGTTGCGCTCGACGGCGAGCGCGAGAAGCCTGGCAGCCGCGCCGATGTGACCGGCATCCTTGAGACCGAGCACGGCGTCGGTGATGAAGGCGATGTCGCCGGGTTCCGCCTCGATCGCCTTGGCGTAGACCTGCGTCGCCTCATCGACCTTGTTGTGGCGCAGCATCAGGTCGGCGATCAGGCGGTACTCGGCCAGCGCCTTCTCGGTCAGCTGCTGGCTGTGGAAGATCTCGGCGAGCTTGACGTGCGGCGCAGGATCGTCCGGAATCAGGATCGCCATCTTCTGCAGAACGCCGATCGCCGATGCCGAGTTGGCATGCTTCTGGTAGTAGTCGACGAGCACCTGGTACTGCGTGCGCGCCTCCGGGATCAGGCCCTGCTTGTGGTAGAGCTCGGCCAGCCGCTCGTAGACCGCGAGCCGCGTCGGGTCGAGCTTGATGATCTTCTTGTAGATCGCGATCGCCTTGACGAAGAAACCGTCGTCCGTGTACCGGTCGGCGATCTGCGAGAAGAGCTTCACCGCCTCGTCGATGCGGTCGATGCGCGCATAGAGGTCGCCGAGCCGGTTGAGCGTCGAGGCATCGTTCGGGTTTTCGGCGAGGAGCTTCCTGTACTCCTTGATGGCGGCGTCGATCTTGCCGCGCGAAACGAGCTTCTCCGCCGAAGCGATGACCTGCGGGCGGTCGATCGCCATCAGGCGGCCCTTTCGACGCGGCGGGGAAGAACGGAGCGGAAGGTCAGCCGGTGCAAGGGGCTCGGGCCATACTTCGCCAGCGCGGCGAGGTGGTCGGGGGCACCGTATCCCTTGTGCCGGGCGAAGCCGTAGAGCGGGTACTCGCGGTCGAGCTCGACCAGCATGCGGTCGCGCTCGGCCTTGGCGACGATCGAGGCGCAGGCGACGGCATAGCTCCAGGCGTCGGCCTTGACGAGCGCGAGGCAGGGGGGCGCGGACGGCGAATCTTCCGGCGACCCGAGGTCGTCCAGGGTCACGGCGTCGACGACCACCGCGTCCGGACGCACCGCGAGCCGGCCGACCGCCTGGTGCATCGCCAGGCGCGTCGCGGCGAGGATGTTGATGCGATCGATGACCTCGGCCGACACCGCCACGACGGCCCAGGCGAGCGCCGTCTCACGGATCACTTCGGCGAGGCGGGTACGGGTCTCGGGACTCAGACGCTTGGAATCGTCGGCGCCGGGAATCGGCCGCTCCGGGTCGGGAATCACCGCCGCCGCGACCACCGGACCGGCGAGGCAGCCGCGCCCGGCTTCATCGACGCCCGCCACCCGCGCGAACCCGAACTGCTGCAGGCGCGCTTCGAGCCCCCGCATCAGGTCCAGCCGGTAGACTTCGCAGCAGAGTTCGAGCGTCGTCGTCACTCCGAGTATCCCGCCAACCGGCCCGCGCACTCGAGCGCCGCGGGCTCTTGGATCAGCCGCGCGCCGGAGCCGGTGCCTCGTCGCGACGCTCTTCGATACGCGCAGCCTTACCGCGCAGATCGCGCAGATAGAACAGCTTCGAACGCCGCACTTTGCCGCGGCGAAGAACCTCGATGCGGTCGACGACCGGCGCGTGCAGGGGGAAGATGCGCTCGACGCCGGTGGCGCCGGAGATCTTGCGCACCGTGAACATTTCGCGCGTGCCGCTGCCCTTGCGGGCGATCACGACGCCTTGAAATGCCTGCAGCCGCTCCTTGTCGCCTTCCTTCACCCGGACCTGCACGCGCACGGTGTCGCCAGCGCGGAACTCCGGAACATCCTGGCGCAGGTAAGTGCGCTCGACTTCCATCAATGCGTGCATACGTTTCCTCTTCCCGTTTCCTGTCCCGCCGGAGACCGTCCAGATGGCTTCCGAGTCGGTAATTATCTAAGTTTTCCGTCTTTAGGGCAACTCGGCGGGGGGCTTGGTCGCCCTCAGGCGGTCGAGCTCCCGGCGCTGGGCCGGCGAAAGGGGGGCGGTCGCCAGCAGATCGGGGCGCTTTTCGTACGTCGCACGCAGCGCCGCGAGCTCCCGCCAGCGCTCGATGGCGGCATGGTCCCCCGAGAGCAGCACCGGAGGGACCGCCATCCCTTCGACCTCGGCGGGACGGGTGTAGTGCGGAAAGTCGAGCAGGCCGACCCGGAAGCTGTCGCGCTCGACCGAATCGGTACGCTGCACGACGCCGGGAACCTGACGGGACAGGGCCTCGACGAGGAGCATCGCCGGCAGCTCGCCCCCGGAGACCACGAAGTCGCCGACCGAGATCTCCTCGTCCACCACCGTCTGCCGCACGCGCTCGTCCACACCCTCGTAACGGCCGCAGAGCAGCAGGAGGTCCTCCCTGCCGGCGAGCTCGCGGACCGCGGCCTCGTCCAGCCGCCGACCCTGCGGCGACATCAGGATGCGCCAGGGGGCGGCTCCGGCCGAGAGCGCCCGCACCGCCGCCAGCCAGGGCGGCGCCGTCATCACCATGCCGCCGCCGCCGCCGAACGGCTCGTCGTCGACCGAGCGATGGCGATCGGCGCTCCAGTCGCGGAGATCGCGCACCTCGACGCTGAGCAGCCCGCGCTCGCGGGCGCGGCCGAGCAGTGCGGTCTCGAGGAAGGGACCGAAGAGCTCGGGAAAGATCGTCAGGATCTGTATGCGCACGTCGCGAGGAGTCCTTCCGGCAGGCGCAGGTCGATGCGGCGGACCGAGCGGTCGACCTGGACCAGAAACGCCTCGACGAACGGCAGCGCGACGCGCCGGCCGTCCTTCTCCACCTCGAGCAGCGTCCCGCCGCCGTCCTCCTGGATATCGACGACCGTACCGATGTCGCCGTCGCGCTCGTCGACGCACCGGCAACCGATGAGCTCGAACACGTAGAAAGCGCCGGGCGGGGGTTGGGGGACCTCGCTGAGCGGGACCCAGAGCTCCAGTCCGCGCAGGCCCTCGGCTGCCTCGCGGTCGGCGATGCCGGCGAAGGCCACCCGCAGCCCGCCCTTGTGGGGCGTCGCCCGCTCGACGCGCAGCAGGAGCTCGCGGCGCGCCGCAGCCGGGCGGCCGGCTGGCGGCGCTGGAGCCGCCGCCCGGAGCTCGACGCCGGGGGTGAAGCGGCGGTCGTAGTCGCTCCAGAGAGCCACCGTGACCTCTCCCTTGATGCCGTGGGGACGGAGAATCGTGCCGACGAGGACCGCTTCCGGAAGAGCTCCGGCGGGACCGTCAGTCGTCGAGAACTTCGACCTCATACGACTGCCCTTCCCGCTCGCCGCGGATATCGGTCAGGACCCGCAGCGCTTCGATGGTGCGGCCGCGCCGGCCGATGATCTTGCCGCGGTCGTCGCTGTGCACGCGGATCTCGAGAAGCCGGTCCTCACCCTGCGTGCGCTGCTCCACCCGCGCTTCCTTCGGATCGTCCACCAGCAGGCGGACGACAGCCAGGAGGTCGGTGGCGGCAGTCGCTTCAGCGGGCACTTCAGCTGGCGGAACGGGCGACGAGCTGCTTGACGGAGTCGGAGAGCAGGGCGCCCTGGCCGACCCAGTAGTCGATGCGCGGACGGTCGATCACGATGCGCGGCGGATTCTGCCGCGGATCGTAGGTGCCGACCTCTTCGAGGGCGGCGGACGTCGTGGCCTTGCGCGAGTCGGAAACGATCAGCCGGTAGAAGGCCTTGTTCGTCGCGCCCATCCGGCGGAGCCGAATCTTGAGCATGTGCTTCAACCTCCAGGGTCTTTGGTGTTCGGATTGCCCTCCGCCCGAGGGGGCTCCCGCCGGCGGAAACTGAGTGGAACAAGATATCACACCTGGGCGAAGCGGTCCGTCCAGCCCCCCCTGCCCGCCGCCGGGCCCGGGCCGCTCCCCGCCCGGTACGACAGCCCTTCTGGGGACCGCTGCCGGTCCCGCGCAGAGCCGGGCTAGACTAGATCGAATGGCGACGCACGATCCCCGGCAAGCGGTCGTCGCCTCCTCCACCCTGGGCGCGATCGGGCGCTTTGGCAATCAGATCCTGCAGTACGGCTTCCTGCGCCTCTACGCCGCCCGCCACGGGCTCGCGCTGGAAACCCACCCCTGGCTGGGAAGCGAGCTCTTCGGCTGCCGCGAGCCGCCGGTCGCCCACGGCCGGACGGTGGTCACCGAGCTCGAGCTGGGCATCTTCGGCGGCGACTTCGAGAACCGGCCGCCGGCCACCGGCTGCGACCTGTGGGGCTGGTTCCAGGTCGACGCCCGGGCGCTCGCGCCGCAGCGCGAGCTCTTCCGGTCGATCTTTCAACTTCAGCCCCAGTTCGCCGGGCCGATGGCCGAGGCGGAAGCGCGACTGCGCGCGCACGGCCAGACTCTCGTCGGCCTTCACCTGCGCCGGGGCGACTACCGCCCGTCCACGGGCCACCCGCTGGTCGACCGCCTCTACCAGGCGACGCCGACAGCCCTCTATCGAGAATGGCTCGAGAGACTCTGGCCGACCCTCGCAGAACCTGTCCTCTATCTCGCCAGCGACGAGCCCGCGGGGCTCCGGCGCGAACTGGCCGACTTCCGTCCCCGGACCGCCGAGGATCTCGGCGTGAGACTGCCGGCAACCCCGTTCCTGACGGATTTCCATCTGCTCTCGCGCTGCTCCGCCATGGCGATCTCGAACAGCACCTTCTCGTTCGCAGCGGCGCTTCTCGCCGCGCCGGAGGCGAGCTTCGTCCGTCCGGTCCCCGCGAGCGGCGCCCTCGAGTCGTTCTTCCCCTGGTCGAGCCCGCCGCACCTCGCGGCCGACGCCGGCGAGGCGCTCGCGCGCGCCGAGCCCGATCGTTTCCAGGCCCGGATCGACGCGCAAGAGGCCTACGCCGTCGAGCTCCGCCTGCGCGCCGTGTCCGGCGAGGCCGCCGTGCCGGCGATCCTCAGCGGCCGGGCACATCGCGGCTGGCTGGAGTTCAGCGCCGACCTCGCCCCGGCGCCGGACGCCCAGGGGATCGTCGTGCGGTGGCGCGACGCCGACGACGATGCGGCCTCGTTCGCCTACGCCGGACCGGGCCTGCAGCTCTTCCATGCCGACGACCCGCCGAACTTCGCCGGCCTCGGTCGGGCGAGCGGCGCGCGCCTCGACGGTCCGGCCTGGTCGCTGCTCGCGGCGGCGACGGTCCCCGACCGGCCGGGTGAGCTCTTCGTGGCGCTCACCCTGCTGGCCGAGGGACCGCACTCCTTCTTCATCGAAACGCGCTGCCAGGGGGAGCTCCGGCGCGTCCCCCGAACGCCCGCTTCATCCAGCCGGACTTGACCCCCTTCATCATCCGTTTCATCTGCAGGTACTGCTTGATGAGCTGATTGATCTCCTGCACCGAGGTCCCGGAGCCTCGCGCCACCCGCTTCTTGCGGCTGGCGTTGAGCAGGCCCGGGGTGCGCCGCTCTTCGAGCGTCATCGAGTTGATGATCGCCTCGGTCCGCGCCAGCCGCCGCTCGTCGGCCTCGGAGACGTCACCCAGCCCCTTGAGCGGCCCCATCTTCGGCAGCATTCCGAGGACGCTCTTGAGGGAGCCGAGCTTCTTGACCTGACGCAGCTGGTCGCGCAGGTCCTCGAGGGTGAACTCGTTGCGGCTCAGGCGCTCGGCGAGTCGCTGCGCCTCCTTGGCGTCGACCGTCTCCTGGGCCTTCTCGATGAGTGCCAGGACATCGCCCATACCCAGGATCCGCGACGCCATGCGGGCGGGCGAGAAGAGCTCGAGATCCTCCGGCTTCTCGCCGACCCCGACGTAGCGGATCGGCACCTGGGTGACGGCGCGAACCGACAACGCGGCGCCGCCGCGCGCGTCGCCGTCGAGCTTGGTGAGCAGCACGCCGGTGAGCGGCAGGACGCGCGCGAATTCCTGCGCCGAGCGCACGGCGTCCTGGCCGGTCATCGAGTCGGCGACGTAGAGCACCTCGTCGGGAGAGACGGTCTCGGCGATCTTCGCGATCTCCGCCATCAGCTCCTGGTCGACGTGCAGTCGCCCGGCAGTGTCGAGGATGACCACGTCGCGCCCGCGCTCGCGCGCCTCGCGCAGGGAGCGCTTCGCGAGGTCCACGACCTTCTCGCCGGCCTCCGGCCGCAGCACCGGAATGTCGACCCGCGCTCCGACCTGCACCAGCTGCTCGACCGCGGCGGCGCGTTGCAGGTCGGCTGCGACGAGCAACGGATAGCGGCCGCGCGAAGCCAGCCGTTTGGCGAGCTTGCCGCAGGTGGTGGTCTTGCCGGAGCCCTGCAGCCCGCACATCAGGATGACCGCCGGCGCTCCGTCCGTCCGCAGTTCGCGGGCGTCGTCGCCGCCCAGCGTCGCGGCGAGCTCGTCGCGCACGATCTTGATCACCTGCTGCGCCGGCGACAGGCTCTCGAGAACCTTCTCGCCCAGCGCCTTCTCCTCCACCCGGGCGAGGAACTCCTTGACCACGCGGAAGTGGACGTCGGCCTCGAGCAGGGCGAGGCGGATCTGCTTCAGCGCCGCGCCGAGATGCTCCTCGGTGATCCGGCCCTCGCCCTTCAGCCGGCGGAAGACGTCCTGGAACTTGTCCTGCAGACCTTCGAACATTCAGCACATCCTCACGGGAACCGGATCGGGGGGACTCGGGCTCGAAGCACGCTCCGGAACCCGGATTCGAACCGGGCGGCAGCGCAACCCCCTGCGGGAGTATTCACCAGCCGGCAGCGTGAAGCCAAGCCGGGCGACGGCGACGTTCACCGCCCGCGCGGGCTCACCCGGGCGGAAGGCTCGCGCGGCGCCCGCTGTAGATGTCGAAGAGATCGCCGGCCTCGACGCGCTCGAGCTCCGGCAGGCCGAGGTTTCGCCGTTCGGCGTCGAGGTCGAAATCGGCGGGGTTCGACCTTCCCTTCGTCGCGGCCTGGTCGCGCAGGACGGCGATCCGGGCGGTCGCCCAGTCGGCGGGCTCCCAGAGGTCCCTCGCCGCTTCGGCACGGTAGGCGAGTGGCCAGAGCGTCCGGCGCTCGCCCGCCGCGAACAGCGCACTGTTGGCGCGGAAAGCGATCGGATAGGCGATCCAGTAGGGCGCCAGAAGGTGGGTCGCCCGCGCGGCGACGAGCTCCCGGGCGAAAGGCTCGAGATGCAGCCCGCTGCGCGTGTCGACCTCCATCGCCTCCCGGGTGCGCACGAGCGATGGCGCGCCGATCGCGAGCGCCAGCCCGAGTACCGGCAGCGCCAACAATCCCCACCCGAAGCGCAGCCGCAGAGCGCCCAGCCGCGCGATCTCCCGGCCGTCGCGAGGCCCATAGGCCGCCAGCACCAGGGCGGGAGCGAGCAGCGCGAACAGGACGGTGGGTATGGCGTAGCGCCAGCCGGCCGGCGCGGATCTCACCTGCGCGACCCAGGCGAAGACGCCCACCCCCAGAAGCTGCGCCACGCCGCCGACACCGAGCAGGAGCAGCACCCGTCGGGCCCGGAGCGTCGCCTCCGGGGCCCAGCGGAGGGCGTCGGCGATCGCCAGGGCGATCGGCAGGAGGGCGAGGCCGATCGTCCAGACCACCGGGAGATGCGCCAGCGAACCGCTCGCGAGCCCCCCCCAGATCTGCGGCCACTCCGTGACCGGGGCCAGTCCGAGTGGCGTCTCGCTCCCGCCGGGGACGAGACGGCCGGCGAAGGTGAGCGCCACGGCCAGCCCCCCGAGGCCGGCCAGCTGCAGCGCAAGCCGGCGATCGGGCCGGCCGACGGCGAGATCCTCGCCCGGCGGGGCGAAGGCGCGCAGAAGGGAGACCGGCGCCAGCCAGAGCAACGTCGAAGGGTTGAGCCAGAAGGCGATCGCGAGCAGGAACCAGCCGGCCGCCTGCCGGATCTTGCGCCTCGACTCGACGAGCAGGACGCCCGCGAGAGCGATGGTCGCCGATGCCGCATAGCATTGTGCGACGAGGAAGAAGTGCAGCCAGAAGGGCCGGAGGGCGGCCACCAGGACCGTCGCCCCCAGCGCCCCGCCGACCAGCCAGCGGCGCGGACCGAGCAGCCAGCGGGAGAGCAGGAACGGCAGCAGGAGCCCCAGGGCGAAGGAGATGGCGGTCTGGGTCTGGAGGTTCGCGACCGGATCGGCGATGGGCGAGGCGAGAAGCGGAATCACCATGCCCAGACGGTTCTGGCCCCAGTAGAAGGGCGTCCAGCGATAGAGGCTGACGAAAACCGGCACCAGCGTGTCTGCGCCGAAAACCTGGAGCTTCGCGCTGAAGGTCAGCCAGGCCGCGCCCGCAGCGACCAAGGCGGCGACGCCGAGCTTCGCCAGACGGTCCTCGCGGGTCCCGGCTCCGTCCGCGACGCCGGACCGGAGCGACTCCAGCCGGCTGTCGCGCATGCAGGCGAAAATACCAGACCGCGGTATCCTGCGCAGACCGTGGCGCAGCCACGGACTCCCATGGAACGACGCGCCAAGATCGTCGCCACGCTCGGACCGGCGACCACCGACGAACGAATGCTCGGCCGGCTCCTCGCCGCCGGCGCCGACGTCCTGCGTTTCAACCTCTCTCACGGCACCCAGGAGTCCCATCGCCGGGCTCTCCGCCTGGTGCGCAAGGTGGCGAAGGCGCGCGGCCTGCAGATTCCCGTCCTGCTCGACCTCATGGGACCGCGCTACCGCCTGGGCGAGCTCGCCGCGGGGCCGCGCCTGCTCCGCCAGGGGGAGCACGTGACGCTCGGCGAGCCTTCGCCGCGCGTCGATCTGCCGGTCGACGACCCCGACTTCCTCCACCACCTGCGGATCGGCGAACGGGTCCTCATCGACAACGGCCTGGTCGAGCTCGAGATCACCGCCAAGCGCGGTCGCGCGGTCGCCGCCCGGGTGATCCACGGCGGCTCGGTGTCGACGCGCAAGGGGATCAACCTCCCGGACTCGAAGCTGCCGTTCACCATCTCGGACAAGGACGCTTCGGACATCGCCTTCGCGGTCGCCGAGCGCGCCGACTTCATCGCCGCGAGCTACGTCGGCCGGGCGCGCGATCTCGAGGCGATCCGGGCGATCGTCGGCCGGCACGGCGCGCCGATTCCGCTCGTTGCCAAGCTCGAGCGTGCGGCGGCGATCGAGCACATCGAAGAGATCGTCGCGGCGGCCGACGCCGTCATGGTGGCGCGCGGCGATCTCGGCGTCGAGGTCCCGCTGCACCAAGTGCCGGTGCTGCAGAAGCGCATCATCGCCGCCGGACGCCGCCTCGGCAAGCCGGTCATCGTCGCCACGCAGATGCTCGAGTCGATGATGGTCCAGCCGCGCCCGACGCGTGCGGAGACCTCGGATGTCGCCAACGCCGTCTTCGACGGCGCCGACGCGCTGATGCTCTCGGGCGAGACGGCGGCCGGCAAGTACCCGACCGAGTCGGTGCGGACGATGGCCAAGATCATCGTCGAGGCCGAGCAGTACAAGCTCAAGACCTTTCAGAACGGCGAGGTGCCGCGCGATCCGGCGCTCCCCGCCGGCCGGTTCCCGGCGCCCGCGCCGCGCACCCTCGAGCAGGCGGAGGGCCTGGACGGAGCGATCGAGATCGCCGACGTCATCGCCGCCGCGGCGGTGCACGCGGCGAGCAAGCTCGACGGCAGCCGCATCGTCGCCTTCTCGCAGGGCGGCTTCACCGCCCGCCGGCTGGCGCGCTACCGCCCGGTGGTGCCGACCTTCGTGCTCACCACCGACGCGCAGGTCGCGCGCCGGATCCAGCTCCTCTGGGGGATGCGGCCGATCCACCTCGCGCGCGACGTGCAGCACCGCGAGGACCTGATCGCGATCGTCGAGCGCGAGCTCCTCGCGCGCCGCCACGTCCGCGCGGGCGAGTGCCTGATCCTGCTGATGGGCTTTCCGATCCGCCAGAAGGCGCTCACCAACCTGTTGCGCATCCACCGCGTCGGGGCGCCGGAGAAGCCGGCGGAGGCGAAGCCGCCGTCGAAGCCGTCGCGCCCCGCCGGCCGCCGCAAGCGTTGATTCCGCTCAGGGACTCGCGGCGCTCCCCCGGCGTCGCCTGGGGAACCTGGGCCCTGGTCGCCCTCAACCTCGCCGTCTTCGTCTGGGAGCTCCGCCAGGGGGACGGGCTCACGCGCGCGCTCGAGCGCGTCGCCCTGTCGCCCGCCGAAGCCCTCACCCGCGGGCCGGTGGCGGAGATGGCTCTGCGCCTGCCGCGGCTCGTCGCCGCCCTCTTCCTGCACGGCGGCTGGCTGCACCTCCTCGGCAACATGGCCTTCCTCGCGGTCTTCGGCGACGACGTGGAGAGCCGCCTGCGGCTGCGCCGATTCCTGGTGCTCTATCTCGGCAGCGGCATCGTTGCGAGCCTGGCGCAGATCGCCGCCAGTCCGCGCTCGCCGCTGCCGCTGCTCGGCGCCTCCGGAGCGATCGCCGGCGTACTCGGCGCGTTCCTGGTGCTCTTCCCCAAGGCGCGGCTCTCCGGTGTCCTGCCGCTCGGCTGCCTGGTGGTGCCGATGAAGAGCCGCGCCTTCCTGTTCATCCCGTTCTGGTTCCTGCTGCAGCTCTATGGCGCGCTCTCCGCCCCGCCCGGCTCGCTCGTCGGCGGCGTCGCCTGGTACGCCCACCTCGCCGGCTTCGCCGCCGGACCGGTCCTCCTCTTCCTGCTGCGCCGGCGGTAGACGCCGGGGGCTGGGCTACTTCAGCATCGCGCTCGTGGCGGCGCGCCGGCGACCGCGCAGCGTCAGGTAGGCGGGGATGACGGCGATGGCGACCAGGGCGGTCGTCAGGGTGC
>CAZQTL010000127.1:0-11927 GCA_964595975.1 uncultured Thermoanaerobaculia bacterium | reverse complement strand
CCTCTCGGGCGGCTCACGCGCTATCCTGCCCGCCAACCCGCCGGTCGAGAAGTCGGAGCCCCTGCTGCGCGAGCTGGCGGCGTTCGTCGTCGCCGGCCGCGGCGAGCGCGTCCGCCAGGTCGACGGCCGGTCCGGACGCCGCGCGCTGGCCACCGCCCTGGAGGTCGTCGCTGCCGCCTCGGCCCCGCTGCCGGGCGGCGCCCCGGTCCTGTGCTAATCTCCGCGCTCCGTAATTCCGGCTGACGGCCGACCCCTTTTTCAGCTCCAGACAGGCAGATTTCGGAGGAAGCAGATGAGTGACGTTCGGATCGGTGTGATCGGCGGCAGCGGCCTCTACGAGATGGCCGGGCTGAATGTGGCGGAGGAGCGGCAGATCGAGACCCCGTGGGGCGCCCCCTCGGACGCCTTCATCCTGGGCGAGCTCGACGGTCGCAAGGTCGTCTTCCTGGCCCGCCACGGCCGCGGACACCGTCTGCTCCCGACCGAGCTCAACTTCCGCGCCAACGTCTATGGCTTCAAGAGCCTCGGCGTCGAGTTCCTGATCTCGGTTTCGGCCGTCGGCTCGCTCAAGGAGGAGTACGTCCCCGGGCACATCGTCGTGCCGGACCAGTTCTACGACCGGACTCGCCACCGGCCCGACACCTTCTTCGGCAACGGAATCGTCGCTCATGTGTCCATTGCCGATCCGGTCTCGAAGACGCTCGCCAAGGTCCTCGCCGACGCCGCGGACGCCGAAGGGGCGACGACGCATCGCGGCGGCTGCTACGTCAACATGGAAGGTCCGACGTTCTCGACGCGGGCCGAGTCGAACGCCTACCGTCACATGGGCTTCGACATCATCGGTATGACCAATCTGCAGGAGGCGAAGCTGGCGCGCGAGGCCGAGATCGCCTATGCCTCGTTGTCGATGGTCACCGACTACGACTGTTGGCGGGTGGAGGAGGAGCACGTCACCGGCGAGGGCGTGATGGAGGTCCTGCGCAAGAACGTCGCGCTCGCCCAGCGCGTCGTGCGGCGGGCGATCGGCGCGCTCGGTCCGGAGGTGGCGAACGACTGCGCCGACGCGCTGGCGATGTCCCTGATCACCGACCCGAGCCTGGTCCCGGCCGACACCCTCGCGGCGCTCGAGCCTCTCATCGGCAAGTACCTGGACCGCACCGGCGGGAAGCTCGCCTGGCGGCGATAGTCGCCGTCCGGCGGGCGGGAACGAGCGCGCGATGACCCGCATCCTGATCACCAACGACGACGGCGTCTACTCCGAAGGGCTGCGCCTGCTGGCGCGGGCGCTCGCGCCGCTCGGCGAGGTGACGGTCGTCGCGCCGGACCGCGAGCAGAGCGCGACCGGGCACAGCCTGACTCTCGGCCGACCGCTGCGCCTGCAGCGGATCGAGGAGAACTGGTACGCCGTCGACGGCACGCCGACCGATTGCGTGAACCTCGCGGTGCTCTGGCTGCTGAAGGAGCGCAAGCCCGACCTCGTCGTCTCGGGAATCAACTTCGGTCTCAATCTGGGCGACGACGTCACGTACTCCGGAACGGTCAGCGCGACCTTCGAAGGGACTCTCCTCGGCATCCCGTCGGTCGCCTTCAGCCAGGAGATCGCCGAAGGCTACTCCTTCGAGCGCGCCGCCGCTTTCGCCGGCCGGTTCATCGGCGAGCTGCTTGCGGAGGCCCTGCGTCCGGACCTGCTGCTGAACGTCAACCTGCCGGCAGGCGAGCTGCAGGGACTGTCGTTCACCCGCCTCGGACGGCGCGTCTACCAGCAGGTCGTGGTGGAGAAGGAGGACCCGCGGGGGCGCAAGTACTACTGGATCGCCGGCACCCCGGAATGGCAGTCGGAGAGCGGCACGGACCACGAGGCGGTCTCCGCCGGCCGGGTCTCGGTGACCCCCCTGCACCTCGATCTGACGGACTACCGCGGACTGGAGGGGCATGCCGGCCTGCGCGGCCGTCTCGGCCGCATCGTGAGCCCCGACGCCGGGAATGTTCGCTGACACCTTCTCCCGTGAGCAGATGGTGCGCGAGCTCATCGAGGCGCGCGGCGTGCGCGATCCGAGAGTGCTCGCCGCGATGCGCGAGGTGCCGCGACATCTCTTCGTTCGCACCCACCTGCGCAGCCAGGCCTATGGCGACCACGCGCTGCCGATCGGCGACGCCCAGACCATCTCCCAGCCCTACATCGTGGCGCGCATGAGCGAGCTGCTCGAGGTCGATCCCGTTCACAAGGTGCTCGAGATCGGCACCGGTACCGGCTATCAGACGGCGATTCTCGCCCGGCTGGCGCGTTGGGTGTACAGCCTCGAGCGCATCCCCGAGCTCGCCCACCAGGCGATCCGTCGCATGCGCCAGCTCGAGATCCTCAACGTGAAGATCCAGGCCTTCGACGGCACGGTCGGCTGGAGCGACGTCGCCCCTTTCGACCGCATCCTGGTCACCGCAGGCGCGCCGACCGTGCCCAAGCCGCTGCTGGACCAGCTGGCGCCCAAGGGGAAGCTCCTGGTTCCGGAGGGGGGACGCAGCGGCCAGCAGCTGGTGCTCTACGAGCGTCTTTCCCGCGGCATGCGGCGGCGCGAGCTGGAGCCGGTCGCTTTCGTGCCGCTGGTCGGCCGCTTCGGCTGGCGCGACCCGGAGGAGCGCCCGGAATGAAGCGCATGAGCTACCGCGTCACCGGACGGGTGCAGGGCGTCGGATTTCGCGCCTATGCCGTGCGCCTGGCGCGGGAGTGCGGCGTCGTCGGCTGGGTTCGAAACGACGCCGACGGGTCGCTCCTGGCCGAAGCCATGGGCACGGACGCCGCGCTGATGTCTTTCGCTGCCGGACTGAGGATGGGCCCGGCGGAGGCGCGCGTGGAGAGGCTGGACGCTTCCGTGCTCGACGACGTGGAAGCATCTCCGAGAACCGATTTCGCAGTGGAGGATTGAACCGGTGGAAGATCTCAAGAGCTACATTCGCGAAGTCCCGGATTTCCCCAAGCCCGGGATCAACTTCTTCGACATCACGACGCTGCTCAAGGACCCGCTCGCCCTGCGCATGACCGTCGACCGGTTCGCCTGGATGTTCTCCAGGCATCCGCCGATCGACAAGGTCGTGGGCATCGAATCGCGCGGCTTCATGTTCGCGCCATCCCTGGCCTACAGCCTCAACGCCGGTTTCGTCCCGGTGAGGAAGCCCGGCAAGCTTCCGGCGAAGACCTTCTCGCAGTCCTACGAGCTCGAGTACGGCACCGACCGGCTGGAGATCCATGCGGACGCGATCGGCGAGGGCGAGCGCGTGCTGATCGTCGACGACGTCATCGCCACCGGCGGCACCGCCCGCGCCACGGCGAAGCTCATCGAGAGTCTGGGCGGCAAGGTCGCCGGTTTCGGCTTCATCATCGAGCTCACCTTTCTCCCCGGCCGCGCCGGTCTCGAGGGGTACGCGGTCGAATCGCTGATCCAGTATTGACCTTCGAGGTTCGGCGCTGGTTGCGGGAAGGCAGGTTTCCGGCGGCTATAATGCGCCTGTTGCGGCTGTAGCTCAGTTGGATAGAGCAGGAGCATCCTAAGCTCAAGGTCGGGGGTTCGACTCCTCCCAGCCGCACCAGCACCTCACTGCCACGCCTCCGCCCCGCCGCTCTCGAAGCCGTCGCGGAAGAGATCGCCGACGATCGCCCCGCCGACGAACGGCACCAGGAACCAGAAGTACTGCTCGTCGAGCCAGGGGTCGGCGAGATAGCGCACCACGTTGCCGTCCAGGGCGAGCGAAATGCCGTGCTCGACGCCGCCGCCGAGCGTCATCGGCTGGCAGATCCGGATCGCCGCCTGGCCCGAGATCGGCGTCGAGTAGAGCAGCCAGTCGCCGGTCGCGGTGCGCCCCTGGCGGTAGGCGACACGGCTCGAGTCCGCCGAGATCAGAAACTCCGAAACGTCGTTGTCGAACGGAACGACGCCGCCGATCTTCCGACGCTCGCCGCCGGCGGCGGGGGTGGCCCAGAGCTCGAACTTCGTCGCTTGCGCGTAGTCCGCGAGCTCGATCTGCCAGCGCCCGTTCGGGGAGACCGCCGTTTGCAGGATGCGGACGGCTTCGGCCGGCGCCGCCGCCAGGAGGCAGACGACGGCCGCTCCCACCGACAGGGCCGTCCCCAGGGTTCTCTTCGCTCTCAATTCGGTCCTCCCTCCTGCACTCGTACGGAACTCGTTCGCCGGGCGTCCAGATCCAGCGGCGCAGGATAGGGGATCTCTGCCCTGCGGACTGTGCAGTCCGACCACTGCGGCGACCGCTCCTGGCGCCGCAGGCGCGTTTGCCGTGGCGGCGGCACGGCTAGTAGACTCTCCCCTCACGGGCGGCAGGAAGGCCCGGCGGTGGACGGGGAGCCCTGGGACGAAGTCGGGCCAACCGGCCGCATCCGATGGCGCCGGTCGGACCACGGCGCTCTTCACTCGCACACAGAAAGGCCTGCGGCACATGGACTCGGCGACACGGGAAGATCTGAAGCGGAACGAGCTCGAGGAGGTTCTCGGGAAGGGAATTCACTACGCGGAGGATCACAAGCGGATGATTCTCTACGGTGTCGGCGCGGTGGTCGGCATCGCGCTGATCGTTGCCGGCATCTTCTTCTGGCTCGGCAGCCGCAAGAACGGCGCGAACGACCTGCTGGCGCAGGCGCTGCGCGCCGACGGTGGAGAGGTCGTGGCCTCCGGCGCCAATCCCGGCGACCCGGTGAAGCCGACCTTCGCCAGCGAGGCGGCCCGACGCGCGCGATCGAAGGAGCTCTTCACCGAGCTCGAGTCCCGGTACGGCTCCACGGCGACCGGCCGGGTGGCCAAGCTCTATCTGGCCCAGATCGCCATCGCCGAGAACGACAAGGAGCGCGCCAAGCAGTTGTGGAAGGCGTTTCTCGACGCCGAGCCCGAGGGTTCGCTGGCCGCCGCGGCGCGGGTGAATCTCTACAAGCTCGATCGCGAGGAGGGACGCGGGGCGGCCCTCGCCGAAGAGCTGAAGAAGATGCTCGACCAGGACGCGAAGCCGCTGCCGTCGGACGTCATTCTCTACCAGCTCGCCCTGACCTACGACGCGCTCGGCAAGGGCGACGACGCCCGCTCGACCTGGCGGCGCATCGTCGACGAATACCCCCAGTCGCCGTACATCGCCGACGCCCAGCGCGAGGCCGGACCGGCCTCGCAGGCTGCGAAGGGCTCCTGAGGCCGGAGCTCGACTGAGCGCCTACGAGGTCCTGTCGCGGTTGCGCGCCGGGGAGCCGCTGCGGCGCGGCGATCTCGGCGAGGTGGCGCAGGCTGCCGCCGACGGGAGCTGGAGCGACGCCCAGCTGGCGGCATTTCTGATGGGGGTCGCGATTCGCGGCCTCGATGTCGAGCGCACCCGCGAGTTGACGGCCGGCATGCTCGATTCCGGCGAGCGCTGGAACCTGGCGCGTGAGCGGCCGAATCTGGTGGACAAGCACTCGACCGGCGGAGTCGGCGACAAGTCGAGCCTGCTGCTCGCGCCGCTGCTGGCGGCCGCCGGCGCGCCGGTCGTGATGCTCACCGGCCGGGGACTCGGCCACACCGGAGGCACCGCCGACAAGCTCGAGGCGATTCCGGGGTTCCGGCAGGAGCTCGACCGTCCCCGGGCGCTCGAGTTGCTCGACCGCTGCGGCATCGCGCTCGGTATCGCCACCGCCGGAATCGCCCCCGCCGACCGCAAGCTCTATGCGCTGCGCGATCGCACTGCGACGGTGGACTCGCTGCCGCTCATCGTCGCCTCGATCCTCTCCAAGAAGCTGGCCACCGGCGCGGCGGCGATCGTCTTCGACGTCAAGGTGGGGGATGCCGCCTTCCTGCCGCGCCTCGAGCAGGCTCGCGATCTCGCCCGGCTCCTCGCCGGGATCTCGTCGGAGCTCGGCGTGAAGGCGGAGGCGCTGCTGACCGACATGAACCAGCCCCTCGGCGACTGGGCGGGGCACGCGAGCGAGATTCGCGAAGTGCTCGACTGCCTCGAGGGAGGCGGCCCGCGCGAGACCGTCGAGCTCACGCTGGCGCTGGCACTCGCGCTCGGCGGCCAGATCGGCGCGGACTGGACCGAGGCGCGTCTGCGGGCGCTCCTCGCGTCGGGGGCCGCGCGCGCCAGCTTCGTCCGCTGGGCGGTGGCTCAGGGCGCGGCGGAGAGGTGGTTCGATCGTCCTCACCTGCCTCTGGCGCCGCACGAGGTCGTCGTGACGGCCCGCCGGAGAGGCTGGGTCGCCGCGGTCCGCACCCGGCAGCTGGGACTGCTGCTGGCGGAAGCGGGAGGAGCCCGGCGTTCGATCGGCTCGCAGCTCGACCTCGGCATCGCACTCCACTATCGCACCCGCCTTGGCCGCGAGGTCGCGAAGGGGGAGGAGCTGGCGCGAATCTATCTGCGTGCCGCGGATCCCGGGCTCGAGGAACGATTCGCTGCCTGCTTCGTGATCGGCGAGGAGGTCGCGCCGCCGCCGCTGGTCGTCGAACGCGTGACGCCGGGCGCCGCCGGGTCCGGGGCCTGATCCGGCACCGCCGGCGCAGTCCTACTGCAGATCGACGTCGCTCTCGCTGTCCGCCCAGCGCAGGCGGAGCTCGCCGCCCGGCTGCGGCGCGAGGGCCGGACGCGCGCTGGGAGCGTCGGCAACCCGGCCGCGACGGAGGCTCCGTCCACGCGAGTCGAGCTCGACGATCGTCCAACCCCGATCCCTGGCACTGGCGTAGGTCATCCAGACCGCCGCCTCGCCGGCCGGGGCGCGATCGGTGCGCGCGGAGCGCTGCAGTGCCGGGTAGGTCGAGCCGGCCGGGCCGGCCCAGGCCGGCGCCGACCATTCGCGGCCGTCGAAGCGGGAGAGCACCACGCGATAGTCGTGTCCGTCGTAGCGGCTCCAGGCGGCGAGAGCGCCGCCGGCGACGGCCACCACGCTGGGCGTGATGTCGGGCACGGCGTTGTCAGCGGCGAGCGGTCGTGCGGGGCTCCAGGCGCCATCGCTCCAGCGCGACGCCACGATCTCGTCGTCGTGCCCGTCGAAGCGGCTCCAGACGAGGAGCTTCGTGCCGTCGGCGAGCGTCGCGGCGCCGAGGGCCATCTGGCTGCCCGCGGCGGCAGGCGCGACGGTCTCGGGCGGGGACCAGCGCAGGCCGTCCCAGGTGGAGAAGCGCACCGCGTAGCTCTGCCGATCGGCACCTTCGAGCCAGGCTACGGCCTCGAGGTCGCCCGCGGTCGAGGCCAGCGGCACGGCGTTCTCGCGTACCTTCGCCGCCTCGTCGTCCATCTCCGGACTCGGCAAGGCATGCCACCCACTGTCGTCGACCAGCCCAAGGTACAGATCGCGGCGCCGATCGCCCGCCGGCGAGACCGGCGCACGGGCGCTGAGGAAGGCACCCTGGCGCAGGGCGAAGAGCTCCTCGACCTCGACCCCGGCCGGCAGCGCCAGCGGGCGCTCGCCGCGCGTCGTCGCGACGGTGTAGCCGTCGGCGGAGCTGCGCAACGTGGTCGGGCCGGCGCTCCATAGCGAGGAGCCGGCGGCCAAAACCGGGCGGCTCGCCGCGACGGCGAGAAGGAGGGAGAGGATCGGGGCGGCGGCGGTGTGGCGGCGGGCGCGCATGACAGAGCGGGATCGTAGGTGCCGGTCCGGAAAGAGTCAAATGGGACGGCAGGCCGGGCGGCGGTTGCTATCATGCCGTCTGTGCGCGCGACCATTCTCGCCGTCGGTTCCGAGCTGCTCTCCACCGAGCGCCTGGACACCAACTCGCTCCGCCTGACGGCGCTGCTCGAGCGCTTCGGCGTGGAGCTGGCGAAGAAATCCGTCGTCGGCGACCTCGAGGCCGAGATCGCGCGCGAGCTCTCCGCCCTGTGGGCAACGAGCGACCTGCTGCTGGTGAGCGGCGGCCTGGGGCCGACCGGAGACGATCTTACCCGCGAAGCGGCGGCCGCGGCGCTGGGCGTCGCGCTGGTCCCCGACGCTTCGGCCCTGCAGCAGATCGAGCGCCGCTTCGCCGCGATGGGGCGCCGGTTGTCGCCGAACAACCGCAAGCAGGCCGAGGTCCTGGCCGGCGCGCGAGTGCTCGACAACCCCAACGGCACCGCACCCGGACAGCTCTTCGAACGTGACGGCAAGGCGATGTTCCTGTTCCCTGGCGTTCCCTTCGAGCTCGACCGGATGGCGGAGGATTTCCTGGTACCGTGGCTGGAACGCCACTCCGGCGGCGCTACCCGCGAGACCTGGACGATCAAGGTGGCGATGCGGCCGGAGTCCGAGGTCGACCAGGCGCTGGCACCGGCCTATGCCGAGTTCGGACAGGAGTGGATGACCGTGCTCGCCGGCGCCGGGGAGGTTCGCGTGCTGCTCACCGCGGTCGGCGGCGAGGGCGCTCGGCGGCAGCGCCTGGCGATCATGCGCGAGCGTACCCTCGCCCTGCTCGGCGACGGCGTCTTCGGCGAGGGGGCCGACACGACGCTCGAGGCCGTCGTCGCGCGCCTGCTGGCCGAGGGCGGCTGGACCCTCGCCACGGCCGAATCGTGCACCGGCGGTCTGGTGGCCGAACGGCTGACCCGGGTCCCTGGAGCGAGCGCGGTCTTCGTCGGCGGCGTCGTCGTCTACTCGAACCGGCTGAAGAGCGCCCTGCTCGGCGTCGACCGCGAGCTCCTCGACAGCGTCGGGGCGGTTTCCGAAGAGGTGGCGCTCGCCATGGCGGAGGGCGCCCGCCGGCACCTGGGCAGCGATGTCGCCGTCAGCCTCACCGGCATCGCCGGGCCGGCAGGCGGCTCGCCGGAGAAGCCGGTCGGCACGGTGCACGTCGCGGTGGCCGGTCCGGGCGAGGCTCCGGCCGAGCATCGCGTGGCGCGATTTCCGGGCAGCCGCGAGCGCATCCGCATGTTCGCCGCGCAGATGGCGCTCGAAATGCTGCGCCGGCGCCTCCTGGCGGCGTTGCCGCCGCGCGACGGCGCGCCGGGGTCCCAGGTTTGAGCCCGCGCTGGATCGGTCTCGTGGCCGGCTCGTACCTGCTCGGCTCGCTGTCGTTCAGCCTGGCGGTCGTCTGGCTGCTGCAGCGGGCCGACGTGCGCAAGCTCGGCAGCGGCAACGCCGGGGCCACGAACGTCCTGCGTGCGGCGGGTCGCTGGCCGGCGCTGCTCGTCCTGCTGCTCGACATCACCAAGGGCATCGTGCCCGTGCGCGTGGCGCGCGCGCTGGGGGCGCCCTCGGAGATCGTCGCCGCGGCCGCCTTCGCGGTCGTCGTCGGCCATGTCTTCCCGGTGTTCTTCGGCTTCCGCGGCGGCAAGGGCGTCGCCACCGGCTTCGGAGCTCTGGTGGCGCTGCTGCCGCTGGCGGCCTGCAGCGCGGTGGCGATCTTCGCCCTCACCGTGGTGACGACGCGTTATGTCTCGCTCGGCTCGATTCTCTCGGCCGCGGCGCTGCCCGTTCTGGCCGTGCTCTTCGCCCGCCTCGGCTGGGCGCACGAGGTGCCGAGAAGCGCCCTGGTGCTCACCTGCGCCTGTGGCGGCCTGGTCGTCTACCGCCACGCGGAGAACCTGGGCCGCCTCCTCGCAGGCACCGAACGCCGTCTGGGCGAAGGCAGGGGATAGGAGTCACTGGCGAATGGCGCGAATCGGAGTTCTCGGAGCAGGCTCTTTCGGTACGGCGGTCGCCGTTCACGCGGCCCGCGCCGGCCATACGACGACGCTGTGGGTGCGGCGCGAAGAGGCGGCGGCCGAGATCGACGCCGCGCGCGAGAACCGGCGCTACCTGCCGGGCGTGAGCCTGCCGGCGGGGCTGGCGATCACGCACGACCTCGCCGCTTTGGCCGACTCGCAGCCGCTCGTCGTCGCCGCGCCTTCGCACGGGTACCGCGCCGTGCTGCGCGAGTTCCTCGCCGCCCGGACGTCGCGCGAGCCGCTCACCGTCGTCTCGGCGACCAAGGGGATCGAAGCCGAAACGCTCGCCCGCATGAGCCGGGTTTCGGCGGAGGAGTGCGAGCGCGCGGCGACTCCGGCGCGCTTCGCCGCCTTCTCCGGGCCGACCTTCGCCGCCGAGCTGGCGCGGGCGGTTCCCTCGGCGGCCGTCGTGGCGAGCGCCGACGTCGCGCTGGCGGCCGAGCTGCGCGAGACGCTGGCGAGCCCGACCTTGCGCCTCTATTCGTCGGCCGACGTGGTCGGCGTGGAGCTCGCGGGTGCGGCCAAGAACGTCATCGCCATCGGCGCCGGGGTGGTCTCCGGCCTGGGGATGGGGCACAACACTCTCGCCGCGCTGATCACCCGCGGATTGCACGAGATCACCCGGCTCGGTCTCGCCTACGGCGGCGATCCGAAGACCTTCTCAGGCCTCGCCGGACTGGGCGATCTGGTGCTCACCTGCACGGGCGGCCTGTCGCGCAATCGCCGCACGGGCATGGAGCTGGCGCAGGGCAAGACGCTGCCGCAGATCCTCGAGGAGACGACCGAGGTCGCCGAGGGCGTCCGCAACTCGAAGGTCATCCTGCAGCTGGCGCGCGCCGTCGGCGTCGAGATGCCGATCAGCGAGCAGATGGTCGCCGTGATGTACGAGGGCAAACCCGCCAAGCAGGCGGTGCACGAGCTGATGACGCGCGACCTGAAACACGAGGCCGCGCACTAGATCCCCTGGCGCAGGAAGGAGGAGCGACCGCTCCGGCATGCGACCGCGCTTTCGCGGTCCCCGGGCGATCCGATAGACTGCCGCATGGCAACCCACCAGACCGTTCTCATCCTCGATTTCGGGAGTCAGTTCACGCAGTTGATCGCGCGCCGCCTGCGCGAGCAGCGGGTCTACTGCGAGGTCCATCCGTTCTCCATGCCGGCCGACGAGATCCGCCGGCGCGCGCCGATCGGCATCGTCCTCTCCGGCGGGCCGCAGAGCGTCTATGACGCCGGCGCTCCGCATGCCGAGCGGGCGCTCCTCGAACTGGGCATTCCCGTGCTGGGCATCTGCTACGGCATGCAGCTCGTCGCCCACCTGCTCGACGGCAAGGTCGAGCACGCGGCACGGCGGGAGTACGGCCGGGCGGAAGTCGAAGTCACCGATCGCGGCCTCCTCCTTGCCGGGCTCGACGCCCGGGAGACGGTATGGATGAGCCACGGCGATCACGTCACCCGCCTGCCTTCCGGCTTCGTGCCGACGGCGGGCACCGCGAACGCCGCCCTCGTCGGCATGGAGGACCGGGCGCGAAGGATCTACTGCATCCAGTTCCACCCCGAGGTGTCGCATACCGTGCACGGTTCGGCGGTGCTGCACAACTTCCTCTACAAGGCCTGCGGCGCCACCGGCGATTGGACGATGTCCTCGTATCTCGACGAGGCCGCGACGGCGATCCGTGAGCGCACCCGCGGCGAGAAGGTCCTCTGCGGCATCTCGGGCGGCGTGGACTCGGCGGTCACGGCGGCGCTGCTCAAGCGGGCGATCGGCGACGACCTCGTCTCGGTCTTCGTCGACACCGGCCTGCTGCGCAAGGGAGAGCGGGCGCAGGTGGAGGCGAGCCTGACCGACGGCCTGGGGATTCCGATCGTCACCGCTGACGCCGGCGAGGATTTTCTCGGCGCGCTCGCCGGCGTCGTCGATCCGGAGGCGAAGCGCAAGGCGATCGGCCGGGTGTTCATCGACGTCTTCCAGCGCGAGGCCCGCAAGTTCGCCGGGGTGAAGTTCCTCGCCCAGGGCACCCTCTACCCGGACGTCATCGAGTCGACCTCGGTGCGCGGACCGTCAGCGGTGATCAAGTCGCATCACAACGTCGGCGGCCTGCCCGAGCGCCTCGGATTCGAGCTCGTCGAGCCGCTGCGCTGGCTGTTCAAGGACGAGGTCCGCCAGCTCGGCCGCGAGCTCGGTCTGCCGGAGGAGTTCATCGGTCGTCACCCGTTCCCCGGGCCCGGCCTCGCGGTGCGCATCCTCGGCGAGGTGACGGCGGAGAAGGTCGCGCTGCTGCAGGAGGCCGACGCCATCT
>CAZQTL010000126.1:0-11978 GCA_964595975.1 uncultured Thermoanaerobaculia bacterium | reverse complement strand
AGGTCGAGGTCGAACGGTTCGCCGGCGAAGCCGCCGCTGCAGCGCACATCGCGGAAGCGAGCGATGTCGAGGAACGCCAGGAGCTCGGCGTGCCGCCAGCCCTGCAGGTAGCGGTGGCGTTCGTGCAGCAGCCGCGGCTCTTCCGTTTCGTCGGCAACGGCGACCGGGAGATGGTAGACGCGCTCGGTGACTGTCGCGATGCCGTCGGCGTCGAGCGCGAGGCCGGCGCGGAAGAGGAGCTCGCCGTCCGCCTGCGGCAGGCGGCGCTCCGGCAGCTCGCGGACGCCGCGCCGCGCCAGACCGTCGTAGTTCAGCTGCTGGAGAATCAGCACGCCGCCGGGAAGGAAACGCCGCCGCAGGCCGACGAACATCCGCGAGACAGCCTCCGGGCCGATGAGCGCCGGGAGTGTGTTGCCGAGGCAGAGCGCGGCTCCGAACTGCCCGCGCACCATCGCTTCGACGGCGCCCAGGTCGCCGATCAGGAATTCGGATCCGGGAGCGGCAAACTGCTTCGCGAGCTCCCAGCGCTCCCGCACTCCCTCGATCCCGACCACTTCGAACCCCTGCCCGGCGAGCCAGCGCGCGTGCTCGCCGGTGCCGCTCCCGAGATCGACGACCCGCCGGCTGGGAGCTTCGGCGAGCGCCGCGAGCAGGAACGGCCCCTCGCGCGCGAGACGGGCCCGCCAGTCGACGGCGCTGTCGTAGTTCAGAAGCGAGGGGATGGCGAAAGATTCGGAAGTCATGGGCGGCCCGACGATATCGCTTGCTCGCCCCTTCCCGGGCTGCGCTAGGCTTCGGGGCACCATGAGTGAACTTCGCGACCGCGTCCTCGAGCGATTCCTGCGCTACGTGCGCATCGACACCCAGTCCAACGAGACATCGACGACCTACCCCTCCACCGAGAAGCAGTTCGACCTCTTGCGCCCCCTCGTCGAGGAGCTCAAGGCGATCGGCCTCGGCGACGCCATGATGGACGAGTTCGGCTACGTCATGGCGACCATCCCGGCGACCACGCGCAAGGCGAACGTGCCGACGATCGGCCTCCTCGCCCATGTCGACACCTCTCCCGAGATGCCGGGAGCCGGGGTGAAGCCGATCGTGCACGTGAACTACCAGGGGCAGGACCTCGTCCTGCCCGACGATCCCACCGCGGTGCTCCGCCTCGCCGACAATCCGTGGCTCGCCGAGCAGATCGGAAACGACATCGTCACGGCCTCGGGCACCACTCTCCTCGGCGCCGACAACAAGGCCGGCGTGGCCGAGATCGTCACCGTCGCCGAGTACCTGATGCAGCACCCTGAGATCCCGCACGGCGCCATCCGGGTCGGCTTCACTCCCGACGAGGAGGTCGGCCGGGGCACCGAGCATTTCGACGTCGCGAAGTTCGGCGCCTTCTGCGCCTACACCCTCGACGGCGAAACGCTCGGCGAGCTCGAGATGGAGAGCTTCTGCGCCGATGCGATGACGGTCACCTTCCAGGGCTTCAACACTCACCCGGGCTACGCCAAGGGACGGATGGTGAACGCCATCAAGGTCGCCGCCGACTTCATCTCGCGCCTGCCCGCCGACCGCCTCTCGCCCGAGACCACCGCCGGCTACGAGGGTTACGTCCACCCCTACGTGGTGACGGCGAGCGTCGAGCGCACCGCGGTGAAGCTCCTCATCCGCGACTTCAAGGTCCCCGGACTGGCGGAGAAGGAGGCCTTCCTCGCCGAGCTCGCCAGCGCCACCGAGGCCGACTGGCCGGGCTGTGCGGTGGAGATCCGGATCGACGAGAGCTACCGCAACATGCGCGTGGTCCTCGACCAGCACCCTCAGGTCGTGGACAACGCCCGCGAGGCGATCCGGCGCGCCGGGCTCACGCTGCGCGAGCGCCCGATCCGTGGCGGCACCGACGGCTCCCGCCTGTCCTTCATGGGATTGCCGACGCCGAACCTCTTCGCCGGCGAGCACAACTTCCACTCGCGCCTCGAGTGGGTCTCGGTGCAGGACATGGAGAAGGCCGTCGAAACCGTCATCCAGCTCGTCCAGGTCTGGGAAGAGCGCGCCAGCGGCTAGTGAGCCGCGACGCTGCTCAGCGTGGCAGGGCGTCGTAGGCCTGCTGAATCCAGGCGGGCGGATCGGGGGAGGGCGTGCGCGGTTTGCCGGCGGTCGTCTCCCAGTGGTGCAGCCAGGAGATCCCCCAGGCGCCGACGTAGTCGTCGGGAAGGGCGTAGGCGGGGTCGCGCAGGGTCTCCTCGAGGGTGGCGTAGCGATAGCCGCGCCGCTCCATCCGGTCAGCGAGCTCGCCGAAGTGATCGGCGTTCAGGGCGTTGGCGTGGAGGAGCAGGATCTGGGCGATCTCGCGACCGGTCACACGGCGGGAGAGCTCCTCGACGAAGCCGAAGACCTGCTCCATGTAGTCGAGGTAAGCGGCGGCGACCCGCTCGGACTGCGCCTTGTCGCCGCGCCGCAGGGCATCGGCATAGACGAAGGCGAAGACGTATTCGTCGTTGTCGATCGTCACCGGCGCCACGGTGTAGCCGCGCTCGGCGAGGAACTTCTCGAACGCCCGGCGCTTCGGCAGCTCGAGGCCTACCTGCAGGAAGGGATGCCGGAAGTAGCGCAGCGACCTCCCCTTCTCGGCCAGCAGGACCTTCGTCACCGGCTCGCCGAGGACGACGTCGGCTTCGAACTCCCCCAGCGGCAGGCGGTTGAGACTGCGATGCGAATAGGTGTGATTGCCGAGCTCGAGGCCGGCGTCGATCCACTGCCGGAGGACCGCGGTACGCGCCGCTACCCCGGCGGCGCCTTCGCCCTCGACGAAGAGCTTGCCCTCGTTGACGAAGCCCACCGCCGGCACGCGATGCGCCGCCAGCGCGGCGAGGAGCTTCGTGGTCATCGCCGCGAGCGCTGGCGGCTCGTTCGAAACCACTCCCGCCAGTGGCCCGGGCAGGTCGTCGATCGTGACCGCCACGCTGCGTGCTCCCGGCACTCCGGCGGCGCCGGCCGCGACCTCCGCAGCGCTGCCGCGCGCGAAGTGCAACGCCAGAGACAGGATCGGCACGAGCAGGCAGAGGGAAATCGGTCGTCGCATGATCCGGAGCTCCATCTCGTCGCTCAAATTGCGGTTGCATCCGTAAGCCGCAAGCTGCCGCCGATCGCCAGTCGGTGGACGCGGCGCGCGAGCCCGGACGACTCGTCCTGCAGCCGTCGCTCGAGCACCCGGTCGGCTTCGTCGATCGGCTCGTCGGTGAGGTCGAACGTGCCCCAGTGCATCGGCAGCATGTGGCGCGCGCCGAGATCGCGGAACGCCTGCAGCGCCTCCTCCGGGTTCATGTGCACCGCCTTCATGAACCAGCGCGGCTCGTAGGCGCCGGTCGGCAGGAGGGCGAGATCGAGGCCGGGGAAGAGTCGTCCGTACTCGGAGAAGCCGTGGAACGAACCGCTATCGCCGGCGAAGAAGGTCCGCGTCCGAGCGCTCTCGATGACCCAGGAACCCCACAAGGTCGTCTCGTCCGGCTGCGACAGTCGCCGCGACCAGTGCTGCGCGGGCAGGAGAGTGAGGCGGAATCCGCGGCAGTCGCAGCACTGCCACCAATCGAGCTCTTCGACGTCGGTGAAGCCGAACTTGCGGACGTAGCTCCCGAGGCCAAGGGGCACGCGCCAGGCGATACCCTTCTGCAGACGCCCAAGGGAGAAGCGATCGAGATGGTCGTAGTGATTGTGCGACAGCACCGCCACCGCATTCTCCGGGATCGACGCAAGGGGCACGCCGGGCGGGTGGAAGCGCCGTGGCACCAGCGCACGCGGACCGAAATGCGGGTCGGTCAGGAGGACGTCGGCACCATCCTGCAAGGCGAAGGTCGCGTGCCCGATCCAGGTGACTTCCGGCGCCGCGGACGGCCGCGAGAGCCCCCCGCCGTCGTTCGCGACCCGCGGAACACGCGGCGCGCGGCGCTTGTCGTAGCGGTTGCGCGACAGCAGCTTCCAGCGCACGACGTCGAGAAAGCTCGCCTTGGTCACTCCCCAGGGATTGAAAAATCGCCCATTCGCGAAGTGCGGCGCGCGCAGCGTGTCGATCGCCTCCGTCACTCTCCGAGTCTGACACGGGGCCCTTCCGACAGCGTAGGCTCATGGGCATGAAACGGGCGCGCGCGATGTCGGATCTCAGGGGATTCTCGCGCCTGGCGGTCGAAGCGACCATGGCGATGACCGATCTGGTCGAGGAGGTCCACCGCAGCGTGACGACGGTGCCGGAGGCGGGGGCGCCCGGCCCCGCGCGCCCCCGGCGCATGCGCGGAATCACCGGCTTCGTCTATCGCACCATCCGCACGATCACGCACTGGGTCGGCCACAGCGTCGACGGCGGACTCGCCCAGCTGCAGCCTCTGCTCCTCGCTCCGGCAGCGGAGATCCCGGCTGCGCCGGCCGCGGCGGCACCCGTCTCCCCGCACCGCGACGCCGTCCTCGCGGCGCTCAACGGCGTGCTCGGCGACCATCTCGAGGCCACCCGCAACCCGCTCGCCATTCCGATGCAGTTCCGGCGCGCCGGCGTGGAGCTCGACCCGCGGAAGGAGCGAGGGAGCAGGATCCTGCTGCTGGTGCACGGCCTCTGCCGCAGCGATCTCGGCTGGCTGCGCAAGGGACACGACCACGGAGCGATCCTCGCCGCCGCGCTGGGGTTCGCCCCGGTCTACCTGCACTACAACAGCGGCCGTCCGGTCGCGACGAACGGCCGCGAGCTCGCCATGCGCCTCGAGTCGCTGGTCGCCGACTGGAGCGAACCGGTGAGCGAGATCGCGGTCGTCGCGCACAGCATGGGCGGACTGGTGATGCGCAGCGCCTGCCATGTCGCGGAATGCGAGGGCCTGGCCTGGCGCGACCGCCTGCGGCGGATCGTCTTCCTCGGCACCCCCCACCACGGCGCGCCGCTCGAACGCGGCGGCAACTGGGTGACGCTCGCCCTCGACCGGTCTTCGTACACGGCGGCCTTCGCGCGGCTCGGCAGAATCCGCAGCGCCGGCATCACCGATCTGCGATTCGGCCACGTGCTGCCGCTGCGCGAGCGCGATCGTTTTGCGCCTGGGCGAGGCCTCGGCGACCGGCTGCCCCTGCCGGAGGGCGTCGCCTGCTTCGCGATCGCCGCCACCCTGGCGAAGGGACCCGCGGCGGCCCCCCTTCCGGGAGCGGTGGCGGCCGCCAGGAGCGTTCTCGGCGACGGACTCGTTCCCGTCGCCAGCGCGCTGGGCGACGACGCCGATCCGGAGCGGTCGCTGGCCCTGCCGCCCGCTCACCGTTTCGTCGCCTACGGCACGAGCCATCTCGATCTGCTGAGCCGGAGCGACGTCTGCGACCAGATCCGTTCCTGGCTGGCCGGGCCCGCTTCCCCGCCCGCCACCACCGCCCGGACCCCGGACCCCGTCGCGCCGCCGTCCGGCGGCGGAGCGGTCAGCCCTCGAGCTGGCTGAGGGTGACGCCGGACTCGACGATCAGCCGCCGGTAGACCTCTTCGAGCTCGGCCGCGTAGGCGAACGGCTCGGCGAAGACGATGCGCCGGATGCCCGCCTGGATCGCCTCCTTGGCACAGCCGAAGCAGGGTCGCAGCGTGGTGTAGAGCGTTCCGCCCTGGGTCGAATTGCCGTGCCGGGCGGCGAAGACGATGGCGTTCTGCTCGGCGTGCACGCAGATGCAGGCGTCGTAGCCGGATCCCGGCGGAGCTTCCGAGGCGCACCGCGGGCAGCCCCCCTGATCGCAGTTGGTCACCCCGATCGGGGTGCCGTTGTAACCCGTCGCGATGATGCCGTTGTCGACCACGATCACGGCGCCGACCCGCCGCCGCAGGCAGCTGGCGCGCTCCGCCACGGTGCGGGCAATGGCGATGTAGTAGGCGTCCCAGCTGGGTCGTGCCATCTGCGCTCCGATCGTCTCCGGGGCGAGTCGCTCTCGACGGGCGCCGCCGGTCTCGCTCCCAGGCGTCAGCGCCGGGGGAAGGGAGACAGTCTACCGACTTCGATCCGGCGAGAGTGGACCGCATCGTCGTCCCTTCGCTCCGGCCTCGTCCCGGTGTCGAAGCCACCCTGCAAGGCGGGGGGCACACCACTCCTGCGGGGTGTTGTTCCGCCGCAGCGCGGCGCAGACCATGGCAAGCGGAGGTCGTCGAAGCAGGGATCCCGAATTCCGGGATCCGGATGGGTCCTCCGGTTGAAAGGCCCTGGCAGCACTCCAGTTCCGGCGCAACCCACCGGACGTTGACATAGCAGCCCGCAGCAAGCCGCGCCTCCAGGGCGCCCGCCGGTGACCCCTCCCTCGCCGCCTTCGAATCGGGGATGTCCATGCCCGCAAGGCTCGCAGCACCCTCAGTCCGCGTCCCCCGCAGCGTCGCGAGGGTGGCGACTCCATGAGGTCTCATATCGCCCGGCGCGTCATGCTCGCGGTCGGCCTGGTCTCGCTGGCGGTCTTCGGCACTTCTGCCTGGCTCGCCAGCCGCGCCCACGAGCGGGAGCTGGCCGCACTGGTCGAGCACCAGGCCCTCGTCCTCTCCGACACCATCCGCAACAGCACGCGGCACGCGATGCTGCTCAACGAACGCGACATGGTGCACCGCATCATCGAGCAGATCGGGCGCCAGGGCGGACTCGAGAAGATCCGCATCTACAACAAGGAGGGCGAGGTCATCTACTCGCCCGATGCCGCGCTCGTCGGCACGACGGTCGACCAGCAGAACGAGGCCTGCGACGGCTGCCACAGCGCCGGCCGTTCAGTGGCCGAGCTCTCCGCGGGGAGCCGCACCCGCGTCTTCCGCAGCGAGACCGGCGACCGCCAGCTCGGCGTCATCACTCCGATCTCCAATGAACCGGTCTGCGCCAACGCCGGCTGCCACGCCCATCCGCCGCAGCAGCAGGTGCTCGGCGTCCTCGACGTCACCGTCTCGCTCGCCGACGTCGACCGCACGGTGAACGCCAGCCGCCGGTCGGCCCTCCTCTTCGCCCTCGCCGGGATCGCGGTGATCAGCGTCCTGCTCTCGACGCTCTTCCAGCGCTGGGTCGGACGGCCCGTGCGCGCCCTCCTCGGGGCGACGAAGCGGATCGCGGCAGGCGACCTCGATCATCGCCTGCAGGTTCCCCGCGCCGACGAGCTGGGTCAGCTCGCCGAGTCGTTCAACCAGATGACGGCGAAGCTCGCCGAGGCGCGCAGCATGCTCTATCAATCGAACAAGCTCGCGTCCGTCGGACGGCTGGCCGCCGGCATCGCCCACGAGATCAACAACCCGCTGACCGGCGTCCTCACCTACTCGAGCTTCCTGCTCAAGCGCGCCACCGACGCCGAGTCGAAGAGCGATCTCGAGACCATCGTCCACGAGACCAAGCGCTGCCGCGACATCGTGCGCGGCCTGCTCGACTTCTCGCGTCAGGTGCCACCCAAGAAGACCCAGGTCGATCTCAACGCCATCGTCGAGCGGGCGCTGACGATCGTCGACAACCAGCTCAAGGTGCAGAACATCCAGGTCACCAAGAGCCTGGCAGCGAACCTCCCGGCCTTCCCCGCCGACGCCAACCAGCTGCAGCAGGTGGTGCTCAACCTCCTCGTCAACGCCGCCGACGCCTTCGAGCACGGCGACCGCCAGATCTACGTCGCGACCGACGTCAAGGAGATCGCCGGGCGGCGCATGGCAGAGGTGAAGGTCGCCGACAACGGCATGGGCATCCCCGAGAAGAATCTCGGCCGGATCTTCGAGCCCTTCTTCACCACCAAGGAGAATCGCGGCACCGGGCTCGGGCTGTCGGTCTGCTGGGGCATCGTCACCGAGCACGGCGGGACGATCGCGGTCGACAGCAAGGTCGGGAGTGGCACGACGTTCACCGTCCATCTACCGCTCGAACCGCCACCGGCCCCGTCCCCGGTTCCCGCGAAGCCCGCGGAGCGCCCCGCATGAGAACCGGCTACGACGTCCTCCTCGTCGAAGACGAGCCCGTCGTGCGCGAGGCGGCGACGCGGATCCTCCGGCCGGAGGGCCTCACGCTCGACCGCGTCGAGGATGTCGACGGCGCCCTCGCGCGGCTGCGCAAGGCGGACTACCGGGTGGTGCTCTCCGATCTCATGCTGCCCGGCTTTTCCGGCTTCGATCTCCTCGAGCGCGTCACCGGCGAGCGTCCCCAGTTGCCCGTGATCCTGATCACCGGCTACGCAACGATCGAGAATGCGCTCGCGGCCTTCAAGAAGGGCGCCTTCGATTTCCTGCCCAAGCCGTTCGACGTCGCCGAGCTGCTCGGGGTCGTGCGACGCGCGATCCGGGCCAGCGAGCTCCGCAAGTGGAACGCCTTGCCCTTCGTCTCCGGGCGCAGCGGGGCCGCCGAGCTGCCGGGAGTACCCTACTTCCTCGGCCAGCACGCCTGGGTCACGCTGGACGGCGGCATCGCGACCTTCGGCCTCGCCGAGAGTTGGCCCGGGCTGGTTCCACGCATCGTCTCCGCCGACCTGCCGAAGGCCGGCGGCAGTCTCACCCAGGGCCTGGCCTGCGCCGAGCTCTCCACGGCCGACGACTCGATTCACCGCATCTGGGCGCCGCTCAGCGGCACCGTGCTCGACGCCAATCCGGCGGTCCGCGAGGACCCCGACCTACTGAACCGTGCCCCGTTCACCACGGGCTGGCTGGCGCGCGTCGCGCCCGCCAACCTCGAGGCGGAGCTGGACGCCCTCACGCGCCGTGCCGGCGCTTCGTCCAGCCCGGCAAGGAACGGCGGGGAGAAGGAGAAGTCATGATCATTCTAATGGTGCTCTTGACGGTGGTCATCTTCGCCGTCGTCGATTTCGCTCTCCGCATGACCCTGAAGAAGATGCACGACGCCCGCGCGCGGCGGGAGCGCCAGAAGGCCCTGGACATCGGCCTCAAGCTCGAGTTCGCCGACGAGGCGAGGAGCCTGAAGCGGGTCGAGGTCGCCGCGCCGCGCGGCCGGATCCTCGCGGTCGACGACGAACCGGTGATTCTCGACAGCTTCCGCAAGATCCTCGTGCTGGCCGGTTTCGCCGTCGATACCGTCGAGACCGGACAGGAAGCCTTGAGCCTGGTGCGCAAGAACGACTACGACTTCGTGTTCACCGATCTGAAGATGCCGGGCATGGACGGTCTCGACGTCGCCAAGGGGGTGCATCACCTGCGGCCGGATATCGACATCGCCATCATCACCGGCTACGGAACCGTCGAGTCGGCGGTCGATGCCATGCGCTTCGGCGCCGTCGACTATGTGCAGAAGCCCTTCACGGAAGACGAACTGGTCGAGTTCGTCAATCGGCTGCTGCTGCGCCGCGAAGACCGGCGGGATCGCCTGATGCCCCCCGAGATCCGTCTGGTCACGCCCTCGGCCTCCGGCGTCGCCTCCCCGCGCGTCGTCAACGTGCCGGGCGGCGTCTACGTCTCTCCCGAGCACAGCTGGGTGCGCATCGAGATGACCGGAGAGGCCCGGATCGGCCTCGACGACCTCGTCCAGAAGACCGTCGGCGCGGTGACTGCGATCGACCTGCCGGAGCCCGGCCGGACGGTCCGCCGCGGCGACGCGCTCTTCGGCGTCCAGGTCGACGGACAGGTCCTCACCTTCACTGCCCCCCTGACGGGGAAGGTCGTGCACGTGAACCACGACCTCGACTACCAGCTGGACCTGATGCGCCTGCGGCCGTACGACCAGGGGTGGATCTGCACCCTCGATCCCCAGGAGCTGTCCGCCGACCTCGGACAGCTCGTCATCGGCGCCGACGCGGTCGCCCGATATCAGGCCGACGCCCGCCGCTACACCGACCAGCTGCAGGCAGAGCTCGCGTCCGAACCCCCCGTGCACGGCAAGGAGGGGCGTCCCGACGGCGTCGAGCGTCGCGCGGCCTGCCGCGCCTTCGCCGGTTGCTTCCTCGCGCCGGCCCGGCAATCGGAGGCGGTTCGCCAACCGGTTCACGCATGAACCGCCGTCGGCTCCTTGGCACCGCGCTCGGCCTGCTCGTGGCCGCGGGCCCTGCAGCCGCAGCGCAGCCCCAGGTGCCCGAGACCGTTCGCTGGTCATCCTCCGTCGGCGAAGTGGTCTTCGCCCACCAGCGCCACGCCGAAGAGTTCGGAGCGGAGTGCGTCTCCTGCCACCACGAGACCGTCGCCGCCGACCTCGCCGTGCCGCACCCGGACTACTTCGACGGTTTCTGGGTCGACTGCAAGGGCTGCCACACCGGCGGCTCGGCGCCGGCGGTCGCAGGCAGGTGCTCGGCGTGCCATCCCGAGCGCATCACCGGCCTCAACCAGGAGATGCTCACCACCAAGGTCGCCATTCATCGCAGCTGCTGGAGTTGTCACGACCGCGGCACCGGCGCCGAGGCCAGCGAGCAGTGCGGGTTCTGCCATCAGCGCCTGAAGTCACCGGCAGCCGCGCCGGCCGGCACGGCGGCGACCAAGTGAGGCAGCCATGAATCGACGCACCTTTCTCAAGATCGGCACCGCCGCTGGATCGACGCTGGTCGCCGGCAGCGCCTCCGCCAGGGAGAAGGAAAATCCCGAGGAGTTCGTCGGCGTCCTCGTCGACACCACCCGTTGCATCGGCTGCCGCGCCTGCGAGCGCGCCTGCTCGCTCGAGCACGACCTGCCGGTGCCCGACGTCGAGCACGATGGCGCGCTCAAGGCCGTGCGGACCACGAGCGAGACGCAGTGGACGGTGGTGAATCGCTTCACCACCTCGAAGGGCGAGGTCTTCGTCAAGAAGCAGTGCATGCATTGCGGGCAACCCGCATGCGGCGCAGCCTGCCTGACCAACGCGATGGAGAAGACACGCACCGGTCCTGTGATCTGGCATCCAGCCAAGTGCATGGGCTGCCGCTTCTGCATGGTCTCCTGCCCCTTCGACATCCCGAAGTTCGAGTTCCATTCGTGGAACCCGAAGATCCAGAAGTGCTCGATGTGCTACGAGCGGCTGCAACAGGGGCTCGAGCCGGCGTGTGTCGGTTCCTGCCCGACCGACGCGCTGACATTCGGCACCAAGCGCGAGCTGATGGAGATCGCCCGGCTGCGCATCTACCACCATCCCGACCGCTACGTGCACAAGATCTACGGCGAGTCCGAGGTCGGCGGCACCGGCTGGCTCTACCTCTCCGCAGTGCCGTTCGAAGAGATCGGCTTCCGTACCGATCTGGGCACGACGACGTATCCCGAGTACACGCGCAACTTCCTCTACGGCGTGCCGCTCGTGCTCTTCGGCCTGCCCGCGCTTCAGCTCGGGCTCCATCTGCTGTCGGACAAGAAGGACGAAGCCCTGGAGGCCAAAGAGCCATGACGACGATGCCGCTCGCTCCCGAGCCGCAGCGGCTGCCGCTGCGGCAGTTCATCCTGTCGGAGCTCAAGCCGAAGGCGCCTTTCCTGACCCCCTTCAACCTCATCTCGGTCCCGGTCATCCTGCTGGGAATCGCCGTTCTCGTTCGCCGCTTCATCTACGGCCTGGGCTCGATCACCAACCTCTCGCAGGACCATCCCTGGGGGCTGGGGATCGGGTTCGACGTCGTCACCGGCGTCGCCCTCGCCGGCGGCGCCTACGTGCTCGCCTTCGTCGTCTACGTCATGCGGCTGGAGAAATACCATCCCATCCTGCGCGCCACGGTGCTGAACGGGCTGCTCGCCTACATCTTCTACGCCGGCGCGCTGGTGCTCGACCTCGGCCGGCCGTGGCACGTGGTCAACCCGATCATCGGCAACTCCTTCGGCTACAACTCGGTGCTCTTCCAGGTCTCCTGGAGCTTTCTGCTCTACATGATCGTCGAGATGGTCGAGCTCTCTCCCGCCTTCGCCGAATGGCTGGCCTGGAAGAAGGCGCGGCGCTTCCTCGCCTCGCTCGCGCTGGGCGCGGTGATTCTCGGCGTGACGCTCTCGACGCTGCACCAGGCCGGCCTCGGTGCGCTCTTCCTGATGGCGAAGTCGAAGATCCACCCGCTCTGGTACACCGAGTTCATTCCGATCCTGTTCTTCGTCTCGAGCATCT
>CAZQTL010000125.1:1854-12046 GCA_964595975.1 uncultured Thermoanaerobaculia bacterium | reverse complement strand
GCAACGGTCGCAGCGATGCGCCGCGCGAGCGGCGGAGCGCCGCCCCCCGGCGGGGGGGCGGAATGGGTGGGCATTCGGGTTAGCATCCGTTCGACAAGCCGATCATGACGCATCGCGAGCCGAGCTTTCACGCTGTCGCGGATGCCGGCGCCGGATGACGGTCGCCGCCTTTCGCTTCGATCCGCCGGAGGTGGCGCCCACGCCGGCGTTGCGCTGGGTGCTGGCGCGAGCCTACGCTGCGCGCGACACGGCGCTCGCCGAGACCGAAGGCGATGCGGCGGCGGAGCTCGCGCTGCGCTTCGGCCTGGCGGCGCGGATCGCCGCCCGCCAGTCCCCCGAACAGCTGGTCGGCGAGCTGGGCGCAGAGGCGGCGACGAAGATCCGCCGCCAGCGTTCGCTGGCGACGGCGCAGGAGCTGCGGCTCCTCGAGACCCTTGCCGCCGTCGATGCCGCCGCCGCCGACCTGCGCGTTCCGTACGCTCCGCTCAAGGGCCAGGCGCTGGTGTTGGGCGGTTTCGCCCCCGAAGGCGGGCGTCCCTCCTCGGATCTCGACCTGCTGGTGCCCGAGGGCAAGCTCGACGCGCTGCAGAAGGAGCTCGTCCGCCGCGGGCTGGAGGTCGCCGGCGAGGCCTACGAGCACCAGGCTCCGGCCCTGCGGCACGCCTCGGGCGGCGTCGTGGAGCTCCACCGGATCGTGCCGGGAGTCCGTCTCGAGGCGAAGAAGTCGGCGACCTTCGAGGCGCTCGCCGCCGCCGAGCTGCTCGGTCCGCCGGTGGCCCCGATGCGCTTCCGGCCGCGCGGCGACCTCCGCCTGCCGCGCCGCGAGCTGCTCGCCGCCCATGCCCTCGCCCACGGCATCGCCCAGCACGGCCTGGCGCCGGCGGCGTTCCCGGGCTTTCTCTTCCTCGCCGATCTGGTCGATCTCGCTTTTCGCGGCAGCGGCGGCCGCGCGACCCTGGCGACGATCGCCCCGTGGATCGCCAGGGACGTCAGCTTCGAAGAGGCGGAGGCGGCGCTCGCCCTCGCGACCGCGCTGGCGGCGGCCGACGCGACACTGTTCGACCCGCCGCGCAGCTCTGCCCGTCTCCTTCTCGATCACTTCCATGCCGGGCTCACCGACCCGCGTTACGCGACTTCGCTCAAGACTCGGCTTCTCGAGCGGCCGCTCTCGGACAAGCCGCAGACGGTGGCGAAGGCGGAGCTGCTGGCGAAGACGCTGGTGCCGGCGCGCCAGAAGGCGATCGGCACCTCCGCCGAGGGGGAGACCTGGCTGGCCTATCTCGGCCGCCTCGCCGGCCGGCCGTTCGAGCTCGTCCGCCGCTGGCGCAAGGCGCGAGCCGCGCAGGCGGCGCAACGCGCTGGCCGACCGCGTTCGGACCCCCCCCGCCCGGCGGCGTGACGGCTTGCCGGGGGCGCGTCTGCGGGAGGGCGCAGCCGTCCGGTCGCGAAGGTTGCAATCCGTTGACAGGATTGGTCATACGCCCTAGAGTAGAAGTGAATCCCCGGATCAGGTCACTGGAGTCCCGGGTACCGACTAGGGCGGACCGCATTCGCGGCACAGCAGGACGCAGCGAGGAGACCGGAACATGAACCGTCAGGCGCGCAGCGTCCGTGGGTTGATCATCGTCGCGACGATTGCGACCGTCGTCGCGCTCGCTCCGATCTGGGCTGGGGGCACCCCGAGCGACCAGCTCTTCATGCCGCAAGGATCTGCTGCGGGTACCGCGAACGGAGACTACCTTTCGACGCCGACGGGCTCGGGCGGTGCGCAGCTACCGTATCGCTACTGGATCGAGGTTCCTGCGGGCGCGTCGCGCCTCGTCGTCGACCTGTTCGATCCCGATTGGGGCGCCGGCGGAACAACCGAAGCCGCATCGAACCGCGATCGCGATCGTGGCGGCACGACCTTCGGTGGTGTTTCGACCTACTCTCTCATCGACCCCGCCGGTACGACCGTCGCGACGCAAACCAGCACGGATCTCGCTGCCTTCGACAACGCATGGGCGACCATCTACGACTCGCTGCCGTCGATAACAGGTGTGACGACCAACACGACTGTGACTACGGGCGCAACGGGCCTCTCGGTGACCGTACCCGCGGGTGGTGCCGGCGACCTCCTCGTTGCGGTGGTCTCCAAGCTCAATCAAAATGCTGTGACTCTGACGGGATGGACCGCGTTGGCAGCGGCTTCGGGGAACTGTGCCGCGACCTGTCGCCAGGACGTTTTCTACCGCACGTCGATCGTCGGCACGCCTGCGGCAGCGTTTGCCTGGACTGGCAATGCGAAGGCGACGGGCGCGGTCTACCGAGTTGCGCGAGCCAACCTGACGCCGACCGGTGCCTCCGGCAGCGGAACTTCGACTACCCCCACGGCGCCGGTTCTCGCGGGGGCGGGGGATCGGCTCATCCTTCGTCTTGCGGGCGCGGCGGATGACACGTTCTCGGCAACTCCACCCGCCGGCCACGTCACGGACTTCACGCTCGCTGTCGGCGGCGGTGGAGGCGATGTCGGGGGGGCGGGGGCCAGCCAGACCATCAACGGTGCGGCGGCAACTGCGGCGTTTACGTTGACAACCAACGTTGCCTGGGCTGCCGCCACCGTCGGGATTTCCGCAGCCAGCACGCCCACCGCCGGTCACTGGGAGTTGCGCGTCGACAACACTGCGTCCGGCAGCAACGACATCAATGCGATCGGCATGCGTGCCCACGACGGCAACTCGGGCGCCGGCGGGACCGAATACCCCTTCTATTTCGACTCGCACACGCAGATCGGGGCGAACACGGAGGTGGGAGCGAACACGGGCCATCTGTACGACCTCTTCCCGTACATCACCTCGGGTTGCACAGCGCAGGAGAGCGACTTCGACTATGACCGCACGAACGGGACAGGGGGCGGCCCCGGCGGCATCTTCGGTCAAATCATTCTGAACTCGCGTACGGGGGCTTTCACGCAGACGATCTCGACCACCCTCGCCGTGGACAACGCCTGGGCCTCGACGCAGATCAATCGATGGACGACGGATCAGAGCTCGACCGGCAACGGTATCTGGCCTTCGACGATGGAGATCTGGCCCTACTCGGGCGGAAACTCGAACTACGCCAACATCTACTTCCGGAATGTTCCAGCCTCGGCTGCGCCGCCGCCGACCGCGAATCCGACGCCAGATTCGTTCCGCGTCTACCTGGCGGCGGACGGCGGAGGAACGCCGGTAAAGCCCTACCTCGAGCAGTTGATCACCTGGGTTTCGGGTCCCAATCCGCCGGCGACGGGCGTGCAGTCGATCTACCGCGTCACGGTCAGGTTGGTGAACCCCACGGCGCAGGCGATCACGTTCTCGACGCCGAACAACATTGTGACGGCGAACATTCCTGGAGCGGGCGCGGTATATGGCGGCACGCCTCTCGTCTCGCAGGGTACGGTAGTCACTCAGCCCACGGTCGGCTTGACAGGCAACATCACCTGGAATCCAGGTTCCGTCGCCGCGGGATCCACACAGCTGCTGAGCTATCTGGTGCGCGTGACGCCCCCTTCGGCCGGATCGCGTGTAGTGGCCACTGGAACACCGGCTTCGAACGGGACTCGTGCGCAGTATCTCGACGAAACCGGCAACTCAAGTCAGGCGCGCGCAACCTATCTCTTCGGCCCCATCTGCGAGCTCGCGATCACCCAGGGGCTCACCACCCGGGCGCTGGTCACCGGGCTGCGCGCCTTCGAAGAGCGCGGGCAGGTGGCGGTCGAGTGGACGACGACGACGGAAGACGGCACGGCCGGCTTCGATCTCTATCGCTGGAACGCGGCGAAAAATGACTGGGATCTGGTGAACGCCGAGCTTGTCATGGCGGCTCCCGACAGCGTGCAGGGCGGGCGCTACCGGGTGATTGACGCGGCGGCGCCGACTGGCGTCGACCTGACGTACGCGGTGATGGAGGCCGAGGGCAAAGGTACTTCGCGCCTCGCGGGGACCTTCACCGTCCGGCCGGAAGTCGCGAGCAAGGAGCGGTCGCTCTTCACCGGCGATCGGATGGCCGAGCGCATCCCGACGGCGGCTTCGCCGCGTGAGCTCGCCCGACTTTCCGCTGCGGCAGAGCGCGCCGCCTCCGCCGGCGCCGCCGAGCTCGAAGAGATGCTCGCCGGAAACCGGCGGCCGACCTCCGGCAGCCGACTGCGGATTCGCATCCAGGACGCTGGCCTCTATCGCCTCACGGCGAGTGATCTCGCGACGCGCTTCGGCGTCTCGGTCGCGACCGCGAGCGGCTGGATTTCGGCGGGGCAGCTGCGGCTCGAGAATCGCGGCCAGGTGGTCAAGACCTTCAAGGCCGCCGGCGACGCCAACTCGGCGTTCTTCTATGCCAAGGCGGCGAACAGCCTCTTCAGCCGCGACAACGTCTACTGGCTGACGATCGCGGCCGGCACCCCGATGTTGACCGTCGCCGTCGCCGGCGACAGCAGCGGCGGGCAGTCGTTCGTCGACCGCAAGCACCTCGAGGTGGACGCTTTCGCCGCTACGGTCGTCGCGACCGACCCCGACTCCGACTACTGGTACTGGAGCTATCTGGTCGGCGACAGCGCGACCGATGGTCAGCGCTCGTTCGGCGTCGAGCTTGCCGACCCGGTCGCCTCCGGCAACGCCGATCTGACGGTTCATCTCAAGGGGGCCACGGCGACAGGAGTTGCCGACGAGCATCAGGCAGAGATCCGGGTCAATGGCACGACGGTCGGTCAGACCTCCTGGCAGGGCATCAGCGAGCACGATGCGACGCTGAGCTTCCCGGCCAGCCTTCTCGTCCCGGGCGCCAATACCATCGACATCGTAGCCACGATCGGACCGGGCGCGCCGCACAGCGTCTACTATGTCAACAGCTTCGATCTCGTCTCTCCGCGCCGGCTGCGGACGTCGGATGCACGTCTCGAGTTCGTCGGTGGCACCACCGCGGCGGTGCAGGTGTCGGGTTTCCGCGGCGGCGACATCGCCCTCGTCGATGTGACCAACGCCGACAATCCGCGATGGGTGACCGGCGGCAAAGTGGCGCGGAGCGCCGACGGTTTCGGCCTCATCTTCCACCCGACCGGCGCGAATCGGCGCTACCTCGCCGAGAGCCTCGCGGCGGTGCGCCGGCCGACGTCGATGGAGATCGACGTACCGTCCAATCTCAAGGGCAGCCGCGGCGCGCAGTACGTCGTGATCACCGACGACGAGCTCGCTGGCGAAGCCTCCGCGCTCGCGAGCTATCGCGCCGGCCAGGGACTCACGACGATGGTCGTCCGCCTGCAGGACATCTACGACGAATTCGATTACGGGATCGGCGGGCCGCAGGCGCTGCGCGACTTCGTCGCCTTCGCCTGGAACGAGTGGCCGCAACCGCCGCGCTACGTCACCTTCGCCGGTGAAGGCACTTTCGACTACCGCAACAACATCGGCCTCGGCGGCAACAAGGTTCCGGCGCTCATGGTGTCGACGACGGACGGCCTGTTCTCGTCCGACGCCGCCTACGGCGACGTCGACGGCGACGGCGTGCCGGAGATCGCGGTCGGCCGCCTGCCGGTGCTCTCGCCGGTCGAGCTCGCGGCCGTCCGCGACAAGATCGTGGCCTACGAGTCGGCAGGCGGCGACTGGGTCGACCGCGCGCTCTTCGTCGCCGACAACGTCGACGGAGGGTCCAATTTCTCCGCCGAGAGCGATGAGCTCGAGGCGATCCTGCCGGCCGAGTTCACGGTCGGCAAGGTGTATCTCGACAGCCTATCGGCGCCCGCGGCGCACGACGCCATCGTGGCCGCTTTCCAGACCGGAACGAACTACGTGCAGTACGTCGGCCACGGCGGTCTCGATCGTTTCGCCGACGAATCGCTGCTCGCCAACAGCGATGTTTCCGCGCTCACTAACGGTGGCCGGGCGCCGTTCGTCGCCGCGCTCACCTGCGCGGTGAACCGCTTCGAGCTGCCGCAGTACCCGGCCCTGGGCGAAGAGCTGGTGCGCCGCGCCGACGGTGGCGCGACGGCGGTCTTCGCGCCCTCTGGGCTTGGCTATCACGGAGCGGCGCGCGAGTTCGCGATCCGTCTCGCTTCGACCGTATATCGGCAAGGCACCGAGCGGGTCGGCGACATCCTGCTCAGCGCCGAGCGGGAGTACGTCGACGCCGGTGGCGACGCCGAACTGTTGCGCATCTACAACCTGCTCGGCGACGCAGCGCTCCGTTTGCGTCTGCCGACGCCGGTGCCCCCGGGCCCGGGACCGACGAGCGGCGAGTGATGCCGGTGACCGCGAGTCGCCGCGAGCGGGCCGCGGAGAGGATAGACTGAGTCAGGACATTGGAACGGAGATCAGGAATGACGCAGCGAGCCGACAGCAGCACCGGACATCCGCCGGCGAAGAGCAGGGAGAAAGCGGCGCGAACCGGGCGAGCTTACGAGCGGCCTCGGGTGCTCTATCGCGAGGCGCTCGAGACGATCGCGGCGATCTGCGCGCCGGCGCCGCCAGCGAAAGGCAGCCCCGGCGCCTGTCCAGCGGGTCCAATCTCGTCCTGAGGCTGCCTTATCGCACGACCGGAAGACGCGCATTCCCGCGCGCCATCTTCCCGTCGGCCATCTCCTTCAGAATCTCCTGGCGCTGCTCCGCGGCCGGATAGACCGCGCCGGCGTCGCCGGTCGCGAGCTCCGCCGCGCCCGGACAGAAGTTGAGCAGATGGGCGCCGGGCCCGCTCGCAGCGAGGCGGCCGGGGATCTCGGTCACCAGCTGCCGGATGCCGGCGAGCGCCGGCGAAGTGGACCAGATCTCGCGGATCGAAGCCTGGTGGAGATTGCCCACCGGGCGCCGCCACTGCACGCAGGGATAGACGTTGCCGTAGGGATCGACGGCGATGTTCGAGGACCCGGCGCCGCAATGCTTGCCGCTCGCCGGCCGCGGCTGATCGGCGTCTCCCTGGCGCTGCACCGCGGCGACCTCGCCGGCGGACGCGCCCGCGGTGGCGGTGTCCTCGCCCATCGCCGCGGCCCGCGCCGTGCCACGCTCGGTCTCGATCTCGAACAGCCGCACCAGTCCGGCGCGCGACGCGCGGACGAGCAGCGGCTCGCGGTCGCCGTTGTCGCGCGGCGTCACGTCCGGGTCGATCTGCAGCGGAAAGCCGATGCCGTCGGCGAGCGCGAACATGGCCTCGATCTCGTGCTCGTTGTAGGCGGTCAGCGTCGAGTTGATCTTGACCCGCATGCCGAGCTCGCGCAGGCCCGCGAGGTTCCCGACCAGGCGCGCGAAGCTCCCGGCGACGCGCGTCTGGCGGTCGTGGGTCTCGGCGCACGCCCCGTGCAGGCTCACTTCGATGGCGTAGGGGTCGATCTCGTCGCGCACCCGGCGCGCCAGCTCGCCACGCAAGGCGTGGCCGTTCGACTTGATCCGCACGACGAAGCCGAGCTCCCGCGCCCGCGCGCCGATGGCGAAGAAGTCCGGGTGGGCGAGCGGCTCGCCGCCCGAGAGCGAGAGCTGCAGCGTGCCGAGCTCCGCGAGCTCGTCGAGGAGCGCGAAATACTGTTCCGTCTGCAGTGACGTGCCCTTGAGCGACACGTCGTTGTAGCAGAAGAAGCAGTCGAGGTTGCAGCGATAGGTGAGCTCGAGCAACACCGTGAAGAGCCGGTTCTCCCGCCAGATCGACTCGACCTTGCCGCCGAAGCTGCTCATCGCGCCGGCTCCGCGCTCGCGCTCTGCTCCTCGACGAGACCCAGCGTCGCAAGCTCGGCGTAGAACTCCAGGGCATCCCTTTCGAGCTCGCCACGCTCCACGTCATAGTCGGGAGCGAGGTCGGCGACGATCTCGCCGACCGTTGCCGCGCCGTCCAGGGCATCGAGGAGGCGCGCCCCCAGGGCGTTCAGCCCGAGCACCTCGCCTGCGCGTTGCCGGATGACGACGGCCTCGTCGTCGAGGACGCGGTAGCGGACGTCGGCGGCGCGGCGGTAGATGGTGGCGAGAGTCGTCATGGCGCAGCGGGGAGAATACGCCAGAAGTCCGGATCCAGCCGGAAGGTGAGCCTGCGGACCGGCGTCGCGCGGCCGAGGCTCTCGAGATTGTCGAGCAGGCGGTCGAGGCGCCGCGCGTCGCCGTTGACGAAGGGGCAGGCGGCGACCAGCGCGCCGATTGCCCGTCCGGAGTCGACCGGATCGAGAGCAGCCGCCGGTCCCTGACGCAGGAGAAGGATGCCGGCGAGCGGGAACGAGGCCCGCTCGAGGGCGACGCCACCGAAGTCGCCGGCGAAAGGGAGCTGGGCGAGACGCGGCTCGCCGTCGACCAGGAAGAGGGCGTTGAGCTCGTCGGAGAGCACCCGATGCCCGGCGCGCTGCGACAGCCCGCAGAGGGTGGACTTGCCGGCGCCGGAGGGCCCGACGAAGAGCCAGGCCCGGCCGTCGGCATTGATACCGGCGCTGTGCAGCAGGGCTCCGCCGGCGGCGAGGCAGCGGTAGGCGACGACGACGCGCAGGGTGTTCTCGAGAATTCCGAGGAACTCGGGGTCGGAGTCGCCGGCCGGGGTCCACAGCGCGGACCGGCGCTCGCCGCCGAGCTCGAGGCGGGCCATCGACCGCCGGCCGGCCCAGCGCACGGCATCCGCGCCGTAGTCGAAGTCGAACGTGGTCTGCCAGCCGGCCAGGTCGAAGCTGCGGAAGTCCGCCTCGGGGGCGCGGAAGATCGCCACCCGGCTGTCGTCGGCACCGGCCGGCAGGGGCAGCAGGAGCTCGCGGTAGTGGGCGCTCGCTGCCGCCGCCTGCACGGCGGAGAGACCGGAGAGGAGGAACGGAAATCCGGCGATCTCGAGCCGCAGGGTCGCTGCCCCCCAGGCGTCGCCGGAGAGCCGCGCCGGGAAGAGGTCGGGGTGATGCAGGAAGGCGTCGCCGAAGGTCACGACAGGAGTCTCGAAAAGGCGTAGGCGAGGAAGCGCCAGCGCGCGCGCCAGCGGTCGTGCCAGGGGACCTCCACCAGGCGGCGCGGAACATCGCCGCCGACGACGCGGCCCAGAATCGCCGCCGGCGGCACGAGACCGTCGGCCGCCGGCGCGGCATCGCCGCGCAGGACGAATCGGAGCTGGCCCTCCCAGCGTCGTGTTCCGAGCAGGCGATGGGCGACCAGATCGCCCACCGAATTGCGGAAGACGAGGATCTCGCCGGCGCGATAGCGGGTGGCGCGGGCGATCTGCACGCGGTCGCCCTCGCGCAGGTGAGGCGCCATCGACGTGCCGCGCACCGCGAGCTCGATCGGCGCCTCGGCGGCCATGCCGGCGAGGGCGGCGAAGACGATGGGTCGGTTGCTGGCGGTCACGGCGGGAGACCCGGAAGTATAGCCGTTCGGATAGATTGGGCCTCCGATGCCGAAGCTCTCGCCGGTGCACCTGCTGTCGCTCGCTCTCGCCGTCGCGATCGGTTTCGCGCTCATCGAGCCGGTGCCGCCGAAGATCGACGCGGCCGCCCACCGGATCGCCTTTCCGGTCGACAAGCTGGCGCACTTCGGCCTCTTCCTCGTCGCGGCCTTCCCCTGGCGACGTTCGCTCGCGATCCTCGGGGCCAAGTCGCCCGGCATCGCGGTGGTGGTGACGGCGGCGGTCTACGGCGGACTGCTCGAGCTCGCCCAGGGGCTGTGGACGCTGCGCGATCCCGAGGTCCTCGACATGGTCGCGGGGGCGGCGGGGGCGCTGGCCGCGGTGGGGTTACTGAGGCTGAGTGCGGCGCGGCAGGGGACACATAGCGGCTGAATGAGTGGCTGCTCTGTGCCACGGGGGAGTGGCCGCAATGTGTCCCCAATTGCCCCCCGGCGCTCTCTGGGAGCGCCGGATCGGGCTAGCGGGCGCTGGCGTAGGTGCTCTGGTCGTAGGCGGCGACGACCTCTTCCGGCTCGCCGTCGGCGATGAGCTTCCCGCGCTCGAGCCAGAGTGCCCGGGTGCAGGTCTCGAGGACGATCGACGCCGAGTGCGACACCAGCAGGATCGTCACGCCGGCGTCGCGGAAACCCGCCAGCCGCTTCTCGCACTTGCGGGTGAAAGCGGCGTCGCCGGCGGCGAAGACCTCGTCGAGGATCAGCAGGTCGGGGGTCCAGGCGGAGGCGATCGAGAAGCCGAGGCGGGCGAGCATGCCGGAGGAGTAGGCGCGGATCGGCGACTCGATGAAGTCGCCGAGCTCGCTGTAGTCGATGATCTCGTCGAGGCGCTCGCGGATCTCGCGCCG
>CAZQTL010000125.1:0-1754 GCA_964595975.1 uncultured Thermoanaerobaculia bacterium | reverse complement strand
GGCACGATCGCCATCGGATACATGATCGGCGTGAGGAAGAGGACGATCTGCAGGATGACGCCGATCAGCTCGACGATGTCGTGGAAGAAGACCGCCAGCGGCGCGAGGAGGAGGCCGGCGCCCAGGGTGAAGAGGGCGGCGATCGCGATCGAGACCGGCAGGAAGAGCATCGCCGGACGCAGCGGATGGCCGGTCACGACCAGCAGCGCGAGGAGCGGGATCAGCGCGAGCAGCAGGTTGATCACGCCGGAGATCACCACCGCGAGCGGAAAGACCGACTTCGGCACCGGCAGCTTCTGGATCAGGCCGCCGTTGGCGCGCAGGCTGTTCATCGAGGTGACGATGCTCTGCGAGAAGAAGTTCCAGAACAGCAGTCCGGCGAGGACGTAGACGGGGTAGTTCTCGACGCTGAAGCGGAAGATGGTGCTGAAGGCGATGTGCATCACCCCCATCATCATCATCGGCTGCAGCATCGTCCAGGTGAAGCCGATGAGCGACCGCCGGTAGCGTACCCGCAACTCGCGCTGCACCAGCTCCCAGGTGAGATCCCAGTAAGGGAAGGCGACGGCCATGAGCCCCGCAGTCTATCGCGGCCGCGCTGCCGGACGCCCTTTCAGCTCCGGCGGACAGCGGTCACCGCCGCGGCGACGGCGAGCGCCTCGCGCGCCGCCCGGCGATCGAAGCGGCGCGCCGTCAAGCGCAGCTGCCGCAGGCGCCCTCCCGCGATGAGCACGCGACGCGCGCGGCGCGCCCAGGCCGGACTGCGGTGGCGCCGCGCCCACTGCAGGAGGTCGAGCCACAACAGGTCGAGGCGCTGTCCGTCGACGCCGGGCGAGGCGTCTCCGGCCTCCAGCGTCGCCGGCGCCGCCGCCGGGAGCTCGCCCACCGATCCGCCGAGATGATGCACGACGACCCAGTCGGCGAGCACCCGCACGCGGCGGCCGCACGCGGCGAGCCGCTGGCAGTAGTCCAAATCCTGGGCGTAGTGGCGATAGCTCTCGTCGAAGGGTCCGACCGCGGCAAAGGCATCGCGGGCGATCGCCAGCGCCGCGCCCGGGGCCCAGTCGACCTCGCCGCCGGCGAAACCCGAGGGCGGAGCGCGGCGGAGGCGGAATCGCGCGCCGCGACCGAGGCCGCTGGCGAGCGCGAAGAGCCAGGCAAGGGAAGGGAAGGGGCCGCCGCTCCATTGCGGTGCGCCGTTGGGATAGACCAGGCGCGCGGCGGCGGCGCCGGATGCCGCACCGTCGCCGCCGGCGAAGGCCGCGCGAAGGACGTGGTCGCCGCCCTCGGTGACCTCGGCATCGCTGTTGAGCAGCAGCAGGGGATCGCCGGTCGCTGCCGCGAGGCCGCGATTCACCGCCGCGCTGAAGCCCAGGGCGTCGGGGTTGCGGAGCCAGCGGTGGGCGAGGCCGGCGCGGCTCAGGAGCTCGACGCCCGGGTCGGTCGAGCCGTCGTCGACCACGACGATCTCGAGCGGCGTGGTCCAGCGGCCGAGTGCGGCGAGGCACACGGCCGTCAGGTCGGCGCGGTTGTGCACCGGGACGATGACCGAGAGCGGTCTGTCGGGGGACGCCATGCCGCGGCCAGATTACGGGCGTCGAACCGGATTGGCAAGGCGAGGCTGGCGATATGATTTCGCCCGATGTCTCCGACTCCACGCACTTCCCGGACGCGGAACCGCCGGTCGCCGCCGGCCGCAGGCGCTGCCGGCGCGCCGGCAGGGGAGCGCCCGGGCGCCGCCGCGGGCCTCGCGC
>CAZQTL010000124.1:0-12079 GCA_964595975.1 uncultured Thermoanaerobaculia bacterium | reverse complement strand
CATGCTCGACCGGGAACGCTGGCAGCGGCTGAGCCCCCACCTGGATCGCGCTCTCGAGCTCGACGGCGCGGCGCGCGAGGCGTGGCTCGCGGAACTGCGCGGGCAGGACAGCGCACTCGCCGCCGACGTGGCGGAGCTCATGGCGGAGGCCGACCGCGCCGGCGAGCTCCGCTTCCTCGAAGGCGACGCGCCGGAGCTCCCGTTCGGCGCCTCCCTCGCCGGACAGACGCTCGGCGCGTACACCCTGGTCGCACCGATCGGACAGGGGGGGATGGGAACGGTCTGGCTGGCACGGCGGAGCGACGGGCGCTTCGAGGGGCGGGCCGCGGTCAAGCTCCTCAACGCCGAGCTCGTCGGGCGCGCCGGCGGCGAGCGCTTCCGGCGCGAGGGCAACATCCTCGCGCGCCTGACCCATCCGCACATCGCGCATCTGATCGATGCCGGCGTCTCGCCGGGGGGCCAGCCGTATCTCGTCCTCGAGCATGTCGAAGGCGAGCAGATCGACACCTATTGCGACGCCCGGGCGCTCGGCATCGCCGAGCGGCTGCGGCTCTTCCTCGACGTGCTCCGCGCCGTGTCGCATGCGCACGCCAGCCTCATCGTCCACCGCGACATCAAGCCTTCGAACGTCCTCGTTTCGCGCGGCGGGCAGGCAAAGCTGCTCGATTTCGGGATTGCCAAGCTGCTGGACGAAGAGGCGGAGGGGAGCGCTGCGACTGCGCTGACCCGGGACGGCGGGCGGGCGCTCACGCCGGCCTTCGCCGCGCCGGAGCAGGTCACCGGCGGCGCGATCACCACCGCCACCGACATCTACGCCCTCGGCGCCCTGCTCTACCTGCTGCTCAGCGGCCGACACCCGGCGGGGGACGCGGCGGGCTCGCCGGCCGATCTGGTGCGTGCCATCGTGGACACGGATCCGCACCGGCCCTCCGACCTGTTCGGCGAGCGGCGCGGATCGGCACCCGCCAGTGCGGAGGAGCTCGCCGCCCGCCGCGGCAGCACCGCCGACCGTCTCCGGCGCGAGCTCGCGGGCGACCTCGACACGATCGTCGCGAAGGCGCTGAAGAAGAACCCCGCGGAGCGTTATGCGACCGTCGAGGCGCTCGGCGAGGACGTCCGGCGCTACCTCGAGCAGCGCCCGATCGCCGCCCGCCCGGATGCGACGACCTACCGCCTGACGAAGTTCGTCCGCCGGCATCGGCTGCCGGTGGCGCTCGCCGGCCTCATGCTCGTCGCGATTCTCGCCGGTCTCGCGGGCACGGCGATCCAGGCGCGCCGGGCGCGGCAGGCGGCGGCGCTCGCCGAGGAGCAGCGTGACTTCGCCCTGCGGCAGGTGTCGCGCGCCGAAGCGATCAACGATCTCAACTCCTTTCTGCTCACCGATGCGGCGCCGGGAGGGAAGCCGTTCACGGTCGGAGATCTGCTCACGCGCGCCGAGCGCATCGTCGATCGCGAAATCGCCGCGTCGCCGGAACCGAGCGATCTGAGCACGCAGCTGCTCATCGCGATCGGGCTGCAGTACCACGATCAGGATCAGATCGCCAAGGCGCAGGAGATCCTGTCGCGCGCCTACAGGCTGGCGCGCCGCCGCCCGGAGATCGCGACGCGAGCCCGAGCGGCCTGCGCCCTGGGCGGGACGACGGCGAGGGCGGGAAACTTCGCCCAGGCCGAGCGTCTGGTCGCCGAGGGCCTGGGGCTGCTTCCGGACGAGCCGCAGTTCGCGCTCGAGCGGGTCGCCTGCCTGCGGCGCGGCGGCGACATCGCGCGCGATGCCGAGGAGCCGGAGAAGAGTCTCGACCGCGTGCTCGCCGCGCAGAGACTGCTCGCGACTTCTCATCAGGGCTCGACGCTGCTGGAGATGCGGCTGGCGATCGATCTCGCCGAGTCCTATCGCATCGCCGGACGGAATCGCGAGGCGAGCGAAGCCTTCGCGACCGCCGCCGGACAGCTCGACGCGCTGGGCCGGGGCGACTCCGAGACCGCTGGAACGCTCTACAACAACTGGGCCTTGGCGGTGCGGGCCATGGGCGATCCGCTGGCCGCCGAGCCGCTCTTCCGGCGGGCGATCTCGATCGGCAGCGCAGATGCATCGCACGACACGGTCTCGCCGCAGTCGCTGACCAATTTCGGCTTCGTCCTGAGCGACCTCGGGCGGTACCAGGAGGCCCGGGAGTATGCCGAGCGCGCCTACGGCCTGGCACGGCAGCGGGGAGACGACGTCGCCGAGGTGCAGGCAGGCTACCTGCGCGCCCGGCTGCTCACGCGGATCGGAGATCCAGAAGGCGCAGCGCGGGTCCTGGCCGAGGTGCGTCCCAAGTACGAGGCGCTGTTTCCCGCCGACCACCCCTTTCGCGCCATGCTCGAGTCCACCAGCGGTCTGATCGCCCAGGGTCGCGGCGACACGGCCGGGGCCGCCGCCGCTCAGGACCGCGCGGTCGCGATCGCCGAAGCGAGTCCACTCGGGCAGCCGTACCTCCCCGTGCTGCTGATTCGGCGGTCGGAGATCGCACTCGCCCAGGGTCGGCCGGAGCCGGCCTACGGCGATGCCGCGCGGGGCCTCGAGCTGTTGCGCGCCGCCGCCGAACAGGGTACGCGGTCGCATTGGATCGGCCGGGGGGAGCTCGCCTGCGGCCGTGCGCTCGCGGCGCTGGGCAGCACCGCCGAAGCACGCACCGCGGTGCGCGAGGCGTTGGCACACCTCGAGCCGACGCTCGGAATCGACCACGCTGACGCGCGCGCCGCGCGCGTGCTCCTGGAAGAGTTGGACCGGACACCGGCGCCCGGCACGCGGCCCTAGTCCGCCAGCCGGGAGCGCAGGCGCACAAGGATCCGTTCGCCGTCGCGGCGGACCTCGACCGGATGGAGCGGCAGGTCGGGTTCGGTCAGGCAGGCGCCGGTCGCGAGATCGTACCGCCAGGCGTGGCGCGGACAGGTGGCAATGGTGCCCTGCCGGGCGCCGGCGGAGAGGTCCGCCCCCTGGTGCCGGCAGGAGAGGTCGAGACCGGAGAATTCGCCGGGAGCATGCTGGCGGATTCCCACCGGCCGGCCCAGAAGGTGGCGCACATGCAGCTCGCCGGGGGGGAAATCCGCGGCTGTCCCGATCCGGATCCAATCCACGTGAGGGAAGATAGGTGCAAAGGGGGTTCCATGTCACGAACCGGATGGATGGGAGCCGTTCTCCTCGCAGCGTTGCCGAATCTCGCTGCCGCCGACGTCGAAAGCGACCTGCGCGCCGACCTCGTCGGGCGCTTTGGGTTGCCCAAGGGCGAGCTGGTTTCGGAGTGCACCGATCACTACACCGACATGAAGGTCGTCGGCGGGCGCCTCGCCGGCGGCACGGGCGTGCGCTTCGAGCCCGGCGAACTGGTGAAGATCGACAACGTCCATGTCGGCGCCATGGCGGGGCTCGACGTCAACCTGTCGCTGGTCGAGCCGTTCCTGCTCTCCTTCCAGGACGGCCCGTTCACCGTCTACGACCAGCGCCGCTGCCGGGTGCAGCTCAACTTCGAGGTCTCCCGCGATGTCCGCAAGGATCGCCAGAAGGCGCTCGCCGCGGTCGCCGCCGCGCTCGATCTGTTCGACGACGCCGGCGCGGCGAAGAAGGCCGCGTGGAATCGCCGCAAGGTCGAGCCGTACCCGAAGGACTGGGAGAAGACGCAGCGGGAGTATCAGGCCTGGAAGCTCACCCAGGTGAATGCGGCGGTGCGCGCGAAGACTGCCTACGTCCTCGACGAGGCGCGGCGGGTGCTCGACTACATGCCGGGCGACGACGACTACCTGTTCAGTTTCGCCGCCGGCGCCCGCGCGCGCTCGGACTCGTGGAGCTCGTGTGAAGCGATGCTCGAGGCGACCTTCTACAGCACCGGCTCCGGCGGCAAGAGCAGCCGCGGCTGGGCCGACGGCCAGCACGTCGCCTGGGCGAACCACCTGGCTCACGCGCTGCAGAGCTGTTATCTCGAAGAGAGGAACTGATTACGACAATCCCTCGTCGGCGCCGAGCAGGCCCTTCTCTTTCATCCACTCGGGATTGAGCTTGGAGAGGTAGCGCTCGCCGGAGTCGGGGAGGAGGGTCACCACCAGGGCGTCGGCGGGGAGCTTGCGCGCCACTTCGCGCGCCGCCCAGGCGGCGGCGGCGCCGGAGGAGCCGGTGAAGACCGCGTCGCTCTTGGCGAGGGCGAAGACTTCGTCGTAGGCGATCTGGTCGGAGACCGTGATCACTTCGTCGATCGTCTCCGGCCAGCAGGAATCAGGCATGTAGCTCTGGCCGATGCCGTCGATGAGATAGAAGCCGAGCTCCTCCGGCGGCGGCAGGTGGCCGTGCTCGTTCCAGTAGGCGTAGACCGAGCCCACCGGGTCGACGCCGATGGTGCGGATCGCCGGATTCTGCTCCTTGAGGAAGCGTGAGACGCCGGAGATCGTGCCGCCGGTGCCGACGCCGGCCACCCAGTGGGTGACCTTGCCGTCGGTCTGGCGCCAGATCTCCGGTCCCGTGGTCTTGTAGTGCGTCTGCGGGTTGGCGGCGTTGTGGTACTGGTTCGGGAGGTAGGCGCCCTCCTCGTCGCGGATCCGCTCGGCGACCTTGTAGTAGGAGCGCGGGTCGTCGGCGGCGACGTCCACCGGGCAGATGACCACCCTGGCGCCGTGCGCCTCGAGCAGGCCGATCTTCTCCTTCGAGATCTTCGTCGTCGCCGTGCACACCAGCTTGTAGCCGCGCAGCACGCAGGCGAGCGCCAGGCCGAGGCCGGTGTTGCCGGAGGTCGGTTCGACGATCGTCATCCCGGGCGCGAGCTTCCCTTCACGCTCGGCGGCCTCGATCATCTCGATGCCGATGCGGTCCTTGACCGAGGCGCCCGGATTGAAGAACTCGAGCTTGGCGGCGAGGAGCGCCCCTTCCGGGTGATAGCGCCGCAGGGCGACGAGCGGAGTATTGCCGAGAGTGCCGAGGATGTCGCTCTTGATGTCCATTCTTCCTGCCTTCGGGCGGACGCAGCGTCCGCGGTTTCGAATCCGGTCTTGAAGTGGATGCCGTGCGAGTCCGGCGGCGGGCCCCCGGCGGCGCGCATCATATCCTCAGCCGCCTCACTCCGGGACGACCGGCAGCGAGACGGAGCGGAAGATCTCGTCCGCTTCGAGGGCTCTCGTCGAGCGGGTGAAGTCGAGGCGCCAGTTGAGGCCGTGGCGGCGGCAGAGCTCGGCGCAGCGCGCGGCGACCTCGCTCGCCGGCCCGAGGCGGCGCTCCGGGCTCTTCTCGAGCAGCGCGCGCACCAGGTCGATGAGCGGTCGTGGAATGCGCTCGTCGAACGACTCCACCGGCGGCGTCGGATCGTTCAGGGTCGAGGCGACGATGGCGCGCAGGTTCTTGCCGGCGAACGGGTAGTGGCCGGTGAGGCTGCGGCAGAGCAGGACACCGACGGCGAAGAGATCGCTCCAGGCGGTCACCGGCCGGCCGCGCAGCGCTTCCGGGGCGAGGAAGCCGGGCGTGCCGACGACCGTCTCGCCCGGTTCGCCGCGCTGCGACAGGAAGAGGGCCAGGCCGAAGTCGGCGATCTTGATCGACCCGTCCTGGCCGAGCAGGATGTTGCCCGGCTTGATGTCGCGGTGCACGAGGTCGTGGGCGTGGGCCGCCGCCAGGCCCTCGCAGATCGCCTGGGCGAGCGGCAGCACTTCGCGCCACGAGAGCTTGCCGCGCTCCTCGAGGTAGCGGTCCAGGCCGGTGCCGTGGACGTACTCCATCGCCACGTAGGCCATGGCGCCGATCTCCTCCGTGTCGTAGATGGCCACGACATTGGGATGGACGATCTGCGCCGCGGCGACCGCCTCGGTGACCAGGCGCGACGCGGCCTGCTTCTCCTTGGCGTCGGACTCCCGCCGTTCGAGATGTATGGTCTTCAAGGCCACGGCGCGCTGGAGCCGCGGATCCCAGCCGCGGAAGACGGTGCCCATCCCCCCCGACCCGAGGATCTCGACCACCTGGTAGCGGCCGAGAAAGACCTCGTCGAGGGCCGAGCGATCGCGGGCGTTGCGTTCGAGCGCCGCCATGGTGGTTCGGAGCTGGGCCACCTCGGAGCCCTGCGCGGGCTCGCCCGACAGCCCCGCCACCCGGCGCTGCGCCGCGAGCAGGACGCGCAACGGCCGCACCAGCGCGCGATAGGCGAGGATCGAGATCGCCGCGGCGAGCACGAGCGCGAGAGCGACCGCGAGGACGGTTCGCTGCCGCATGCGCCGCGCCGCCGCTTCGGCGATCGCGGCGGGCTGCGTCGAGACGACGATGAAACGGCCGGCATCGGCGGCGGACCAGGCGCCGACGATCTCGCGCGAATCGCGGTCGCGGAATCGTCCCGAGCCGGAGAGCCGGGCCGAGAGGGCGGATTCGAGGAGCGTCGGTGGCAGCTTCGCGGCCTCCTCGACCGGCCCGACGAGAGCCTTGCCGGTGCGATCCAGCAGCAGGAGCTGAGCCTGGTCGCCGAGCTCGTCCGGGGCCAGCGTGCGCAGCAGGGGCGCGCCATCGACGGCCAGGCGCAGCGAGCCGGCGGGCGCCGCTCCCGAGGCATCGCCCTCCGACATCGCGCCGGCGGCCAGTGGCAGCTCGAGGCGGATCCACGGGTGGAGATCGACGTTGCGCAGGGCGGAGGGAGCCACCGCAACACCGCCGAGGAGCTCGTCGGCGAGCGCGCCGTAGCCCTTCTGCTGCACCTTGACGATCAGCCGGTCCGAACCGTCGTAGAGGGCGGCGGCGACGACGCCGGCGGCACTCCAGCTGGCGAGCGAGTCGTGCAGGCGTGCCTGGCCAATTGCCGAGGTCGGATCCGCGGCGAGCTCGGGCGAGAGCAGCAGCGTGGCGGCCAGCGACCTGCGGGCGGCGAGAAAGCTGTCGATGGCGTCGGCGGCGGTGCGCGCCGAGACGGTGTGGGTGCGCAGGAGCTGTTCGACGAGCGCTTCACGATTCACTGCCGCCAGCTGCATGGCGGCGAGCGCCAGCGGCACGGTGCCGACCAGTGCGAGAGCGAGACCGATCTGGGCGAGCAGGCCCAGCCGCGAGCGGCGGTCGGAGAACAGGCGTCGCATCCGGGCGGGAATGGTAGCAGCCGCTGTCGTCGTCCCGGCGGCCGCCGTCAGCGCGGCGGGTCGAGGTGGGCGAGCGCGGAGTCGCCCATCTCGACACCGGCTCCGGGGAAGTACTCACGCCAGCGGCGGTCGACCGTGGCCGCCGTCGCCGCGTCGGCGAAGAGCTCCTCCGGATACCAGGGCTTCCGGCGCGCGTCGATGAGGATCGGCGGCGTGCGCACGAGGTGATTGCGGGTCACGCGCAGGGCGGCGGCGTGCAGATCGGCGGCGGGCTCGAAACGCGTGAAGGTCGTCCACAGGAAGTTCATCGGCGACGCCGCGGCCCGCCGCGGTTCGTCGGTGAGCACGACGAGCGGCCAGCCGGCGAAGGCCGGATGAGCGGCGAAGCGTGCCGCCGCTGCGCTGTCGGCAGCGAAAGGCGGACCGCCGACGACCAGGCAACCCGGGGAGAAGACGGCGACGTCGCGGGCGTCGGCCGGGGGCGGAGTCGGTGGACGGAATTCGCGCGGCAGCTCGCGCACCGCCGGACCGACGCCGAGCCAGATCCCCTTCGACCCGCGGTTGACCTCCGGGCCGGTGTAGTCGAGCGTGTCCATCGCCAGATTGGCGAAGACGAACAGGTCGGTCTCGGGGTGGCTGCGCTCGAGGACGTAGGTGAGCAGCGCCGGAAAGTCGCGCAGGTCGACTTTGCCGTCGGTGACGAAGAGGAACTTGGTGAGCGCGAGCTGACCCTCGCCGAGGATCCGGAAGGCCGAGGTCATCGCCTCGCGACCGTAGCGCTCGCGGACCACCGCCGCGGCGAGCGAGTGGTAGCCGGTCTCGCCGTACGACCACAGCGACTCGACCGCCGGCATCACCAGCGGGAAGAGCGGCGAGAGCAGCTCCTGCAGCAGGTCGCCGAGGAAGAAGTCCTCCTGGCGCGGCTTGCCGACGACGGTGGCGGGGAAGATCGCATCGCGCCGCCGCGCCATCCATTCGACCTCGAACACCGGATAGTCGTGACGCAGCGAGTAGTAGCCGTAGTGGTCGCCGAACGGTCCCTCAGGCCGGCGGACGCGCGGCGGAACCTTGCCGATCAGCGCGAACTCGGCGGCGGCGACGAGCGGCCGGCCGTCGGGGCTGCCGGCTCCGCGCACCATGCGCAGGCGTTCGCCGGCGACCAGCGAGGCGAGCATGAGCTCCGGGAGGTTCTCGGGCAGGGGGGCGATCGCCGCCAGCGTCAGGCCGGGAGGGCCGCCGAGGAAGATGGTCGCCGGCAACGCGGCGCCGCGGGCCTCCGCCACGGCATAGTGGTAGCCGCCCCCCTTGCCGATCTGCCAATGGATGCCGGTCGTGCGCGGCTCGTGGATCTGGATGCGGTACATCCCGAGGTTGTGGCCGTGGCCGTCGGGGTGCTCGGTGTAGACCAGCGGCAGGGTGAGGAACGGACCGCCGTCCTCCGGCCAGCAGGTCAGGGCCGGCAGCCGGTCGAGCCTCACGTCGCGCGTCACGACCTCGGTGACCGGGCCGCTGCGACGCTGCTTCAGGCCGACGCGGAGCGCCTCGCCGGCGAGGTCGCGGGCGTCCCAGAGTCTCGCCGGAGTCGGCGGCAGAATCTCCTGCGCCAGGCGGGCGAGACGGGCGATGAGCTGTTGCGGCCGGCGGCCGAAGGCGAGCGCGGCGCGGCGTGGCGTCCCGTAGAGATTCGTCACCAGGGGAAAGTCGGCGCCGCGGACGTTGCGGAAGAGGAGCGCCGGTCCGGAGGCGGCGATGACGCGGCGATGGATCTCGGCGATCTCGAGGTGCGGATCGACCTCGGCCGTCACCTCGACCAGGTCGCGGTCGCGGCGCAGCTGTTCGAGGAAGGCCCGGAGGTCGGGAAAGGTCGGCTCGCGCATGTCGTTCGCTCGCAGGGCGGAGGAGCAGCGCCGGGTTCAGTTCGCCGGGCTGCCGAAGGGGAGCGCCGGGCCGAGCTTGCGCTTCAGGCGGTCCTCGATCCAGTGCGCATCCCACCACTCGGCCGGACGCACCGGGACGCCGTGCAGCAGGAACGAGAAGTGGAGGTGGTCGCCGCCGGCCAGACCGGTGGCGCCGCTGCGCCCGAGCGGCTGACCGCGGCGCACGCTCGCGCCGACCTCGACCTGGATGGCGGAAAGATGGGCGTAGAGGCTCATCAGGCCGTAGCCGTGGTCGACGACGACGGCGTTGCCGTAGATCCCCAGGTACTTCGCCAGCACGACGACGCCGTCGTTGGCGGCGGGGACGTCGGCCTTGGCGACCGAAGCGAGGTCGAAGCCGAGATGCGTCTGCTGGTCGACCTCGCGTCCGCCGTAGACGTACGAGCGCCGGTCGGCGAAAGACGACATCACCTGCCCGCCTGGCAGGGCGAGGAACGGCGCCCGCCAGAGGAAACGCTGCGGACTCGCCGGCGCCAGGGCGGCGAGCTCGGCGGCGTTGCGCTGGCGCAGCTCGCGATTGATCCACAGGTAGTTCTGCAGCAGGTTGCCGGCGTCCGGCGCGTCGGGCGTCTGCGCCAGGATCTCGGTGACGACCTTTGCCAGGAACTTGTCGTCGAGCTGAATGTCGTCGTCCTTCGGCGGGTGGGGAAAAAACTGGTCGACGAACGGCATCGAGGTCCGGTTGTCGACCTCGTCCGCGGCGACGAGCCGCACCGCGGTAACGTCGGCCGTGTCCCAGGGCAGGGCGAAGAGCGCGAAGCGGCTGCCGGCGGCGCCGCCCGGCAGCGCGAAGCCGGGGAAGAACCGGTCGCCGACTTCGACGCCGTCGCGCACGCTCGACGGGCCGACCTGATAGACGACCGCCTCCGAGCCGCCCTGGGCCACGTAGTGCTGGGTTGAGAGCAGACCCAGGGCCGGTGGCACCAGTCGCACCGGCAGGACGACTTCGGCGACCGCCGGTTCGCCGCTGCGGAACCAGGCGGGCGCCGGGAAAGCGGCGACGCGCAGTGTCGCCGGCCCTTCGACCAGCGTCGGCTGCGAGTTCTTGCCGATGTCGAGCTTCCAGACCTTGCTGGCGAGTCCGTGACTCCAGAGCTTCCAGCCCGGCGGCGTCGCGAACGACTCCGCCAGCAGCTCGATCCGGTTTCCCCCCTGCAGCAGCTCGGCCTGCACGCGGGAGAACCCGCGCGCCGGCTCGGAGACCTCGATCTCGAGCGGCGCCTGGCGGCCGATCGCCGTCCGCTCGGGACGCAGCGCGATCGTCGGCGCCGGGCCGCGACGAAGCCCTCCCAGGGCGACGACGGCGACGACGAAAGCGAAGAACAGAAGCAGAAACAGCCGGAGTCGCGCCTTGCGGCTGCGGCTGCGGATGGAGTCGGTGTCGGGCGCCAGCGGGGCGAGTCGCATCGGTTGTTCGAACTCCCGGAAGTGATCCGGCGGAGAAGGGCGCCGGTCGTGGAAGGATAGCAGCCGGATGCGCAGCTCTCCGCCCTCTCCCGCGCTCGCGCCGCTCGTCGGCGGGATCCTCGTCGGCGGCAGCAGCCGGCGCATGGGAAGTCCGAAGGCGATGCTCGAGTGGCAGGGAGAGACTTTCCTGGAGCGCATCGCGCGAGCCCTGGGGAGCGTCGTGCAGGAGATCTATCTGCTCGGCTCCGGCGGCCCGCTGCCGCCCGGAGCGACCCACCTCCCGGTGCTGGCCGACGCCGCCGGCGCGTGCGGTCCGCTCGCCGGCCTCCTGGCGGCCGCTGCGGCGCGGTCCGACGCCGCCTGGCTGGTGCTCAGCTGCGATCAGCCGATGCTCTCCCGGGCGGCGCTCGAATGGCTGGTCGGCGAGCGGCGGCACGATCGCATCGCCGTCCTGCCGCGACTGGCAGCGGACAGGATCGAGCCGTTCCCGGGGATCTACGAACCCGCCTGCGGAGCGCAGCTCGCCGCGCTTGCGGCAGCCGCGGCCCGTCCCGGCGGCGGTGCGAGTCTGCAGCCGCTCGCCGGCGTCGCCGGCGTCGCCGTGGCGCCGGTTCCGGCCGGCTTCGCCGCCGACTTCCGGGGCGTCAACACGCCCGCGGAGTGGGCAGACCTCCGCCATCTGTCCGGGTCGGCGGCGAAAGATCCCGCCGGCAGCGGATAGCGACCCTTCCTGCCGTTACAATCGCGGCAACGTGAGAGCCCAGCGGTGACCTCGGGCGGACCGGCGCCGGCGCCGATCTTCGCCCCCGACGCGATCGTCGCGGGGCGCTACCGCATTCAGCGCTATCTCGGCCAGGGGGCGGCCGGCGAGGTCTACGGCGCGGAGGACCTGCATCTGCGCAGCCGCGTGGCGCTCAAGGTCCTGCGGCCCGGGGCGAGCCGCGATCCGCAGTCGATCGAGCGCTTCAAGCGCGAAATCCTGCTCGCCCGCCGGGTGAGCCATCCCAACGTCTGCCGGATCTTCGATCTCGGCGTGCACGAGGTCACCGCCGGCGGCGATGGGGGGTACGGTTCCCTTCTCTTCCTGACCATGGAATGGCTCGAGGGCGAGACCCTGGCGCGGCGTATCCAGGAAGAAGGGGCTTTCGACGAGCTGCCGGCGGTGGCGATCGTGCGTCAGCTCTGCCGGGGTCTTGCGGCGGCGCACGAGGCCGGCGTCGTGCATCGCGATCTCAAGAGCTCGAACATCCTCCTCGTGCCCGGTCCGGACGGGGAGCGGGCGGTGATCACCGACTTCGGTCTCGCCCGGAGCTCGCACCAGAGCTCGGACGGACTGACCCTCACCGAGGCCGGCGGGCTCCTCGGCACGCCCGCGTACATGGCGCCGGAGCAGGTGGCCGGCCTCGCAGCGACGGCGGCGAGCGACCTCTACGCCCTCGGGGTGGTGCTCTACGAGATGCTCACCGGCTCGCTGCCATTCCACGGCGAGTCGCCGCTCGAGGTGGCGGTCAAGCGGCTGCGCGAGGCGCCGACGCCGCTCGAGACCTATCGCACCGGCATCTCGGCGCGCTTCCGCGCGACGATCGAGCGCTGCATGGAGCGCGAACCGGAAGCCCGCTTCGCCAACGCCGAAGCGGTCATCCGCTTCCTCGACCCACCGACCGTCCTGC
>CAZQTL010000123.1:0-12100 GCA_964595975.1 uncultured Thermoanaerobaculia bacterium | reverse complement strand
TTCGAAGCTCTTGCTGGAGGCGGCGCTGATTTCGATGATCTTGGCGACGGACATGGAGCGGCTCCTTGAGTGGAGGACCGCCGGCAACGGCGGACCTCTGGCTGATCGTCGCGCAGGGCGCGGCGCGCCGCCAGCGTAGTTTTCCCCCTCCTGGCCTCCGGCGAGCGTGGCAGGGGGGAGGCGGGAGCCAACCGGCGGTCGGATACGATCGGCCGATGACCGAACCGGCTCTGGCTGCGCTGGGCCTGTCCGTGCGGGTGGCGCTCGGCGCCACCCTGGTCATCCTGCCGCCGGGCATCGCTCTCGGCTGGCTCCTGGCGCGTCGCGACGTGCCGGGCAGAGCGCTCCTCGAGACCCTCACCGCCCTGCCGCTGGTTCTGCCGCCGACCGCGGTCGGCTACCTCCTGCTGCGCCTCCTCGCGCGCGGCGGGCCCCTGGGCGAGCGCGCCATCGGCTTCGACCTCGATCTGCTGTTCACCTGGAAGGGCGCGGTCGTCGCCGCCTCGGTGATGTCGCTGCCGCTCGTCGTGCGCACGGCGCGGCTCGCTTTCGAGGAGGTCGACCCCCGACTGGAGGGGATGGCCCGCACGCTCGGCCTCGGACCGTGGCGCGCCTTCATGGCCGTGACGTTGCCGCTCGCCGGCCGCGGCCTCGCCGCCGCCGCCGTTCTGGGCTTCACGCGCGCGTTGGGCGAGTTCGGCGCCACGATCATCGTGGCCGGCAACATCCCCGGCAAGACCCAGACCCTGCCGCTCGCCATCTTCAGCGACATGCAGCTCGGACACGACGCCGAGGCGATGTCGCTGGTCGGGGTCACCGTCGTTTTCGCTTTCGCGGCCCTCTGGACGGTGGAGATCCTGACCCGCCGCGAGCGGCGACGCGCATGAGCTTCAGGCTGCATCTCGATCTTGCAGTGCCGTGCGATACGTTCGAAGTGGCGATCGCCTGGGAGACGAGCGAGCCGGCTCTGGGGCTCTTCGGACCGTCGGGCGCGGGCAAGAGCTCGCTGCTCGAGGCCCTCGCCGGGCTCCGACCCGGCGCCCGCGGGCGCATCGAGGTCGGCGGCCGGACCTGGCTCGACTCGCGGCGCGGCTTCTCGCTGCCGCCCGAAGAACGCGGCGTCGGCTACGTTCCGCAGGAGCTGGCGCTCTTTCCGCATCGCGACGTGCTCGCTCATCTGCGCTTCGGCGCAGGTCGGGCGCGGCGCCTCGCTGCCTCCGCGCGCCGTCTGGCGCCCGAGCGCGTCCTCGAGCTGCTCGAGCTCGGAGCGCTCGCCGATCGGCCGGTGACGGCGCTCTCCGGTGGCGAGCGCCAGCGCGTCGCGCTCGGGCGCGCCCTGTGCTCGGGTCCGGAGCTGCTGCTGCTCGATGAGCCGCTGGCCAGCCTGGATCTCGCGCTGCGGCGGCGCATCCTGCCCTACCTGCTGCGCGTGCGCGACGAGCTCGGGATTCCCACCGTGCACGTGTCGCACGAGCCTTCGGAGACCGCGCTCCTGTGCCGCGAGGTTTGCATGCTGTCGCGCGGGCGGGTGGTCGCCTGCGGTCCCCCGGCCGAGGTCTTCGGCCCCCATCCCCTCGCCGCAGGGGAAGGGGGAGCGGGACTGGTGAACGTGCTTTCCGGTTCGGTGCTCAACCTGGCCGAGTCGCTGGCGACCATCGAGGTCGCCCCGGGACTGCGAATCGCCGCCGCCGACGAGGGCGGCTGCGCGCCCGGCCAGCGTGTCGCCTTCGAGCTGCGCGCGACCGACATCCTGCTGGCGCGTGGAGCGATCAGCGGGCTCTCGGCCCAGAACGTCCTGCCGGCGACCGTCTGCGCCGTGCACCTGCCGCAGCACGACGAACCGCATGCCGCGGCGGTGGTGAGCGCTTCCCTTGCCGGCGTGGAGCGGCCGCTCGCCGTCGTCGTCAGCCGGCGCGCCTGCCGCGAGCTCGAGCTCGTCCCCGGCGTCGCCGTGCACCTGATCTTCAAGGCGCAGGCCTGCCGCCTGCTGGCCGCCTACTGAGCGCCCGGTCGCACTCCGCGGCGCGCGAGGAGGAGCTGTTCAGCATGAGAATCCCCTTGAGTGACCTCGAGCTCCCGGGCTGGGAGCTCTGCTGGATGCCGCTCGCCGTCACCGGCGACGGCGGGACCGAGCTCGGGCTGCGCCGCCGGCGGGTCGCCGCCGAGCTCGCTTCGCGGTGGACGCCGGCGACGCTCGGTGAAGATCCGGTGGTGGCCGCGATGCGCCGCCTGTTCAAGGCGGCGGGCACCGACCCGTCGCGCTACCGGCCGTCGTCGGAGGCGCTCCTGCGCCGTCTGCTCAAAGGCGAGGAGCTGCCCGCCATCCATCCGCTGGTCGATCTCAACAACCAGCTGTCGATCGAGCTCCGCGTACCGGCGTGTGTCCTGCGGGACGATTCGTTCGCCTTCCCCGTCACCTTGCGCGCCGGGCTTGCCGGCGAGGTTCTCGACTCGATGCGCGGTCCGCTCGATCTCGCGGGCAAACCTCTGCTGGCCGATGCCACGGGTCCGTTCGGCACGCCGATCACCGACGCTCATCGCGTCAAGGTGCTGCCCGAGACCACCGCCGGCTGGCTGGTCTGCTACCTGCCGGCGGGAATCGTCTCCCCGGCCGACGTCGAGCGGCGCCTCGACGAGATCCTCGGCGAGGCGCCGCTCGCCCGGCGCGGATAGAGCCGGCCGGGCAGCTGTCCAACCGGCAGTAGCGGCTTCATCCTGTTCGAGAGGATCCACTGGCGGCAAAGTCGGTGACCGAAGGAATCACTCGGAAACGGGTGTTGGGGATCCAGCACTTCCCTTCGACGACGAGCTGGAACATCTCGAACGGGCATGGCGCGGTCGGGTTCACGGAGAAGCGAAATGTGGCGGTCTCGCCGACCCGAATCAGATCCTCGGAGAAAGTCGTCACCCGGTTGGCGTTCATCCAGCCGGCTACAGCGAGCGGGGAGGCGTGATCCCGTGGATTCGCGGTCCCGATGCGGACACAATCCTCCCGAGTCCAGTCGCGCGAACCGGTATTGCGGGCGAGCAGCACGAGCTCGTGACCCTGGAGGCACGAACCTTCGAACTGCAGCGAAGCCGCGAAGCTCGACATCGGGTGCTCGCCCATCGGTACGATCGCGCAGCTGCGGCAGATTTCAGGGGTCGTTTCCTCCGCGAGGATGTCGGTGCGAAAGCGCTGGTAGCGTTCGCCTTGCCAGACCTCGGGCAGACGCTGCTCTCTCAGGTCACCGAGAAGCCCGCGCGACTGGGTCGAGGCATAGCAGCACGGAAAGACCCTGCCGTCGCGGTCAATGAACGGCATCTCCCACGGGAGAGTGCAGACCTTGGCGCCGCGGGCGCCAGAGTGCGGGCGTGAGAGGTCGCCCACGAACGGCGTTTCGAACCGGTCGCCAGCCAGGCAGATGAGCTCGATGCCGGCGGCGCTGCAGGCGCCGCGCAGCCCCTCGATGCCCGCCGCACTGACTTCGGGATCCGCGAGACTCTCGCTTTCGCACTCGACGCTGTACTGCGCCAGGCCCTGCAGAATGTAGCGGCGGACACCGAGCTCCGCGAGCAGCGGCGGGAATGCCGAAAGAGTCGACAGGTTGCTGGCCATGGCGACGGACGAGACGGTGACTCGGTTCGCATCGGAAACCGCCGCCATGAGGTTGCGGAGTCCCCGCAATGCGCGCTCGAGCTCGCCCCCGCGGATCGCCCGATAGGTCGCCGGGTCGGGCGAATCGATCGAGACGTTGATGTGCACCAGATTCAGGAGCTCCGCCATCTGGCGGGCCCTGGCCTCGGTGATCGCGGTGCCGTTCGTGGCGAGGCTCATCCAGACCGAGCTGCGATCGAGCTCCTGCAGCAGGCTCATGCAGTCGGGATGCAGCAGAGGCTCGCCAAAACCGGCGATGATCACGTTGCGCGTCTCGCGTGCCAACTCCACCACTTCGCGCCATGGGATCTCCCGGACGTGGCCGGGGGTCAGGCTCGAGAGTGTTCCGTCGACGGTAAGCGGGCACATCCTGCAGCGGAGATTGCACTGGGTGGTGATCTCCACCTGCAGCGCATACGGCAGGTCCGGCCGCGCGAGCGAGAAGGGCAAGATGGGGCAGTGTAGCAGCGCGCGCGCTGCCGCCCGGCGGGGCTAATCGAGCCAGAGGAACTGGTAGGCGACGCTGTAGGTGTCGAAGCGCGAGCCGACGCGCGCGGTCACGCCGCGGGCGGCCAGCAGCTTGATGGTGTGGCCGCGCTTCAACGGCACCGACAGGGTTGCGCCGAGCCGGCTGTTGTCCTGGCGGGTCGCGGAGCGGGCGCCGTCGGCGTAAGTGCGCCCGCCAGTGTAGTAGGTCGCGTCGAGCGCCACCCAGAGCTGGGGGCGGAAGGTGTAACCGACATGTCCCTGCGCCGTCCACAATGGATCCTGCGAGCGCTCGACGGTTCCAGGGTAGAAGCGATCGTTGTGCGCGAACAGCCAGACCCCCGCCGCCGCCTCGAGGGTCCAGCGGCCGATGGGGCTCGACAGGCCGAGCTCCGGCTTGAACGCCCAGCGATGGGTGCCGAGGTTGATCAGCTTCGTCCGGTCGTACTCGCCGGTCGGCGCACTGACGACCAGACTGAAGCCCAGCGTGGTCGCCGGCGTCCGGGCCGCGAACTCCTTGGGAGTGAGTGCCGGACCGCCGATGAGGTTGACGGCGAAGCGCCCCCGCACGTCGGCGAGGCCCGAGCGCGTGACGCTGCGGCGCTCTTCGAAGACGTTGCCGGAGATCGCGCCCCAGGCACCCGGCACCGCGAAGGCGGCCGTGGCGAGACGGCCGAAGAGATTGAACGACCGGCCATAGGAGAGGTTCGCCGTGTTCACGCTCGCCGAGACGTCGGAGATCGGCGAGGCGGGATCGAACACCACCTCGCCGGTCTGGTAGCTGTAACCGAGGATCAGGAAGTTCGTGCCGATCGGCGCCGGCGAGTAGGCCCGGGGCTCGAGCTCCTGCGCCGTCAGGGGGCGAGCCAGAAGCGCGAGCGCGAGAAGGGCGCCAGCGAGAGAGGTCCGGGCGTAGCGCACGAGAAGTCCGCCGCGAGCGGCCTCGCCGGCCCTCACGGCGTGGTCGCCGACCAGGCCGAGCTGTCGCCGGACTCGAAGTCGCCGGCAAAGACGGCCGCGATCTCGTGCAGGTCGATCTGACCCGGATCGTTGGTGACCGTCAAGCCGGCAGCGAGCATCCGGGTCATCGACTGGTCGAGGTAGACGCGGAAGGCACCGGTGGGATCACCCGGGTCGGCGGAGGGCGCCGGCCAGGGCGGGGCGTAGCCGTTGGCGACGAACGTCGGCACGAGGATGTTCTCCACCGCCCAGATGTCGGCCGCCACCGGATCGCGGCTCGCCACGAGCTCGTTGCGGCGGGTCGCCCCGGTATAGGGAGTGGACGGCCCGGTGGTCGGGTTGCCGTTCACCCAGATGGCGTCGAGGATATTGAGGTCGGGGGGGCCGATCTCGCCGAGCAGCGCGCCCAGCAGGCCGTAGCGGATGGCGGAATGCGAGCTGGTCGACAGACTGTCGGTCACCAGCCCCATGAAGTTCTTGACGCAGGCGGTCGCGCCGTAGACCGCATGGTGGGACTTCAGCACCGGCAGGTTGATCAGCTTGAGCCGCGCCCGGTCGTACGTCGCGGTGCCCGGATCCCAGATGCCGTCGCGCAGACTGACGTAGGTGCCGGCGGCGGTGCGGAACTTGGGATAGGAGAGGCTGCCGTGGATCGTCGCGTCATAGAGGTAGACCACGTAGCCGTCGCGCGCGTCGCCGGCCGAGTACTCGGCCACCCCGGCGCCGCGTATCGCCGTCCAGTCGAACTGGGAGACGGTGAACCCCTGACCCTGGAAGTGCAGGACGACATCGTGCGGAGAGAGGGCCGGATCCTCGGCATTGTTGGCCGCCCGGTCGAAGTTGCTCACCGCGGCGAACTGCGCGTTCTCCGCCACGACGATCTCGCCGGTGAAGCCGTCGGGGTGGTCGACCAGCACGCGCACCAGCCCGCGCAGGAGGTCGACGTTGGTGCCTCCGCGCTCGGCCCACTGGTAGTTGATCTTGATCACCACGACGTCGTCGGAGCCGACGATGCCGTCGGGGCCGGCGAGCGTGGAGCTCCCGGGCGAGCGGTAGATCTTGAGGCCGTTGCGGCCCATCAGGGCGAAGAGGTCCGCCACGCAATCGAAGCGATCGCCGACCGGCCTCTCGGCGCAGCCGGCGGCGTGAAACACCTGGGCGCGATAGGAGTCCGGGGCGGCGAGCACCGGACCCGTCGGCGCAGCTTGCACCTGCCGGAGCAGACCCCACGCCACGATGGCGGCGAAGATCGCGACTCCGGCCGTCGCGCGGACCGCTGGCAACCGCGCGGCCGACATCAGCCGCTGCCGCAGGGCGACGAGGCCGGCGATCGCCGGCGCGCCCAGGGCGAGCATCGCGGTGGCGAGCGCCGCCCGCTGACAGGGATAGGCGAGCCGGCTCGGCCGTCGGCCGCTGCGTAGCGCCAGCCAGGCGAGCGCGAAGAGGCCGGCCAGCAACGAGTGCGCGAGCAGCCAGCGCTCGAACGTCCGGCGCCACCGCCCGCGGGCGGACGGCGGCGCCGAAGACCTGTCGCAATGCCGGTGAGACCTCGGCATGAACGTTCTCCGCCCGCAGCCTGCGCTCCCGCGAGCGCCTCCGGCAACCCCCTTTCGGGCGGGTGCTCCTGCCGGCCGCCTCGAGTGGTCCGTCCCTAGTCCGCGAAGGTCGCGAGGCGCACGGGGCGCCGCCGCGCCCCCCAGTCGCCGGGACGCGCTTCGAATCGCCCCGGAATCGGCGTGCCGCAGGCGGCGCAGGCGCCCTGCTCGCGGTGCGAGACGAGCCGCCAGGCGGTGATCTCGTAGCCGTCGCGCTCGACGACCGCCGCGCCGCAGCCCGGGCAGAGCGTCGCGCCGCCGGCGGCGTCGCGGACGTTTCCGGTGTAGACGTAGCGCAGGCCGTTCGCCATTGCCAGCTGGCGCGCGCGGGCGAGCGTCGCCGGCGGCGTGGGCCGATGGTCGAGCATCCGGTAGTCGGGATGAAAGGCGGTGAAATGCAGCGGGACGTCGGGCCCGAGCGCGTCCATGATCCATCGCGTCATGGCGTCGAGCTCGCTGTCGGAGTCGTTCTCGCCCGGAATCAGCAGGGTGGTGATCTCGAGCCAGACCTGGGTCTCGTGCTTGAGATAGACCAGCGTCTCCTGGACCGGCGCGAGATGGCCATGGCAGACCTTGCGATAGAACTCCTCGCTGAACGCCTTGAGGTCGACGTTCGCCGCATCGAGGTGCGAGAAGAGCTCGCGCCGCGGTTCGGGGCAGATGTACCCGGCGGTCACCGCCACCGCCGCGATCCCCACGGCGCGGCAGGCGTCGGCGACGTCGGCGGCGTACTCGAGAAAGACCGTCGGATCGTTGTAGGTGAACGCCACGGAGCGGCAGCCGAGCTCCTTCGCCGCGCGTGCGATCGTCTCCGGAGTGGCGGCGTCGGCGAGCGTGTCGTTCTCGCGCGACTTCGAGATGTCCCAGTTCTGGCAGAACTCGCAGGCCAGGTTGCAGCCCGCCGTGCCGAACGAGAGGATCGGCGTGCCGGGAAGGTAGTGGGCGAGCGGTTTCTTCTCGATCGGGTCGACGCAGAAGCCCGAGGATCGGCCCCAGGTGGTGAGCACGACCTCGCCGTTCGTGGCGGCGCGCACGAAGCAGAGCCCCCGTTGTCCGTCGCGCAGCTTGCAGAAGCGCGGGCAGACGTCGCACTGGACGCGGCCGTCGGCCACTCGGTGCCCGTATCGGGCGGGGTGGGCGGGATGGGTGGGGTGGGTGGGGCTCGAGGCCCCGCCGGGAGCGTCGGCCATGCCTCGAGGATACTCCTCCCGGCCGCGGGATCCGATAGATTGTCGGTCGTGCGCCTTCGCCTCCGCCGCCCGACCTTTCCCGCCCTTCTGCTGCCCCTGCTCGTCGTCGCCTGCGGCGCGGGCCCGGAGGAGCCTCCCTACACCGGTCCGCTCGGACCCGAGGAGTTCAACGCCTGCGAGCTCTTTCCGGCATCGGAGGCGCGGGCCGAGCTTCCCGGCAACGAGATCGGCCAGCTCGCCGGACCGCTCGACGCCAGCTCGGGAACCAAGTTTGCGCGTTGCGCCTACGGCCACGGTCCCGGGGCGATCCTCGACGCGGCGCTCGAGGTGCGGCGACACGAGAGTCCCTCGGTCCTGCGGCGCAACCTCGAGGGCGCGCTGCCGATGTTGCGCCGGTTGTCCGCCGGCGACCTGACCGCGGTCTTCGGCGTCGGTGACCGCGCGTGGTGGGCCGGCGGCGCCGTGCGGATGCTCAAGGTCGGCTGGCGCGACCTCGAGTTGACGGTGACCTTCCAGCCCGGCGACGAGCCGGCGCGAGCCCGCGCCGCGGCGGAACGGATCGCGCGGCGCGCGGTGTTGCGTCTGGCCGGCGAGCCGATCCCGGGAGAGCTGCAGGAAGCCCCCGGAGCCGTCGTCTTCGGACCCGCTCCGGAGGCGTCCGCGGCCGAACCCTGACTGCGTCGAGGAGTATCCTGAAGGCATGAACGTGCGTCCCGCCGCCGTCGCGGGGAGCTTTTACCCGGCGGAGCCGAGCCGCCTCGCGGCCGAGGTTCGCGCCCACCTCTCCTCGGCGGAGCCGCCGCTCGGCCGGCGCCCCAAGGGGCTGGTCGCACCGCACGCTGGCTACGTCTATTCCGGTCCGGTGGCGGGCAGCGCCTTCCGCCAGCTCGAGCCCTGGCGCGGCGCGATCGAGCGCGTCGTTCTGCTCGGGCCGTCGCACTTCGTGTCGTTCTCCGGCCTGGCGCTGTCCCCGGCCGACGCGTTCCGTACTCCGCTCGGCGACGTCGCGGTGGAAGCCGGCGCGGCGGAGAGGCTCGGCGGTCTGCCCTGGGTCGTCGTCGCCGACCGGCCGCACGCGCGGGAGCACGCTCTCGAAGTCGAGCTGCCGTTCCTGCAGATCGCGCTCGACCGCTTCGAGCTGGTGCCGCTCGTGGTCGGCGAGGCCTCGCCGGAGGAGGTCGCCGAGGTGCTCGAGCGGCTCTGGGGCGGCGCCGAGACGCTGGTCGTCGTCTCGACCGATCTTTCGCACTACCACGACTATGCGACCGCCGCCGCGCGCGACCGGAAGACCGCTGACGCCATCGTCGAGCTCGACGTGGAGGGCATCGGCGAGAGCGCCGCTTGCGGCCGGAATCCGCTGCGCGGCCTGCTGCTCGCCGCCCGCCGGCGCGCGCTCGAGGCCGCCGAGCTCGATCTGCGGAGCTCCGGGGACACGGCCGGCGGGCGCGACCGGGTCGTCGGCTATGGGGCGTTCGCGATTGGCTGACGGAACTCCGGCCGCTCCCTGGCGCTCTCTGGCGGCGGCGATCGCCCGGCAGGCGGTCGTCGCCGCGGCACGGCGCGAGCCCTACGCCGTGCCACGAGCCTGGCTTACCGGGCGGCTCGCCGAGCCGGGAGCGAGCTTCGTCACGCTTCGCGCCGGCGGCGAGCTGCGCGGCTGTATCGGATCGCTCACGGCGCGGCGTCCGCTCGCCATGGACGTGGCGGAGAACGGCCGTGCAGCGGCGCTCGCCGACCGGCGCTTTCCACCCCTCGAAGCCCGCGAGCTCGGGCGGCTGGAGATCGAGCTCTCCCTGCTGACGCCGCCCGAGCCGATCCCGGCGGATTCGCGCAGCGCTCTGCTTGAGGCGCTCGTTCCCGGTGTCGACGGACTCGTGCTGGAAGAGGGTGCGTGCCGAGCGACCTTCCTGCCCGCCGTCTGGTCGCAGCTGCCGGACCCTGACGCATTCGTCGGCCACCTCGAGCGCAAGGCCGGGGTCGCCGCCGGAAGCTGGTCGCCGGCGCGCCGCCTCAGTCGCTATCGCACGGAGTCGATCGTCGTCGGGCCTGCGCTCGGCGGATCTACAGATGGGTGACGCCGGCTCTGGTCAGCTGCGGCGACTCTTGGTACCTTCCTCGGCGGATGCTCTCGACTCCTCCCCGCCGCCGGGTTCCATGGACCCTCTTGCTCGTCGTGCTCCTGGCGTTCGCTGGATTCGCCCTCGAGCGCGCCGGCATTCTCGACTGGCGCGCCGGCGTGACTCTGGCCCAGAGCTATGCGGGGAACTGGTGGCTGGCGCCGGCGCTCGCGCTGGTGACCGCGCTGCTCTACGCCGCCAGCCTGCCGGGTTCCCTGATGGTATGGATCGTCGGGATCCTGTTCCCGCCGGCGATCGCCGCGCCAGTTTTCGTCGCCGGCGGCGTGGCGGGGGCGTTCGGCGCCTACTCGCTGGCGCGCACCGCCGGGCGCGGCGCGGCGCGCCGGGCGGGCGAGGCGGGCGAGAGTCGGGTCCTGCGGATCCTCGGTCAGCGGAGCGATTTCGCGACGCTGCTCGGCGTGCGGGTGGCGCCCAGCTTCCCGCACTCGGCGATCAACCTCGCGGCCGGGTTCCTGGGAGTGCCTGTCGGCAGATTCCTGGTAACGACGGCGCTCGGCCTGGCGATCAAGGGAACGCTGTACGTCAGCGCCATCCACCAGGCGGCGGGGGTCGCGACGATGGCCGAGGCGATCTCGTGGCGTACCCTCGCGCCGCTCGCCGGGCTCGCCGTCCTGTTGCTGCTCGGGCCGCCGCTCGTGCGCCGGCTGCGGGAGCGCCGCCCGCCGGTGGAGCCTCCGGTCGAGCCGGCCTGAGACCGCGTCCCCTGGGAGCGCGCGGGGTGCGAGCTTCGGACCGTCCGTGGGCGGTGGTAGCGTCGCGCCAATGAAAACTCATCGCCAGACTCAGCCACCCGCAGGCGTCCCGCTTCCGCTGCAACGCCGCACTCCGCTGCGCCCTCGGCGGTGCGCTGTGTGCACCCTGGTCACCCTCTTCGCCCTCGCGCTCGCCGGGTTCGTCTCTCCGCGCGGCGCCTTCGCCGCGGCGGACGACCTCGCGGACGTGCGCCGTGAGGTCACGGCGCGACACGACGAAGCGGTCGCCCGCCTGCGCGACTGGATCGCGCTGCCGTCGATCGCGGCCGAGAACCTGAACTTTCCCGCCGGCGCCGAGCACATGGCGAAGCTGGCGCGGGAGGCCGGGTTCCAGCAGGCCACGATCCTCACGACAGACGGCAAGCCCGGCGTCTTCGCGACCCTCGACGCCGGAGCGGCGAAGACCGTCGGGCTCTACTTCATGTACGACGTCAAGCAGTACGACCCCGCGGAGTGGACATCGCCGCCGCTCGAGGCCCGGATGGTCGACAAGCCGGGTCTCGGCAAGGCGATCGTCGGCCGCGGCGCGGTCAACCAGAAGGGCCCCGAGGCCGCTTTCCTCGCCGCCCTCCATGCCATCCGCGGCGCCGGCCGGAAGCTGCCGGTGAACCTCGTACTCGTCGCCGAGGGCGAGGAGGAGATCGGCTCGCCGCACATCGGCCAACTGGTCCACCGCCCCGAGGTGGAGGCCGCGCTTCGCAAGTGCATCGGCGTCTTCATGCCGGGAGCGGGGCAGGATCCGGACGGCATCGTGACGGTGAGCCTCGGCGCCAAGGGCGTGGTCGAGCTCGAATTGGTGGCCTCCGGCGAGAGCTGGGGGCGCGGCCCGGCGAAGGACGTCCACTCCTCGCTCAAGGCGATGGTGGACAGCCCCGCCTGGCGGCTGGTCAAGGCGTTGAGCACACTGGTCTCCGAGGACGGCAACACGATCACCATCGACGGCTATCCGCAGCCGCGGCCGATCAGCGCGGAAGAGCGCGCGATGGTCGCCGCCGCGACCGGGCGCCGCAGCGAAGAGAAGGCGAAGGCTCAGTTCGGCGTCCAGCACTGGATCGACGATCTGCCGTGGCGCGAGGCGAACGAGCGCCTCGTCTCGCAGCCGACGGTGAACATCGAGGGTCTGGTGGGCGGCTACACCGGTCCGGGCGGCAAGACCATCCTGCCGCACCGCGCAGTGGCGAAGATCGACATGCGGCTGGTGCCCGACATGAAGATGGCCGACGCGGTCGCGGCGCTCAAGGCGCATCTCGCCAAGCGCGGCTTCGGCGACCTCGAAGTGAACGTCACCGGCGGCTACGATCCGACGAGCACCCCGGCTTCCGCGCCGCTCATCCAGGCGCAG
>CAZQTL010000122.1:0-12109 GCA_964595975.1 uncultured Thermoanaerobaculia bacterium | reverse complement strand
CCTCCTCCTGGTCGTGGGTCACGTAGATGAACGTGATCCCGACCTCGCGCTGGATGCGCTTGAGCTCGATCTGCATCGCCTGCCGAAGCTTGAGGTCGAGGGCGCCGAGCGGCTCGTCGAGCAGGAGGGCGGAGGGATAGTTGACCAGCGCCCGCGCGAGCGCCACCCGCTGCTGTTGCCCGCCGGAGAGTTGTGCCGGACGCCGGTCGGCGAACGGCTCGAGGCGCACGACCGCGAGCAGCTCGTCGACCCGCTTCTTCACCTCGGCCTCGGCGATCTTCAGGCTGCGCGGGCCGAACGCCACGTTGTCGCGCACCGTCATGTGGGGGAACAGCGCGTAGTGCTGAAAGACCGTGTTCACGTTGCGGCGATACGGGGGGACGCGCGAGACGTCCTTGCCTTCGAGCAGAATCCGACCTGACGTCGGCTGCTCGAAGCCGGCGATCATCCGCAGCGTCGTCGTCTTGCCGCAGCCGGACGGACCGAGCATCGAGAAGAACTCGCCACGCCCGATGGAGAAGTGAGCCTCGTGCACCGCGACGTAGCTGCCGAAGCGCTTGCTGACATGTTCGAGAGTGATGACGGGCTCCATCGCTCAGCTCCCAGTCGCGCCGGAGCGCCGTCTTTCGGCAGTTGGCCCCTGCAGGGCGCAGGCGCTGACATCGGGGCCCGCAGCCGGGAGAGGTTTCTCCGGCCGGGAGGGTCCGCGGTATCGTGAGCGCGGCAGTCCTCGATCCCTGGATCGCATCGATTCGGAAAGCGACAATACCTCATGACGACCTCGACTCCCACGGTCTCTTCCGCCGATCCCGGCCGGCTCCTCGAGCGTGCCCGGGAGATCGCCGAGCGCGAGATGCAGCGGCTGCTCGAATGCACGCCGGGCTCGGCGCGGCTCTTCGAGCGCGCCCAGCGCATCCTGCCGTTCGGCGTCACTTCGTCGTTCCAGAAGGGCTTCCCCTATCCGGTCTACGTCTCGCACGGGCGGGGGAGCCACGTCTGGGACCAGGACGGCACGGAGTACCTCGACTTCCATGGCGGCTTCGGGGCGATGGTGGCCGGCCACGCCCATCCGCGCATCGTCCAGGCGATCGCCGAGGCGGCGAGTCGCGGCACGCATTTCGCGGTCACCACTGAAGAGGCGGTCGAGTTCGGCGAGGAGATCTGCAAGCGGTTCGGCCTGGAGATGCTTCGCTTCGCCAACTCCGGCACCGAGGCGACGATGGACGCCATCCGGGTCGCCCGGGCGGCTACCGGGCGCGACGTGGTCTGCAAGATCGAAGGTTCCTACCACGGCCACCACGATGCCGTGATGTTCTCGGTGGTCCCCAACGCCGACACCATGGGGGGGCGGGAGAGGCCGGCCAAGGCGCCGGTCTCCAGGGGGCTGGTCCGGGACGCCCACCGCTACGTCGAAGTCGTGCCGTTCAACGATGCCGCGGCGCTCTCGACGCTCCTCGAGGAGCGCGGGCAGGAGATCGCCTGCCTGATCCTCGAGCCGGCGATGATGAACATCGGCATCGTGCTGCCGCAGCCCGGCTACCTCGAACGGGTGCGCGAGCTGTGCACGCGACACGGCGTCGTGCTGATCTACGACGAGATCAAGACGGGCTTCACCATCGCCCCCGGCGGCGCCACCGAGCGTTTCGGCGTGCAGCCCGACCTCGTCTGCCTGGCCAAGGCCATCTCCGGCGGACTGCCGGCGGCGGCGTTCGGCGGACGGGAGGACCTGATGCGGCTGATCGAGCGCGGCGTCTCCCAGATGGGCACCTACAACGGCAATCCGCTGGTGTCGCACGTCGGCCTGGTGTTGCTGCGCGAGGTGCTCACTCCCGCCGCCTACGTGCGCTTCGCCGAGCTCGGCCGGCGCCTCGTGGCCGGCTGCCAGGCGGCGATCGACCGCACCGGTCTGCCGGCGCACACCGTCGATCTCGGCGCCAAGGGCTGCGTCTCCTACCGCCCGACGCCGCTGACCTGCTACCGCGACTTCCTCGAGACGCGCCCCGAGCTCTTCGCCGCTTCCTACCCCTGGCTGCTGAACCGCGGCATCTTCATGACGCCGGGCGACGAGGAGCAGTGGACGCTCTCCTTGCAGCACAGCGACGCCGACATCGACCTCTACATCGAGGTGTTCGGCGCCTTCTGCGACGCGCTCGTCGACTGACCTGCCGCGGGCGAGCGCGCACCCCGCAGATAGGCGAGCAGCGCCAGCGGCGAGAGCAGCGGCAAGAGCACGATCGCCGCGCGAAGGGGGGCCGGCGCGTCGAACTCGACGCCGGCGTTGGCGCTCGCTTGCATCAGCCCGAGCGCCAGCGGAATCCCCCAGCGTTCGGCGACGGTCCGCCAGGAGGGCTCGTGGCGGCACCCGCGTCGCTCCCACCACCGGCGCGCCGCGGCCACCTGCAAGGGAAGCACGAAGAGGAAGCCGTGCGCCCAGACGACCGGCAGGGCGAGGAGCGCGACGACCGGCGCCGTGTGCACGCGGTCGATCTCGTCCACCGGCCGGCGCCGCGCGAGGAGGAGGGCGAGCCCGAGAACGGCGAGCGCGATCGCCGCCGCCGGCAGGTCGAGCCCGAAGCCGTCGCCGACCCGCCGCAGCGACAGGTTGCGGGGAGAGAAGAGCGGTGGCGCCGCCATGCGGTGCAGGAGCGCCGGCAACTCGCCGGCCCAAGGCAGGAGACAGAGCGCCGTCACCGGCATCCAGGCGAGAGCCTCGACGGCGGCGCCGGCTCGGCTCCGCCCATCGCGCGCGCCGAGCAGCCATCGCGCCGCGAGATAGAGCGCGCCGGCGAGCGCGATCGGCTTGAAGGCGAGGCTGATTCCGAGGAGGACGGCGCCGAGGAGCGGCCGGCCGCGCCCCAGATGCCAGCCGGCGAGCGCCAGGCCGGCGGCGACCGGCGTCGTGTTGCCGACCCAGAAGGCATAGTGCACCAACGGCAGGAGCGCGGCGAGGGCCGCGGCGAGGGCGAAGCGCCCGCGCGGCCCGAGCCCGGCGAAGCCGGCGGCGAAGAGGGCGAGGCCGGCGACCGCCAGCAGATTCGCGCCGCGCATCAGGGCGAGGAAGAGCCGGGTCCCGCCGCGCTCGATGGCGATCGCGCCGAGCTCGGCGAAGGGTGGCGGATAGTTGTACTTCGCCTGCTCGTAGGGCGAATGCCCGGCGGCGACCAACTCCGCCGCTTCGACGAAGTCCGGCTCGTCCTGTTGCGGAGCGGGCTGGAGGAGCGCCTCGTGATGGGCCAGCGATGCGACCGCGACGACGCCGAGAAAGCCCAGCGCGGCGATGAATCGACCGAAACGCGACTCGAGGCGCGACAAACAGGGCGACGCTAGCACGCACCGGCTGCGCTATCGTCTCCGACATGCGAAAGCGCCTGGGAGTCGTTCCCTTGCTGGAAGCTTTTCTCGTGACGGGAGTCGCTTGCGCTGCGGCGCAGGGGCCGGTCGCGACCAACGCCGCCGGCGACCCGCTGGTCTCGACCTTCTCGATCGTCGCTCTGGATCGGGCGACCGGGGACCTGGGCATCGCCGTGCAGTCGAAATTCCCCAACGTGCGCGCGGTCGTTCCCTGGGTGCGGGCCGGGGTGGGCGCGGTGGCGACGCAGAGCTTCGCCAAGCTCTCCTTCGGCAACGACGGTCTCGACCTTCTGGCGCACGGGGCCACGGCGGAAGAGGCGCTCGCGATCTTGCTGCGGGACGATGAGCTCCGCGAGCAGCGTCAGGTCGGCATCGTCGATGCGCGCGGGCATGCCGCGACCTGGACCGGCAGGGAGTGCTTCGCCTGGGCCGGCGGACGGATCGGGCAGGGCGGGGCCGCGACGAAGGCGGTGGGCCCCGGCGCAGGCATCGGCACGGTCGTCGCCGGCGACGGCTTCACGATCCAGGGCAACATCCTCGTCTCGGAAGAGACCGTCGCGGCGATGGCCAGAGCGTACGAATCGACGGCCGGGGAGCTCGCCGATCGCCTGATGGCGGCGCTCGTCGCCGGCGGGAAGGCGGGCGGCGACCAGCGCGGCGAGCAGAGCGCGGCGCTCCTCGTGGCGCGCAAGGGGGCGGGCTACGACGGCTCCGACAATTTCATCGACATCTCCGTTTACGACCACCTCACGCCGATCGCCGAGCTCGAGCGTCTCTATGCGCTGAACCGCCTCTACTTCACCCGCTCGAAGCCGGAGAACATGATTCCGGTCACGCCCGAGATCGCGCGCGAGCTCCAGGCGATCTGGATGAAACGCGGCTTCGACAAGGGCCCTGCCGACGGCGTCGTCGACGCGCGATTCCAGAAGCTGCTGGTCGATTACATGGGCTGGGAGAACTACGACATCCGGGTCGCCGAGGTGCAGAAGGTCGACCTGGCGAAAGGCGAGCCGCTGAAGATCGACCGTGAGGTCCTGGCCGATATCCGCGAGGTCTTCCGCACCGGACGCTGGAAGCCCAGCCTGCACCGTTAGAATTCGCCCGCTCGAACGTAGAGTCTGTGGCATGAGAACTCCGCGCGGCAGCCTCGCTCGCACCGGTCTGGTCCTCGGCGCCGCGCTGACCCTGGCGGCGCCGCTCTTCGCCCGGTCGGCGAAGCTCGGCCTCGTTCATCAGCGGCTCGAGTTGCCGGGAGTGCCGGTGCAGACGCTCGCCATCGACCTCGACCGCGACGGGCGCCGCGACTTGGCGGTCGTCGTCGCTTCGACCTCCTGGGGCGAGGTCGGCATCGAAGAGCCGATGCGGGTGGACGACGAGGGGACCTTCGTCGACGTCCTGACGGTGGTGCCGACCGTGCTCGACCGCCGCGAGCTCCTGGTCTATCTCGGCTCCCCTGGCGCCGCCGACATCGGCGGCTTCGCCGCGCGACCGCTCCGCTTCGAGCTGCCGCCGACCGTGCATGCGGTCGCGGCGGGACCCTCCGTGGCGCCGCTCGTCGCCTGGACCGACGACGGGGTCGCCGAGATCGTGCCGGCGGACTCTGCGGCGCCCGAGGGCGAAGCCGCTCCGGAGCTGACTCTCGTCCCGCGCATCGACCGGCGCACGATCTTCGCCGGCAGCAGCTCCTTCCTCGGACGCAGCGGCCTGATCGACGACCTCGACGGCGACGGCGACCTCGATCTCTTCGTGCCGGTGAACGGCGGGCTCGCGGTCTACCTCGCGACGCCTCAGGGACTGTCGCCGGTGGCCGCCTCGCTGGTCGCGCCGCCGGAGACGGAGCGGGGGGGGGCCGAAGCGGGCGAGGGCGGCGCGGCCGCCCGACCGGAGCCGCGGCGTGCGCGCCGGCAACGTGAGATCAGCTCCGTGGTGCCGCTGCCGCAGGTGATCGACCTGAATGGCGATCGGCGGCCCGATCTGCTCTATCGCGACAGCGAGAGCGACGGCGACGGCGTGCGCGTCCGGCTCGGTCTCGGGGAGGGCCGTTTCGGCGACGCCTTCGATCCGCTGCCCGGCTGGAGCGACGCTCCAACGCCAGCACTACCGCCTCCGGGCGGCGGCAAGAGCGACGCCCCGAGCCGGGCGGTCGACTGGTTCGGAGACCTCGACGGCGACGGCGCCGCCGAGGTCGTGACGTCGCAGGAGATCCCCAACGCCAAGGACTCGATGCGGGCGGAGCTCGCCGAGGCGAAGCGCCCGCATGCGCGGATCCGCGTTCACGCGCTCGGCGCCGACGGGCGCTGGACGCCGACGCCGAAGTCGGAGTTCACCGTCGAGGGCTATCTCTTCGAGGGCGGCGGCAGCGACGAGAGCGATGACGGCGAGGGGATCGGCTTCTCCTTCCCCTCGGGTGTGCTGGATCTCGACGGCGACGGCAGACTCGACCTCGTCGCCCTGTCGCTCGACTTCAGCCTCTTCGAGGCGATGCGCGTCCTGACGACGAAGTCGATCAAGCTCGGCCTCGACTTCGGGATCTACCGCCAGGGGGCCGGCCTCTCGTTCCGGCCGGTGCCCGACCTCGACCTCGCCGGCGAGCTGCGGCTGCGGCTCGACAGCCTCGCGCTCGGTCAGCTGTCGTCGTTCGCCGGTGACTTCGATGGCGACGGCCGCGCCGACTTCGTGCAGCTCGGACGGGGGCGCAAGGTGACGATCCACCGCGGCCAGCCTGGCGCCCGCTACGCGCCGTCGCCCGATCTGGTCGTCACGCTCGAACGCGAGCCGCTCGACGTCGCGCTCGTCACGGTGAACGATCTCGATGGCGACGGCAAGAGCGACCTCTGCGTCACCCAGCCGATCGGTGGCAAGGCGATCGGCGCGCGCGCGGCGCTCGATCTGTATCTTTCCGGAGGGGGCCGTTGAGCGTCGGGGTAGCGGGAGAGAGAAGCTCGCTGGTAGAGGGGTGGATGAGGCGCGCTCAGCGTGGCGCCGCGCTGATGGTGGCTCTCACACTCGCAGGCGGGGAGGCTTCGTTCGCGCTGCCGCATGGCACCGTTTCTCTGGCGCCGGGAATCTCGGTGATCGAGGAGGGGGCGGCGGAGCGCTGGATCGTCGACCTGGGTGGAGTTCTCGTCGCGGCCCTGTCGCCGGAGACCGCTCCCGGTGCGGACGGGCTCCTCCTGCTGGTGCGTCCGCCGCGCAAGCCGGACGGGCCGCGCCGCCTCCTGCGACTGCAGCTCGAGCCCGAGCCGCGCCTCGACGTGCTCGCGGAAGGGCTCGACGGTGGCATCGATTCGTTGGCGGCGATGGCGACTCCGGTCGCTGCCACCGGTGTCGACTCGAGCGCCGAGCTCATCGCCAGCGGGCCGGGGCGCGCGCTGGCTCTGGGGTCGTTGAGGGACCTCGCGGCTCGGTCGGCCGGCGGCGAGGCGGCGCCGCTCGTCGCGCGACCGCTCTTCGAAGCCGCCGGTTTCGATCCGCGCGCGTTCGACGCCGCGCTCCTGCGCCGCGGCGTCGAGCGGCGGCTCGCGGTGGTCGAGCCCGGCCGGCTGCGCTTCTGGGAATGGGGGGGCGATTGGAGTCCGGCGGTGCCGTTGCCGCTCACCGTTGCCCGCACGGCGACCGGCCTCCGCCTGTCGAGCCCGCCGGTGGCGGCGATGCGGTCGGGCGCCGGGAACCTCTATCTCGCGGGACCCGAGACGCTCGGCTCGACGCGGCTGCGCTGCTTCGAGATCGTCGCCGGAGCGGCGAGCGCCGCCGAGGCCTCTCCGCCGGCCGAGCTTTGGGCGGCGCTCCCCGGTCCGGAGAAGGTGGAGCAGAGCTGGCCGTTCGAGATCGACGGCGTGCCGGTGCTCGTCGTGCGCACCCAGGCGGCCGACGAGCTCAACCTCTTCGAGCGTCAACGGCTGCGCGTGCTGCCGCTCTCCGCCGACCGCACGCGCTCGGGGGCGCTGCCCACCCTGGCGGTCGAGCTCGACAGCAAGCGCTGGCACGAGACGGCGATCGCTCTCGGAGATGTCGACGGGGACGGCCGGGAGGATCTGCTGGCCGCCTTCCCCGAGGGCCTCTCGGGCACCGACCTGGTGGCGCAGTGGTGGCGGGGCGAGGGGGGCGGCCGGTTCGAGAGTCGCGTCCATCGCAGCGACATCGAGAAGGCACCTGCCGGCTGGATGCTGGTGGCGGGCCCTGCGCCGGGCCTGCTGCTGGTCGGCAACGGCCGCATGGAGCTCCGCGCCTTCGCCGCCCAGGGCAAGAGCGCGCTCGCCGATCGGCCGGAGCGCTCGGTGGCGATTCCCGCCCTGCCGGCAGTGCCGCCGGCGGCGAAGTCCGTGACGGTCTCGGTCGGCGGCGGCAACGACGGGGCGAAGGTGGAGAACGTGGATCCTGAAGCTGCTCCCCTCGGCGCGGCCGAGCTCGACGGCCGGCCGGGCGCCGAGCTCCTCGCCGTGCAGGGGAGCGGCAGCAGCGGTGAGCGGTTGATCCTGCTCCGGCAGCGCCCTGACTAGCCGGCTCTCAAGGGACGGTCGCCGACCAGGCAGAAGTGTCGTCGCTTTCGAATCCGTCGGTGAACAGGCCTGCCTGGCGGCAGTTCGAGCAGGCGAGGGCGAAGTCCTGGTCGGTCGGGAAGCCGTTGTACGGCACGCCGTCGCCGCCGATCGTCGTGCCGGTGATCGTCACCGTAAGCGGTCCCGCCACCGATGTCGCCAGGTAGACGTTCTCCAGGTTGTTGAGCGCATCGGCGGAGCCGCCGGGAACCGAGACGCCGCCGCTGAAGGCGTTGCCAAGGTAGGTCTGCCCGTTGTGCACTACCTGGAGGTCGAGGTTATTGACCAGCGCCGGATTCGCACCGGCAGCGCCCGGGGCGTCCGACCAGGCGAGCGTAATGCGCAGCGGCTGGCCGGGCGTGTCGACCTCGAACTGGCGCGTGATCTGCTGGCCGGTGCCGGTCAGGACCTGTTGCTGGTCGAACGCGAGCACGGGGTTTGCGGGCTGGAGGACGCGGGTGATCTGCACCCGGCCCCAGCCCTCGTTGTTATTCGGGACGTCGGCCGTGCCCATGTCGACGGCGGCGTTCACCAGCAGGGCCTTGGCCATCGCCATGCTCGGGTAGGCGCCGCCGTGCCCGGAACGCCACCAGTCGGCGAGCAGGACGACGGCGCCGGAGACGTGCGGGCTCGCCATGCTGGTTCCGGAACAGAACGCGTAGCGGTTGCTGGTGCCGGCGATCGCCGTCGCGCAGCTGCCGCCCGTGTCGTTGCGCGTCGAGGCGATCTGGGTCCCGGGTGCGGCGATCGTCGGCAGCGTTCGGCCATCGATCGCCGGTCCGCGGCTGCTCGAAGAGGAGATCGTCTCGATGCTCCCGGCCCGCGCGTTGAGGCTGTTGGCGACGGAAAGAATGTTCTTCGCCTCCTTGGGCTCGGTGATGGTCGACGCCCCCGAGCCCGAGTTTCCGGCCGAAAAGACCTGCAGAAACGGCTCGGCGAACGAGGCCGTGTCGAGATTGCCGTCGCGCACCAGAGTGTCTTCGAGGCGCGCGTCGGCGGTGTACCCGACGCCGGCCAGGCCCGTCGTGCTCCAGGAGTTGTTCGATCCGATCGCCCCGCCCAGGATCGCGGTCTGGGTCATCTCCTCGAGCGCGATCGTGCCGAAGATGTTGAGCGCGAAGAGGCTCGTGCCGGGCGCGACACCGAGGCCGTAGAGGAAGCCGCTGCCGTCGGAGAATCCGGCAGTGGCGTCGCCGGCGGCGATGCCCGAGACATGCGTGCCGTGGCCGCCGCCTGCGCAGTCGCTTCCGGGCTGGCCGGGGATGATGCAGGCGGCATCAGGCGGGCTGAAGCCGCCGACGATGTGCGAGCCGAGGTCCGGATGGTCCCAGTCGATGCCGGTGTCGGAAATGGCCCAGGTGACGCCGGAGCCGTCGACTCCCAGATTGGTGAGATGCGCCGTGTAGCCGACGACAGGTACTCCTCCCGGGTGATTGCCGGCGACGATCTGGTCCGACATCTCGTCGTCGAGGACCGGTAGCGGGCTGCGGTAGCCCAACCAGATGACGTTGGCCTGACGCGCGATCGCCGGAATGGCCGTCGCATCGGCAGCCAACTCGACGGACCGGAAACCACCGTCGGCCGACGCCCTCGTCGAGCGGATGAACCGACCGCCCGCAGCCGAGAGCTCCGCGATGGCGGCGTCGAGATCGCCGTTCTGGTAGACGAAGGCGACCAGGTTGGCGATCGAGCCGGTGCGCCCGGCGAGGGTGCTGCCGAGCTTGTAAGCCGGATGGAAGCCGCCGACCCAGCGCACGAACGGCAGGTTCTGCGCCGCAGCGGCGGCCTGCGGTCCGGACCAGACGAGGTAGCTGTCGTGCGGGTAGTACTGCAGGATGCGAACACCAGTCGCTTCGAGCTCGCGATACCAGTCCGGTCGCGGCGGGCCCCAGAGCTGGACGAGGCGCAGGCCGGGAAGCGCATCGATGGCGCGCTCGGAGGGCGCGAGCTCCGGCTCGCCGTCGCGCAACGGATCGAATGCGAAGCCGGGGACATGCACCTCCCCGGCCTCCGGCACGACGAGTGCCGAATGGCCGGATGCCGACAGCCGCTCGGCCTCTTCGTCGGTGACGACGAGCCAGCGGAAGGCACCATAGTCGATCGCTCGGCTCGGCCGCACCGCGAGCGCCGCCGGGTCTACTCCCGGCGCGAGGCGCAGGAACGCTTCGGACTCTGCGGAGGCAGCCGAGAAAAGCAGAGAAGCTCCGGTAAAGAGGGCTGGCAGACGGGTCGTCATCGGACTCTCCAGGGCGTCGCTGCAGGGCGGGGAGTCTAGCTCACACCGCCAGCGGCCGGCGAGGCGCTGATACTCTCGAAGGCCTGGGATCGAAGGCGCCGGCCGCGCTCGGGGAGCGGACCCCGGACCGGTGCGGAGTCTCGCGGAGAATCGCCATGCACGCGTCGAAGAGTCGCTACCGGCGGTCGGTCGTCCTGCAGCTGTTGGTCGTGGCGGGAGTGTTCGTCTCGCCGCTGTTCTCGCAGGTCTCGACGGCTGCTGGGACGTCTGCTGCGCCGCCGGCGCCGGGCGTGCGCACGCTCTACCTCGTGCGCCACGGCGCCTACGACATCGACGACCCGCGCGCCGAAGACGTCGGCCAGGGTCTGTTGCCGCTCGGCGTCGCGCAGGCGCGTCTCGCCGGCGACCGCCTGCGCGGGCTGCCGTTCCGCTTCGACTCGATTCTCGCCAGTCCCTTCACCCGGGCGCGGGAGACCGCGCAGGTCATCGCCGCAGCGCTCGCGGACCCGGGAGTCGGCGGCGCCGGCAGCCGCGAGGTCGCGCTCGACCCCGATCTCGCCGAGTGCACGCCGCCGACCCGGCGGGCCGACATCATGGCGAAGGAGAAGCCGGAGGATCTCGCCGCCTGCAGCGCGCAGCTCGAACGCCTGGCGCCGCGCCTGCTCGCCCCGCTGCCCGCCGGGAGCGGCGACCGTCACGAGCTGGTGGTGGCGCACGGCAACGTCATCCGCTGGCTGGTGACCCGCGCCCTCGGCGTCGACTCGACGGCGTGGCTGTCGATGTCGATCGGCCACGCCAGCATCACCGTGCTGGCGGTGGATGGGAAGGGGGTCGTGCGGGTCCTCGCAGTCGGCGACGTCGGTCACCTCTCGCCCGGCATGCAGACCGGCGCCTTCGGCCTGCGCGAAGATTGGAGCCTGACGGCGCCGAAGCCGCCGTTCCCGCCACCGGACCCTGCCGCGACGCCGATCGTGCTGATGATCTCCTTCGACGGCTATCGCTGGGACTACCCGGAGCTGCACGGCGCCCCGGCGCTGCTCGCGCTGGCGCGAGAGGGGGTGCGCGCGCGGGAGCTGGTTCCCTCCTTCCCGTCGAAGACCTATCCGAATCACTACACGCTGGTCACCGGGCTGCGCCCCGAGCATCACGGCATCGTCGCCAATTCGATGTGGGATCCGCAGTGGCAGGCCGCCTTCTCGCTCGCCGACCGCAGCGCGGTCGAGGACGGGCGCTGGTGGGAGGGCGAGCCGATCTGGGCGGCCGCCGAGCGCCGCGGCCTGGTCACCGCTTCGTCGTTCTGGCCGGGCTCGGAGGCGGCGATCGGCGGCGTCCAGCCGACGTACTGGGGGCGCTACGACGAGTCGGTGCCGGACGAGCAGCGCGTGGATGAGGTGCTCGGTTGGCTCGACCTGCCGGCGGCCAGGCGGCCGCGCCTGATCACGCTCTACTTCGACGAGCCGGACGGCGGTGGACACGCGTTCGGTCCGGAGTCGCCGCAAGCCGGGGCCGCGGTGGCGCACGCCGATGCGCTGCTCGCGCGGTTGCGCGCCGGCGTCGCGGCGCGCGGCCTCGACGGGGCGGTGGACTGGATCGTGGTCTCCGACCACGGCATGACGCCCGTCGAGCCCGGGAGGGCGATCGTTCTGGCGGACTACGTCGACCTCGCCGGAGTCGCCATCGACGATCTCTCGGTCTTCGGGCTCCTCCGGCCGCCGCCGGGCACGGAGGATGCGCTCGTGCGCGCGCTCACCGGGGCTCATCCCCACCTTCACGTTGCGCGCAAGGGCGCCATGCCGGAGCGCCTGCACTACCGCGCCCACCGGCGCATCCCGGAGGTCGTCGTCTGGGCGGACGCCGGCTGGACGATCTACGCCACCCGCACCGCGCGCGCCGAAGCGCTCGCCAAGCCGGACCTCCCGCGCGGCGCCCACGGCTACGATCCGGCGGAGCGCGACATGCACGGCATCTTCGTCGCCGCCGGGCC
>CAZQTL010000121.1:0-12430 GCA_964595975.1 uncultured Thermoanaerobaculia bacterium | reverse complement strand
AACATCGGTCACTTCACCAGCCCCGGCTGCATGCGCTGCCACGACGGCAATCACACGAGCGCCGACGGCGTCGCCCTGACCCGCGACTGCACCGCCTGCCACACCATCCTCACCCAGGGCAGCGGCGACCGCGCCGCCGTCGCGGCGACCCAGGACGGCCTGCCGTTCGAGCATCCGGAGGACATCGGCGACGAGTGGCAGACGACCGGCTGCTTCGAGTGCCACACCGGCGTGAAGCCCTGAAGCCCGGCTAGACTGGGAAAACAGGAACAGGCACGAATTCCGGCCGACGGTGGCGGGCTGTACGGTGCTTCGCCAGCGGAAATTGGTGCCTGTCCCTCTTTTCCAGCCGCAGATGGAAAACGCCCCGGATCTCACCTTCGCGAAGGCCGAAGGGAGTTCCGGGGCGGCGGCGGTGAGTCGGCTGCGGCTTACTTCTTCGGCTTGACCACCGGCAGCCTGGCGTTGCGCCGTTCCCAGGCGCGGCCCGGGGTCTGTCGGCCGTCGATCGCCGCGGTGTCGAGCGGGTAGACCATCGGGTCGAAGATCACCAGGTAGAAGTGCCAGACCAGGATGGCGAGCGCGGCGAGGATCGCCTCGTAGAGGTGGATCACCGTCGCGAGATCGGTCACCCACTTCGGGGCGAAGCGCAACACGACCTCCGGGAACCAGAGCATGAAGCCGGTGGCACCCATGACGAAGGTGCCCCAGACCACCGCCAGGTACTCCATCTTCTCCGGATAGCCGACCCACGGCGACTCGGGCGGCATCGGGTGTTTGCCGGCGAGGTAGGAGACCTTCTCCTTGAGCTCGTGCAGGTCGGCCATGCCCGGCCGCACCATCTCGCCGATGCAGGCTCGCGCCCGGCGCGACAGGAAGAGGTGGACGACGTGCATCACCCCGACGCCGAGCATGATGACCGCGGCGATGCGGTGAATGGAGCCGCGCAGATCGACCAGCGGCTCACCGAAGGTCGCGAGTCTCGACCACCAGGCCTCCGGGTACTTGAGCGCGAAGCCGGAATAGACCAGGACGATGAAGCTCGAGGCGAGCAGGCCGTGGGAGATGCGGAACCAGCCGCTCATCCGCTCCGGCGCGTCGTCGGGAATCGGCAGCGAGCGCAGGAGATGAGCGCTCTTGGCCTTGCGATAGAAGTCGAGGCCGTTGTGCAGCAGCATGCCGCCGATGGTCAGGCCGATCAGCCAGAGATAGACGATGCGGGCCCAGTAGACCGAAGGATGGCTCTCCGCCTTCTTGCCGGGCAGAACGTGCACGGCACCGATGGCGAAGCTGGCGCCGGCTCCCGGATGACAGGTGCCGCAGGTCGCGGCGATGTTGGCCGGGCTGATGTGCGAGCGCGGATCGGACGAGGGGAGGATGTCGTGCACGCCGTGGCAGGAGGCGCAGTTGGCGACGTGGATGTCGCCCGACCGCCCGGCCAGGCCGTGGAAGCTGTCGTCGAACGCCTCGACCGCGGTGTTCTTCAGGCCGAATTTCTCGGTGACGCGGAGATCACCGTGGCAGCGGCCGCAGGTCATCTTCGGCACGTTCGAGGCGTAGACCGGCGAGCCCTCGTCCCCGGGACCGAGAATGCGATGCTCGCCATGGCAATCGGTGCAGACCGGCGACTCGGCGATCCCCTTCGCCGCGGCCACGCCGTGGACGCTGTCGGCGAAGGCCTTGGCGACGTCGGCATGGCAGGCGGCGCAGGTGGCCGGGACGTTCTTGCGGTTCACCCGCGACTTGACATCGGCGGCGGGCAGGATGCCGTGGCTGCCGTGACAGTCGCTGCAGGTCGCCGCGTGCTCCCCTCTGGCGACGCCGCGCGCATGAACACTCGCCTCGTAGGCGGCGAGCGGCTGCACCAGTTTGACCCCCGCCTTCGCCCCCAGGTCGGGGTTCGAGTGGCACTTGCCGCAGGTCTGGGCGAGGCGCTTCGGATGAACCATCGAGGCCTCTTCCGAGGCCGGCATCAGCGCATGCAGCGCGCCGTGACAGCTGAGACAGTCAGGGCGCTTCTCGCCGCCGGCATCGACCTTGGCGTGGACGCTCTGCGCCAGCGTCTCCTCCACATCGCTGTGGCAGTTGGTGCAGGAAGCCCGCGGGTCATCGGCCTCGTGCGGGTCCTTCGTCTTTCCGGGATGGCAGTCGGCGCAGGAAGCCCCGGCCGCGCCGTGGACCGTCGCCTCCCACTTCTTCGCGTCGACGACCAGCCGCTCCTCGCCGACGTTGTCGACGGTGCCATGGCACTCGAGACACTCTTCGGCGGCGCGCACCGAGCCGACGGAGAGGAAAGCCAGGACTAGCCCGGCGAAGGACGACAGCCAACCAGTTGCAAGAGTGCGAGAGCGCATGATGACCTCCAAGGGTACCGGGGTCCTCGAGCTCGAAAGGGCCTCAGCGATAGCGGCGAGCCTAGCGATAACTGAACAGCATGGCGTAGATGATCAGTCCGATCAGCGTCAGACCGATCGTGAGGGCGATGAAGCCGAAGATCCGGAAGGCGTTCTCCACCGGCTTGGCGATCGGGCCGACGAGGTGCTCGTCGAACTCGCCGCGCTCCACCATCTGCGCGTACTCGTCCGGCTTGTCGTGCTTGAGCTCCTCGATCGGCACCCGGCCGGTGAAGATCACCGGATCCATCGGGAACTTGTCCGGACGGAAGTGCGTGTTGAAGAAGTGGAAGGTGAAGATGAAGCCGACCGCGAGCAGAGCCTCGTCGCTGTGGATGATCGTCGCGACGTTGATCGTCCAGCCCGGCAGGACGCGGGTGAAGAACTCCGGGAACCAGAGCGTGAAGCCGGTCGAGCCGATCACCAGCACGCCCCAGAACACCGCGAAGTAGTCGAACTTCTCCCAGTAGGTGAAGCGGCCGTAATTGGGGCGCGGACCGAAGCCGAGGAACCACTTGATCGAGCCGATGAACTCGGTGAGGTCGCGGCGGGTGAAGAGGATCGAAGCCGGGCCGAGGATGGTCTCGAACCAGGACCGGCCGGAGGCGATCTTCTTGCGCCGCACGTCCCAGATGTGAACGCCGAAGACGACGATCAGGGCGATCGCTCCCAGGCGGTGAACCACACCCATCGATTCGAATCCGCCGAAGGCGCGGGAGAGACCTTGCGCCCAGCCGGCGTAAGAGAACTTGAGCGCCATGCCGGTGATCGCCAGAGTGAAGAACGACAGCATCATCGCCAGGTGCTGCAGGCGCTGGAAGGCGGTGAAGCGCTGGTAGAGCTTCTCCTGGCCCTCGAGGCGCGAAGCGGCCTTCATGTGCCGCCACTGCTCGCGCGTCAGGAACAGCCTCACGAGCCAGGCGACGGTGTGGAACACCGCGAAGGTCAGCGTGCCCAGAAGCAGCGCGGTCATCGCGCGGAAGACCCAGTAGAGCCACGGATACTTGTGGCGGTCGTGGTGGGTGGCGTGCGTCAGGTAGCCGGCGAAGCGCCGGTTCGCTCCCGGATGACACTTGGCGCAGGTCGCGACCACGTTGTCCCGCGACAGCGTCGAGGCGACGTCGGACGGCGCCAGGATGTTGTGCGTCCCGTGGCAGTCGGAGCACTTGGCCGCCGACTCGCCGCCCAGTTTCGAAGCCTTGCCGTGGAAGGTGTCGAAAAACGTCTCCGCCTGCTCCTTGTGGCAGCCGCCGCACTGGCTGAGCATCCGGGTGCGCGCTCCGGGCAAATCGATGCGCGAGATGTTGTGCGAGCTGTGGCAGTCCTCGCAGACCGGCAGATGCTCGCCGTTCTTCGGCTCGCCGGTGGCGTGAATGCTCTTCGCGAAGGCCTCTTTGACGCCCAGATGGCACTTGCCGCAGGTGTCCGGGAGGTTCGCCCGGTTGACCGTCGAGCGCGGGTCGTCGGGCGGCAGCTCGCCATGGGAGGAGTGACAGTTGACGCAGGTGGCGGTGACGACGAGCCCCGAGTCGGTGAGACCCTGGCCGTGGATCGAGTCGGCGTAGCTGCCGACGATGTCCGGCGTGTCGCCATGGATCCGCACCGCCGCCTGGGCGCCGACGCGATGGCAGCGGGCGCAGAGCGTCGGCACGTTGCGGGCGAACGTCGGCGAAAGTGGCTCGTTCTTCGACTTGGTGGCGTGCGGCGAGTGGCAGTCCAGACAGACCGGAGCATCAGGGTCGTGCTGCGCCGCCAGCGTTCCGTGAATGCTGGTGTTGTACTGCTCGACCTGCTGCGCATGGCAGATGCCGCAGTCCACCTTCTTGGTGATCGTTTCGCACGGCCGGGTGTGCGAGGGCGCCACTTCGTTGTGGCACTGCGCGCACGCCGTCTTGGCATGCATCGAGGTCTCGTAGGCCACCGGGTCGGTGTAGAGCGAGATCTGCTTGCCGTCGCGCACCATCGCGAGATCCGGCTTGCCGTGACAGGTCAGGCAGTCCTGGTTCGCCATGCCGGCGCTGTAGAAGACCCGCCGCACCTTGTGCGGCTCGTGGCAGTCGACGCAGACGGGGATCCTGTTCGGCGCGCTCTCCCAGAGATGCCCCTCGATGACCTTGCGGTGCACCACTTCGATCTGGCCGTGGCACTGGGTGCAGGTCCGCACCACGTTCTTGGCGTTGATCGTCGACTTGGGATCGCCGTGCGGCAGGATGTTGTGCGCCGAATGGCAGGAGGTGCAGACGGCGGTGACCGTGAGGCCCTTCTTGAACAGCCCCTCGCCGTGGATCGAGTCGGCGTAATTGCCGAGGATGTTCTCCTGCGGGATGGCGTGCGTCAGCGAGACCTCGCTGCCCTCGCGATGGCACTTGCCGCACAGGAGCGGAATGTTCATCACCGCGACCGGCGACTTGGCGTCCTTGTGCGAGAGGATGCCGTGGCCGCCATGGCAGGTGATGCAGGTCGGCGCCATCTTGTCGCCGCGCGCCGCGGCCTTGCCGTGCAGGCTCGCGTGCTGTTCTGTCGCGACGCCGGAGTGGCAGCCGCTGCAGGCGGCCAGGGCATTGGCGGCCCTGGCGATGCCGTGCGGCTGGCTGTGGCAGTCGATGCAGGTGGCGTTGGGCTTCTCCCCCGGAGCTCCGGCATGGGCGCCCACGGTCGCCGCCTTCGCCTCCTCCTTGTGGCACTGGGCACAGGTCGCGGTGACGTGCGCCGCGTTGGTGGAGGAGGCCGGAGTCTTCGCGGTCTGAATCTTGTGGGCGACGCCGTGGCACTCGCGGCAGGAGGGCGTCGCCTTTGAGGCGGCGCCGTGCACGCTCGCCTGCAGCATCTCGCCGGCTTCGTGGCAGTCGGCGCAGACGGCGTAGGGCTTCGCCGGCAGAGCCTCGGGATGCGGATCGGCATCGAAGCCCGGGTGGCAATCGAGGCAAGCGAGATCGGCGTGCGGCGTCGCGGTCAGGTGGACGTCGTCGTGGCATTCCGCGCACGGCGAATCCTGCGCAGACGCACCCACGGACAGCGTAAATCCGAACAAGACGAACAGGGCGCCGACGAGCGCACCGGAGCGGAATCGGGGCCAGAGTGGCATGGCCGCAAACTACTAAAGGCAGGCCCTCCGGGCACTACCCGATTGGAGGGCGGTGCTTGGATAGGATGCTCCCCGCAGTTGCACCGCAGCCACTGCACCCCCGGGGAGCAGCGCGAGGAGACGATGGCAAAATCGGATCGTTTGTCGATCACCGGCAGGATGCTGAAGCGCTACGCCGTTACTTCGGGCAAGGGCTTCCGCCTGAAGAACGTCGATCCGCGGGACACCCTGGGCCTCAAGGAGAAAGAGGCCCGCGCGGCGCTCGCGCGCGCCGTCGATCGGCTCGCCCGGCTGCAGGAGATGCTCTACGCCCAGGACCAGTGGGGAGTCCTGCTCATCTTCCAGGCGATGGACGCCGCCGGCAAGGACGGCGCCATCGAGCACGTGATGTCGGGAGTCAACCCGCAAGGCTGCCAGGTCTTCTCCTTCAAGGCGCCATCGGCGGAGGAGCTCGACCACGACTTCCTCTGGCGCACCTCGAGGTGCCTGCCCGAGCGCGGCCGGATCGGAATCTTCAACCGCTCGTACTACGAGGAGACGCTCGTCGTGCGGGTGCACCCGCCGATCCTCGCCGGCCAGCGGCTGCCGCCGGAGCTGGTGACGAAGTCGATCTGGGAGGAGCGGCTCGAGGACATCGCCGCCTTCGAGCGCTACTTCGCCCGCCAGGGCTACCTCATCCTCAAGTTCTTCCTGCACGTGTCGAAGGAGGAACAGAAGAAGCGTTTCCTCGCCCGCCTCGACGAGCCGGCGAAGAACTGGAAGTTCGCCCTCGGCGACGTGCGCGAGCGCGAGCACTGGGACGAGTACATGCGGGCCTACGAGGCGGCGATTCGCGCCACCGCCGCGCCGCACGCTCCCTGGTTCGTCGTCCCCGCCGACCACAAGTGGTTCACCCGGCTGGTGATCTCGGAGACGATCGTGGCGGCGATCGAGGGCCTCGGTCTCGCCTGGCCGAAGCCGGCGCTCCTGCCGGCGGACATCGCCGCGGCGAGGAAGGCGCTCGCCAGGGGCTGAACGCGGGCACCGTGGCGGCGCCTGTCGCTCTGGCGCTCCCTTCTCCGTTTACCGGAGAGGAGGACAACCGCTATGGCCCCGCATTCCGACCCGAGAGCTCTCGTTCGCCGCTGCGCTGCAGGGCGCTTCGCGCTGCTGACGCTGCTCGCCTTCGCCGTCCCCGCCGCTGCCGACCACCGCGCGCGCGTGGTCTCCGCGGACTACCTCCCCGCCGGCGCGGTCTCGCGGGACTCGGGAAGCGAGATCTCACCCGACGGCCGCTTCCTCGTCTTCGTCGCGTGCGAGGCCTCGGATGCCTGCTATCTCGCCAGCAGCCGCCGCTTTGGTGAGCCCGCGGAGACACCGACCACGCTCGCCGGCCCGGTGCACGGCTTCAGCTTCTTCGGCAGCGGTATCGACTTCGAGATCACCGGTGACAGCCGCCGCGTCGTGTACGAAGCCTCGACCGTGCCCGACACCGAGAACGACCTCTGGTCGGTGGCGATCGACGGCTCGTCGGCACCGGTGCGCCTCAATCCGCCGCTGCTCCCGAACGAGTCGATCAACGACTGGGATGTGACGGAGGACGGACAGCAGGTCGTCATCGAGCTCAGCCGGCCGGGCACGGACCTGCTGCTGCGAGTCGCGATCGACGGCGTGGGCGGCTCCACCACCCTCGACGAAGGGGCCTCCATCCGGAGCTATCTCTTCCCGGCGGCGAGCGGCAATCCTCGTCTGCTCTACTTCATCGACACCGACGGCGACAATCAGCTGGAGACGCTGACCATCTATCTCTCCTCCACGACGCCGTTTCCTATCTGGGCCGGAGAGCTGCCGAGCACGACCAACATCGGTACGCTCGAGTTCACGGCCGACGGCGACTGGGTCGTGCTCGAGGCGGACATGCAGACCGACGAGGTGGTCGAGCTCTGGTCGATCCGGACCGACAGCGCGAACAGCTTCCACAAGCTCAGCCAGACTCTCGTCGCGGGCGGCAACGTCACCGATTTCGAGCTCTCGAGCGACGGCCGCGCGGTCTTCCTCGCCGACGCCGAGGCCGACGAGCGCTTCGAGCTCTGGAGCGCTCCGGTCGACGACAGCGCCGCGCCGGTCAAGCTCTCGGGAACCCTGATCGCCGGCGGTGACGTCCAGTTCCTGCGCGTCGCTGGAGACTGGGCCGCCTACGTCGCCGACGCTGCCGTGGCCGGTCGCGACGAGCTCTGGAGCGTGCCGGCCGACGGCCACGAGGCGCCCACGCGCCGGTCGGATACCGTTCCCGCCGGACGGGACGTCTCGAGCTTCCGCTTCACCCCGTCCGGCACCCGCCTCGTCTACCGCGCGAACCTCGGACCCGTAGACCGTTGGGACCTGCACACGACGACCGCCTTCGGCATCACCAGCCACGTGCAGCTGACCAACCGCAATCCGTTCGCGCCGAATCCGTACAGCGTCCGCGGCTACACCCTCTCGCCCGACTCGCAGCGCGTCGCCTTCACCGTCACGCCCGATGCCAACTGGACCGGCGCCGCCATGGAGCAGAGCCTCTCCGACCCGCAGACCACGCCCGAGATCCTGCTCGAGGTTTCCGGATCCGACGCAGCGGAGTACTTCCTCGGCTATCTGCCCGACTCGCGCGGGCTGCACACCGACGCGATTCTCGAGGTCGGCGACCGCCGGGAGGTCTTCCTGCTCGACGAGGCGCTGTTCGTCGATGGCTTCGTTTCGGGAGACCGGTCCGCCTGGTCGGCGAGCGTCCCCTAGGAGGTCAGCGGCGGAGTGCGGCCGGCGACCCGAGGCGCGCCACCTCGGCATGGCGGTAGCAGGTCACGAGGTGATCGTTCACGCAGCCCACCGCCTGCAGGTAGGCGTAGACGATCGTCGAGCCGACGAACTTGAAGCCCAGCTTCGCGAGCTCCTTCGACAGCCGGTCGGATTCCGCCGTCTTCGCCGGCACCTTTCCCATGGTGGGAATCCGGTTCTGCCGCGGCTGGCCGCCGAACGGCGCCCAGACGACGTCGGCGAGCGTCCGCCCGCTCTCTCTCAGGGCGAGATAGGCACGCGCGTTGCCGATCGTCGCCGCCACCTTGAGCCGGTTGCGCACGATGCCGGCGTCGGCGAGGAGCGCAGCGACCTTGGCGTCGTCGTAGCGCGCCACGATCTCCGGATCGAACCCGTCGAAGGCGCGACGGTAGTTCTCGCGCTTCTTGAGGATCGTGAGCCACGACAGTCCCGCCTGCGCCCCCTCGAGGTTCAGCATCTCGAAGAGATGCCGCTCGTCGAAGGAGGGCACTCCCCACTCCGTGTCGTGGTATGCCCGGTACAGCGGATCGCTCCCCGCCCAGGCGCAGCGGAGGGGCTCGGAGGGGACCACGGGCTTCATCGCCCGACGATCTTACGCTTCGCTACCGGCCCGGCGGAGATTCGAGGGCGGCGAAGCAGCCGTGGATCGAGGTGAAACGGCTCCGGCGGGCCGAAGACCAGCGACCGGGATTCCGGATGTTTCGGGTGGATGAGCAGGTTCGACTGTTGCGGCACGACGACGCTGGGTACGCGCAGGGCGAGCGAGGTCGCCGCGCGAATCCAGGCGTCGCCGTAGCGCGCCAGGGCGGGAGGCGCCGGGTAGGAGCGCCAGTCCGCCGGCAACTGGTCTGTTTTCAGATCGACGATCGCCGGATCTGGAATGTCGACCGAGAGGAGCACGAAACTCGACAGGAACGCCGCATCCTCCAGGCCGACGAGGAGCTCGAGGGCGGCGAGCGACGGCGAGTCCGCGGCGTAGATCATCGCCGTCCCGGGGGAGTTCCAGCGCCCGCCGTACAACCGCGCGCCCTCGCCATCGAAGGCAGCGGCCGAGTACTTCGCTTTGACGATCCGCCATGCTCGCGTCAAGTCAGGCGAACACTCCCTGCTCGATGCGACCGATGGCGGATTCGACCTCGTGCGCACCGAGATCGGTCTTGGCGAGCTCCCAGGGCACGACGCCTCCGAGCACGGCCTGCGGCGCGGCGAGCCAGCTCCGCGCGGCCTCGGCGTCGCCGTCGAACAGCTCGATCGCGCGGCCGAAGACCCGCCCGGCGCGCAGCAACCGGTCGGATTCGTCCGTCATCAGGCGGCCCTCCTTGCGCCGGCGGGAGAAGGTCCGCGGGGGGATCTGCACGACCTCCAGCAGGCGCGCCTGGGAGAGCTCGAGATTGCGCTGCAAACGCGCGAAAGCGTCGAACCCGAAACCGCGCTGGACCGATTTCATCAGCGCGACCGGCTCGAACACCTTCAAGCCGAGGAGCACGGCATAGGCGTGCTGGCCGGGCTTCCCCGAGCGCACGAAGTCGACGAACGCCACGACATCCGCCGGCTCCTTCGCCCTGCGGACGATTTTCGACGCCGACGCGACACTGGCCATATGGCCGATGTTACAGGCCATATGGCCAGGCCGCAACTCAGACCGTGGTCAGCAATCGAGCCGGAACCTCTGTCATCCCAGGGCCTCCCACTCTTCCGTCGAGAGGCTTCGTCCCAAGACAGACTCGAGCTCCTTGATCATCATGCGCAACTGCGGGATGGAGTACTCGGTATTGCTCGGAATGGTCAGGCGCCGGGCTTCGAACACCATGAACTCGTGGCGGGCGCCGGAGAAGGGGCCCTCGAGACCCAACCGGCGTAGCCTGCGGACAAACTCACGCCGCTTGATGGGGTTCCAGCTCACCATGGAGGCAGCCTCGAACCGGCGGCCTCAGACCGCGATCGAGGCGGGCTTGCGACTGAGATCGATTCCGCCCACCACAGGGAGTGGGTGTCCCATCTGCAACCCTACGAGGATCCAGTCTTCTAGGGTCGAACGAAGCTCGTGCTCGCAGCGGAAAAGCGTCGAGGCGAACGCGATGACGCCAGGACACGAAGGAACCCGGCCGACGAAGGAGTCGTCTTCGAGCTTGTCGTAGGTGGCTTCGGCGAGCGCCAACTCGATGTAGTCGGTGAGAACCAGATCGCGGCTCATGGGCGGAAATTGTACCCCCATCGACCGCCAGGGCCTCCGCTACCGCACCGCCGACCAACTCCGCGCCGGGCCGGCGCCGGAGGCAACGGCGAGGCCGAGGGCGGCGAGGCTGTCGAGGGAGGCGGCGAGGCCGTCGTCCTTGGCCCCCTTGAAAGCCGCTTTGGCGCGGAGAAGGTCGAGAGCGCCGGCTTCGGCGAGAAGGTCGCGAACGGCCGCGACCTGCTGCGGCAGCTCTTTGGGCCAGGCGCGCTTTTCGGCTTTCGCTGGCGACGCAGCCTTCGCCCCTTTCTTCACCTTCTTCTGCCCGGTGCCGGGGATCTCGTCCTGTACCGCCTCCTTCTTCCCCTGCGGGTTCTGGAACTCGGGGCGCAGCCAGCGGACGATGCCGCGCTTCTCCTCCTCGGCGCGCTCGTGGTTCAACGCCACCAGCCGCTCGAGGATCTCCTCGTCGGTGAGGGTCACCGGCCAGCCGTAGGCCTCGAACACCGCCGCATCGAGCTCGTCGTGGATCTGCTTGAGCACGGAGACCAACCCCTGCTCGTGAATCACCCGCTCCTTCGCCGTGAGCTCCGCCCCCGCCCGCAACTTCTCGAGCACGTTGTACATTCCCGTGATCGTCAGTCCAGGATGCGCCACCTGCTGCCGCTTCCGATGCGCATCGAGCTGTTCGCCAAGTTGGCGAATTCGTTCGGCAACATCAGAAGCGCACACAGGGAAAGGAAAGGGCAAGAAGCACGTCGAGTTCGTCCACGTAGGCCTGTCTTCCAGGCTTCCACCCGCCGCGAGCGCCCACACCTGATGTGCACGAGAGGAAAGAACTCCTAGTATTAGTGCGTCATCGCTTGAGATGGCGTAGAGCTTGTGGTCAGGGAGCACCCTGGCATCCAAGAACACAAAAGGCTTGAACTTAGAAGTCTCGACAGTAGCGATGTATCGCGATCGGCCCTCTAGCGACCGCCTGAGTTTCGGCGCGTTCTCTCCAAAGAGCCACCAATTCAATCGTCGCGTTGGTCGACGATTGTGATCTCGCTCCGGTTTCACAGCAACCAGCAAGTGCTGGTACAGCGTCGGCGCCTGCGCGCGGGCCTCGGCTTCGGAGAGTCCATAGAAATCCACTACCCACTTCGGTTCCATTCGCTGAACCACGTCACGTCCGATGACGAAGCTCTTCACGAATCGCGTCATCTCATGCTCGGGAAGTCTCAGCTGCGCAAAGCTCTCAGCTGGTAGCCGGAAGCCGTCTCCAAGAGGGATAACTCCTTGGAAACAGAGGTCACCGTTTGCGATGAGCGGATCGGCCGACGCGACCGCGGCCCCGATGGTGAGATCCGAGTGAATTGAACCAGTCGCATTCTCCAAAGTGACCACGATCGCGGAGTCTTCATCGCCCTGCGCTTCGACTGCGACTGTACTTAGCTTCCCCATTTGGGTCCCAGGGCCACCGACCGTCATCGCGACCCTGACCGCAGCGCCATCCGTAGCATCCACCCAAGGATGGTCCGGGATGGCGAAAACTAGCGACAAGCCGCCTCCCACGAGATGTTGTTCGACGACTCGCCGATTAAACGTCTGCGCGATTGAGTTCGTGGTGATCAGGCCAAAGCGCTTGGCGCTCTTCTTCTCGACTATCGACGCGACTCGGTTCCACCAGTACATGACCAGGTCGGCAGTTTCCGGAACATCGCTATGGACAGCTCGAAGCGCCTCCACGTATTCATCGCCAAGCGCCGCGCGCATCCTCTTATTGCCGATGTACGGCGGATTCCCGATGATGAAGTCGGCTTTCGGCCATTCAGCGGGGCGGGGGTTCTTGTAGGTGTAGACGGGGATTCTCGCGGAGTCGTCGGGGATGGGTTCACCCGTTACTGGGCTTTTCTTGGTGGTGATTCCGTCCCAGCGCGTGATGGGAACGCCGTGTTCGTCGCGGGCGAGTTCGGGGTCGCCGTCCCAGGCGAGGACGGCGTC
>CAZQTL010000120.1:0-12459 GCA_964595975.1 uncultured Thermoanaerobaculia bacterium | reverse complement strand
CGGTGGTAGAAGTGCAGATTGTGCTGCCCGAGGAGCTGCCAGCCGAGCGGCTCGCGCACCTGGATCAGATGGTGCAGGTAGGCGCGGGAGTGGCGCGGGCAGGTCGGGCAGTCGCAGTCCGGATCGAGCGCGATGTCGGCCAGGGCGTGAACGCCGCGGCGCATCTGCAGGTAGCCGCGCGAGGTGAAGGCGCCGCCGCGTTGCGCCACCTGCGTCGGGATGATGCAGTCGAACATGTCGACGCCGCGGTGGACCGCTTCCAGCAGGTCGAGCGGCGTGCCGACGCCCATCAGGTAGCGCGGCTTGTCCTCGGGAATCCGCTCGGCGGTGAACGCGCACACGCTCTCGCGCTCCTCGCGGCTCTCGCCCACCGCCAGGCCGCCGATCGCGTAGCCGTCGAACGGCATTTCGGCAAGGCGCGCCGCCGACTCGCGCCGCAGCTCGGGGAAGAGCGCCCCTTGCACGATGCCGAAAAGCGCCTGCGGGGACTCCCCGCGCGCACGGAGGCAACGCTCCGCCCAACGCGCGGTGAGCTCCGCCGCGGCGCGCGCCGTGGCGAGGTCCACCGTCGAGGCCACGCAATGGTCGAAGGCCATCATGATGTCGGCGCCGATGGCAATCTGAGTGGCGATGCTCGACTCCGGAGAGAGCAGGACGGTGCGGTGGTCGACGTAGCTGCGGAAGGCGGCGCCCTCTTCCGACACACTGCGCGAGCCGGGGAGCGAGAAGACCTGATAGCCGCCGGAGTCGGTGAGCACCGCGCGCGGCCAGCTCATGAAGCGGTGGATCCCGCCCAGGTGCCGCAGCACGTCGGGACCCGGCCGCAGGAGGAGGTGATAGGTGTTGGCGAGCAGCACCTGCGACCCCGAGTCGAGGAGCGTCTGCGGCAGCTGAGCCTTCACCGTCGCCTGGGTGCCTACCGGCATGAAGACCGGCGTCAGAACCGGACCGTGAAGCGTCTCGAGAACTCCGGCGCGCGCACCCGAGCCGCTGGCCGTCGCGACCGTGCGGAAACCGTTCGGGCGCGGGCTCATCGCGAGAGCGGCAGGCTGCTAGACGTGAACCGGCAGCGGCCGCGCGGCGAGGGAGCGGGCGAGGAACTGGCCGGTGTAGCTCGCCTTGACCTTCGCCACCTGCTCCGGCGTGCCGGCGGCGACCAGCTCGCCGCCGCCGGAGCCGCCGTCGGGGCCGAGGTCGACCACCCAGTCGGCGGTCTTGATGACGTCGAGATTGTGCTCGACGACGATCACCGTGTTGCCGAGGTCCACCAGGCGGTGCAGCAGCTGCAGGAGCTTGCGCACATCGTCGAAATGCAGGCCGGTGGTCGGCTCATCGAGAAGGTAGAGCGTCTTCCCCGTCGAGCGCTTGCATAGCTCGGTGGCGAGCTTGACGCGCTGCGCCTCGCCGCCCGACAGCGTGGTCGCCGACTGCCCGAGATGGAGGTAGCCCAGGCCGACCTCGGCCAGCGTGGCGAGGATCCGCTCGACCGCCGGGATGTTGCGGAAGACCTCGTACGCCTGCTCGATGGTCAAATCGAGAATCTCGGCGATGTTCAGGCCCTTGTAACGCACGGCGAGGGTCTCGCGGTCGTAGCGCTTGCCGCCGCAGACCTCGCAGGTGACGTAGATGTCGGGCAGGAAGTGCATCTCGATCTTGATCTGGCCGTCGCCGCCGCAGGCTTCGCAGCGCCCGCCGGCGACGTTGAAGCTGAAGCGTCCGGCCTTGTAGCCGCGCGCCCGCGCCTCCGGCGTCATCGCCATGAGATTGCGGATCTGGCCGAAGACATTGGTATAGGTCGCCGGATTGGACCGCGGCGTGCGGCCGATCGGGCTCTGGTCGATGGCGATCACCTTGTCGAGGTGCTCGACGCCGGTCAGCCGGTCGTGCTTGCCGGCGAGCTCCGAGGCCTCATAGAAGTGGCGCGCCAGCGCGCGGTGCAGGATGTCGTTCACCAGGCTGCTCTTGCCCGAGCCGGAGACGCCGGTCACCACGGTGAAGGCGCCGAGCGGGAAGGCGACGTCGAGGCCGCGCAGGTTGTTGTGCCGCGCCCCTTCGATGGTGAGCTTCTTGCCGTTGCCGGCCCGACGCTGTTTGGGCACCGCCACCGCGAGCTCGCCGCGCAGGTACTTGCCGGTGAGCGAATCGGGGGCGAGGGAGACCTGCTCCGGCGTCCCCGACGCCACGAGCTCGCCCCCGTGGATGCCGGCGCCGGGCCCCAGGTCGAGCACCCAGTCGGCGGCGAGGATGGTGTCCTCGTCGTGCTCGACCACCAGCACGGTGTTGCCGAGGTCGCGCATCCCCTTGAGGGTCGCGATCAGCCGGTCGTTGTCGCGCTGGTGCAGCCCGATCGACGGTTCGTCGAGCACGTAGAGCACGCCCATCAGCTTCGAGCCGATCTGGGTGGCGAGGCGGATGCGCTGGCTCTCGCCGCCGGAGAGCGTGGCCGAAGAACGGTCGAGCGTCAGATAGCCGACGCCGACGTCGTCGAGGAAACCGAGGCGGTCTCCCACCTCCTGCAGCACCTTCGCCGCGATCGAGCGCTCGCGGTCGGTGAGCTCGAGGGTCGGCACCAGGCGACGCAGCTCCGCCACCGGCATCGTCGTCAGCTCGTCCACCGCATGGCCGGCGACGGTGATCGCCAGCGCCTCGGGCCGCAGGCGCCGCCCCTTGCAGTCGGGGCAGAGGCGCACCGACATGTACTTTTCGATCTCGCCGCGCACCACCTGCGAATCGGACTCCTTGTAGCGCCGCTCGAGCATCGGGACGACGCCTTCGTACTTGCCCTCCCACTTGTAGCTCGACTTCTTGCCCTTGAACTCGAACTGCAGCTCCTGCTCGCCGCTGCCCTGGAGGATGACGTTCCGCGCCTTGGCCGAGAGCCGGTTCCACGGCGTGCGCAGCGAGAAGCCCATCGCCTTGGCGAGGGTCTCGATCATCCGCAGGCGCCACGACTTCGAGCCCGGCTGGAAGAGCGACAGCGCGCCGGCGTCGATCGAGCGCTCGGGATCGAGCACCACCTTGTCCGGGTCGACCCCCATCAGCGTGCCGAGGCCCGAGCAGGTCGGGCAGGCGCCGTAGGGGCTGTTGAACGAGAACAGGCGGGGGGTGATCTCGGAGAGGCTGGTGCCGCAGGTCGAGCAGGAGAAGTTCTGCGACAGGGTCTCCTCCGGCAGGCCCTCCGGGGCGGCGATGACCAGGCCGCTGCCGACCTTGAGCGCCGTCTCGAGCGAGTCGGCCAGCCGCTTGTCGAGGCCGGGCTTCACCACCAGGCGGTCGATGAGAATGTCGATCGTGTGCTTCTTCTGCTTGTCGAGGGCGGGGATCTCTTTCGACAGGTCGAGCGTCTCGCCGTCGATGCGCGCGCGCAGGAAGCCCTGCCGCGCCATCTCGGTGAGCTGCTTGCGGTACTCCCCCTTCTTGCCGCGCACGTAGGGGGCGTAGAGCAGGAGCTTGGTGCCTTCGGGGAAGGCGGAGAGCCGGTCGACCATCTGCTGCACCGTCTGCGGCCGGATCTCCTGGCCGCAGGTCGGGCAGTGCGGGATACCGATCGACGCATAGAGCAGACGCAGGTAGTCGTGGATCTCGGTGACCGTGCCGACGGTCGAGCGCGGGTTCCGCGACACCGACTTCTGCTCGATCGAGATCGCCGGCGAGAGGCCGTCGATGGCGTCGATGTCGGGCTTCTCGACCTGCGGCAGGAACTGCCGGGCGTAGGCCGAGAGCGACTCGACATAGCGCCGCTGCCCTTCGGCGAACAGGGTGTCGAAGGCGAGGGACGACTTGCCCGAGCCCGAGACGCCGGTGATGACCACCAGGCGGTTCCTGGGGATCTCGAGGTGGAGGTTCTTGAGGTTGTGCTCGCGTGCGCCGCGTACGACGATGGCATCCATACGGACGCGCGACTCTAACACGGCGGTAATACGGCGCAAAGTTCTCCCCTTTGGACCCGCCGCGAACCGTCGGCCGCGTCCGGTCGCGGGAGCCCCAAGCGGTCAGTCGCTATGATTCCGCGCACTCCCCATGAAGCGCATCGCCCTGCTGTTCCTCGCCATCGCGCTTCTCTACGTTGGCGCGGGCTTTCTGCCCGGGAGGACGTTCGCGCCGGTCGATCTCCTGCGCGATTTCGAGGCGTGGAAGGACGATCCGACGGCGCGGGTGCGGGTCTCGAACTCGGCGCTCTCGGACGTCGTCGTGCAGTTCATCGCTTGGGATATCGAGACTGGGCGGCTGCTGCGCGCCGGCGAGATGCCCTGGATCAATCGATTCGCGGGCGAAGGGGCGCCGCTTTTCGCGAATCCTCAGACGGCGTACTTCTCGCCCTTCACCTGGCCGAGGCTGCTGTTCGGACTGCATGGTTGGGCGATCACGGCTCTTCTCAAGCTGCTCGCCGCCGCGCTCTGTGCCTACTGGATGGCGAGGGAGATGGGAGTTCCGGACCACCAGGCGGTCGTCTCGGCGCTGGTCTTCATGACCTCGGGCTTCCTCGTCGTCTGGCTCCTTTACCCTCCCGCCAACGTCTTCGCGGTACTGCCCGGGCTTGCGGCAGCCGCCCTGCGGTTGAGGAGGCAACCAACACGCGAGAACGCGTTCCTGGTGATCCTCTTCGCCGCGCTGTGTACGGCGGGCGGACATCCAGAAGCGCTCTTCGTAGGCGTCGTCGGAGTGAGCAGCCTCGTCCTGTGGGAAGCCCTGAGCGATCCCCGCCGCGGCTGGCGCGCGATGCGCCCCGCAGCCTTCGGCGCGGCGCTCGGCTTTCTACTTCTCGGCCTCGTGCTCGTACCGTTCTTCGTCTTGCTGGCAGGCAGCCACGCCGCTGTCGCGCGGCCCGAGCTCGCGCACTCCTTCCGCATCTGGGGCGCGCTCGGCGAGGTTCTGCCCGGCATGCTGGGCAGCCCGCTGCGCGGCGAGCTCGACCTGACGGCGGTCGTCGGCGCCGAGAGCTTCCATTGGCGCGCCGCCGGCTTCATCGGCGCGCTCGTCCTGCTGGCGATCGCGATCGCCTGGCGCTCGCTCGCACCGACGCTGCGCCACGGGCTCGTCATCGGTATGGCGGCGCTCGCGCTCTCCTGGCATCTACCCCTCATCGGCGCCGTCGTACGGCATGTGCCGGTGCTCAGCGTCGTGGCGCTCGAATACGGACTCCTGCTCTTCGTCCTCTTCGGCGCCATGGCCGCCGGGCCGGCCCTCGCGGCGCTCGCGACGAGACCGCGCCGCGGCCTCGGGATTCTCCTGATCGCTCTTGGCGGGCTGGCCGCCATCGCCGGGACCGTGCCCGCGATCCCCGCTGCCCGCCCGGCCCTCACGGCCGCGGCTCGCAGCGGCATCGCGGCACTGCGCGCCCGGGGACACCTGCACCAACCGGCGGAGGTTTACGAACAGCGGCTGACTCACTACCTCCAGGCCGCAGGCGCGACGGCGCTCCGCCGGGTCGCGCTGCCAGGAGCACTCTGGCTGACCGCTGGCTGCGCGCTCGCCTTCGCCCAGCGGCGGCGACAGCTGATCGTGGTCCTCGCCGCGATGGGCGAGCTCGTCGGCTTCGGGTTCGGCTTCAATCCGGCGGTGGCAGCGACAGCCCTCCCGGAGGCACCAGCGGCGATCCGCCGGATCCGGGAGCTCGACCCGGACCAGCGGTACATGATGGCCGCGGCCTTCGAGGTCTTCCCGGCGAACGCCGGAACGATCTACGGCGTGCGGGATGTCCTGTCGTACGACGTGCTCGGCAGCAAAGCGCGCGTTGCCGCCCTCACCGCGGCAGGAATTGACGAGCACCTGCATTCCCTCCAGCCGAATCCCTCGCCGTCGGACATCGAGCGGCTGGCGGCTCTCGGCGTGCGCTGGGTGCTGAGCCGGAGCGCTGTCGGAGACGCGCGACGCCTCGACGGGCCTCCTCCACCCGCAGTCGGCGTCTACGAGCTGGCGAATGCCGTCGCGCCGCCGACTCCCGCCAATCGTCGTCCTGCCGGGTTCACCGCCGGGCTGATCGTGTCGCTGCTCGCCGCCTGCGCCTCCTGGGCGTGGCTGAGGCGTTTCTCCAAGGCGGGGGATCCCCCGGCCCGATAGTCCCGATCGATTCTCCACGTCCGACGCGGCTCCCTGTGCCGACGCGAGTCGACTCCCGTCTAGAATGCCCCGACCACCAGACGCTGAAGGGAGAGGAAGGTTTGACCTTACTGGGCAGGACCGTTGGTCGCTTTCGCGTGCTTTCGCTCCTCGGCCGTGGGGGCATGGGTGAGGTCTACGTCGCCTACGACGAGACGCTCGACCGCCGCGTGGCGCTCAAGTCGATCGCCGCCGGCCGCCGCCTGGATCCCTCGGCGCAGGCGAGGTTCCGTCGCGAGGCGCGGGCGCTCTCCCGGCTCGACCATCCCAACATCTGCCGCATCTACGACTACGTCGAGATGGAGTCGCAGGACTTCCTGGTGCTCGAGCTCGTCTCCGGCCGCCGCCTCGACGAGGCGATCCGCGCCGGATTGAGCCGCGACCAGCAGCTGCGCATCGCCGAGCAGATCGCCGCGGCGCTCGCGGCTGCGCACGCCGAAGGGATCGTCCATCGCGATCTCAAACCGGGAAACGTCATGCTCTCCGACGCCGGCGAGGTCAAGGTCCTCGACTTCGGGCTGGCATGGACGACGCGCGAGCGCGCCGCACCGCCTCCTCCCGCCGATGCCTCGCTCGCGCCGCCGGCGCCAGACCTTCCGCCCACCGAGGCAGGCTTCCTCGGCAGCGAGGCGCCGACGATCGCGGAGCCGCAGCGAGCGGGCCTGGAAGCGACCGCGGCTCCTCCGGCTGGGCGGGCTTCCGGGGCGCCGACTTCCCAGGATGACGGCGTGCACACCCAGTTCGGCGTGATCCTGGGAACTCCCGCCTACATGAGTCCCGAGCAGGCGCAGGGCGAACCCGCCACCACCGCGAGCGACATGTATTCGTTCGGCCTGCTGGCGCAGTTCCTCTTCACCGGCCGCTCCTCCCAACCGGAAGAGCTCGACACGACGGAGCTGGTGCGGCGGGCGCTGCGCGCCGAGAGCCTGCCGGTGGCCGGACTCGACAAGGATCTCGAGGCCCTTGTCCGGCAGCTCAAGTCGGCTGCGCCCGCCGCGCGTCCCACCGCGGTCGAGGTCGCCACCCGCCTCGCCTGGATCCGCGATGCGCCCCGGCGCCGGTTGCGCCGCTGGGCCGCTGCGGCAGCGCTCGCGGTCGCGGTCTTCGTCGGGGTCAAGTACACGCTCGACCTGCGCGCCGAGCGCAGCCTCGCGGTCGCGGCGCAGGCGGAGGCCGAGCGCCGCCGCGGCCAGGCCGAGGACCTGATCCAGTTCATGCTCGGCGACCTGCGTGAGCGTCTCGAGTCGGTCGGCCGCCTCGACGCCCTCGACGGCGTCGCCGCCAAAGCGCTCGACTACTTCGCGTCGGTCGCACCCGAACAGCTCACCGACATCGATCTCTATCGCCGTTCGCGCGCCTTGACGCAGATCGGCGAGGTCCGGATCTCGCAGGGCGACCTGGCCGCCGCCCGCTCCGTGCTCACCGAGGCCCATGCCTTGTCGACGGCCCTCGCCCAGAGACAGCCGCAGAACGGCGACTGGCTGATGGGCCTGGGCGCCATCGAGTTCTGGCTCGGCAACGTCGACTGGCTGCAGGGCGACCTGGCCGCGGCGGAGGAGCGCTTCCGCGCCTACCTCGCCGTCGCCGATCGGCTGGTCACGATCGACGCGACGAAGCCCGACTGGCGCATGGAGCAGGCTTACGCCCACAGCAACCTGGGCACGGTCCAGAACGCGCGAGGCAACGTCGACGCCGCGCTCGAACAGTTCCGGCTCACCGTCGACGTCGAGCGCGCGCTGGTCGCGGCGGAGCCGAACGAGCCGCGCTGGCAGAAAGAGCTCGCCAACGGCCTCTCCTGGCTCGGCGAAGTCCTGTACGGACGGGGCGAGCTCGAAGAGTCGCGGACTTCCTACGAGGAGGCGCGCGCCGCATTCCAGCGGCTCGTCGAGCTCGCACCCGCCGACACCGGCAACCGTTTCCTGCTCGGCCTCCAGCGCCGCAAGCTGGGTGCGACGCTCGAGAGTCTCGGGCGGCCGGAAGCGGCCATCGAGGAGTACATGCAGAGCCTGACCCTCCACCGCCAGCTCGCCGAGCTCGATCCCGCGAACGCCGACTGGAAGCGGGAGGTCGCGCTCTGTCACATGCGACTGGGGGCGGCCCTGAGGGACACCGAGGCCGCAAAGGCCTTGCCGCACCTCGCCCAGGCGGTCGACATTCTCGACGCCCTCTTCCGCGGCGACACGACCAACAGCGAGCGCCGCCTCGACCTCGCCTGCTCGCGGATGGAGCTCGCGGGCGGCCGCCTCGCCGCCGGCGACGCCGGCAAGGCCGTCGCCGAGGCGCGCGCCGCGCTGACCGCCCTCGGACGATCGTCCGACACCTCCGACGATCGCGCGCGGCAGATGCTCGAAGGCGAGATCCACCTGGTCCTCGGCGACGCGCTCGCCGCCGCCGGTCGGCCGGCGGAAGGGAGAGCCGACTGGCAGGCGGCGGTCGCGCTCCTGCAACCGCTCGCCGCCGATGGCCGCGACCCGCGCCTGCTCTCCCCGCTCGCCCAAGCCCTGCTCCGCCTCGGGCGACGCGCCGAGGCGCAGAACGTCGCCGACCGTCTGCGCTCCGGCGGTTACCGCCGTGCGCCGTTCGCCGAACCGGTGCGGTAGGCTCGCGCGCTCCACCTACACGTCTCCAGGAAAGGACGACCGGACATGTCCATCATCGGCATCTCGATCACGATCAGCGGCAAGGGCGTCGCGACCTACGGCTCGTCGAGCAAGCAGGTCGCCGCCGACGGAACGATCACCATCGTCGAGGGCGACGACGCCACGATCACCTTCGCTCCCGCGAGCGGCCAGACCTGGCAGTTCCTGAGCCCGTGGATCACGATCGTCCCGAATACCCCGGGAATCGACGACGTCACGGTCACCGCGACCGGAGCCTCGGCGATCACCATCATCGACAACAATCCCGCGAGCTCGAAGGCCAGCACCTATACCTACACGTTGTCGACGACTGCCGGCGTCCTCGATCCGGCGATCCTGAACAAGGGGCGCTGAGCGGCGCGACCCGCCGCTACCAGCGGTCGCCGCGGCCGCGGGTGGCGCGGTCCATGGCGGTGGCGGCTTCGCGGTCGAGCTCCTTCCTGCGCTCGGTCTCGCGCTTGTCGTAGAGCTTCTTGCCCTGGACGAGGCCGATCTCGACCTTGATGCGGCTGCCGCGCAGGTAGACCGAGAGCGGCACGACGCTGTAGCCCTTGGTCACCACCCTGCCGGCGAGCTTGTCGATCTCGCGGCGGGAGAGCAGGAGCTTCCGCGGCCGGTCGGGCAGGTGGTTCTCGCGGTTGCCGTGCGAGTAGGGGCTGATGTGCGCGCCGACGAGGAAGGCCTCGCCGTTGCGGAAGTCGACGAAGGCGTCGGCGAGCTGGATCTTCCCCGTGCGCGCCGACTTCACCTCGGTGCCGGAGAGGACGATGCCGGCCTCGATCCGATCGTGGATGAAGTAGTCGAAGGCGGCGCGGCGATTGCCCGCCAGGGGGCGCACTTCGGGGATCTTGTCGCTCATGGGAACCGTTGGCCCTGCCGGCCGAAACGCGCGGCGGAGGCCCAGTCTATCGCCACCGGATGGTAGATTGACGGTTCATGCCCGCCTGGCCGAACCTCCTGATGCTGGGTCTCCTGCTCGCCCCCGCCGGCGAGCCGACGATCGAGGATCTCAGGGTGACGGTCGACGGCAGCCAGGTGCTGGTCGGATTCCACCTCGCCAACGGGCTCGACGCCGAGACCCGCGAGCGCATCGACAGCGGCCTGCCGACCTCCTTCCTCTACGAGCTCGAGCTCAAGCGCGACCGCAAGCACTGGTGGGACCGCGGACTCGATTCCACGGTGCTCGAAGTGGTGGCGATGTACAACGCCGTCACCCGCGAGTACCTGGTCAACACCAAGCAGGGCGGGCGGCTGATCGAGAGCCGCACGGTGCGCGACGTCGAGGAGCTCGAGCACGCCATGACCGTCTTCGAGAGCTTCCCCGCCTTCACGCTCGACGCCGATCCGGACGGCTCGCGCTTCCTCGTGCGCATGCGGGTGGACCTCGGGCCGGGAACGGTGCTCGGTTTCATCCCTTTCCAGCGCTCGACGGAGTGGATCGAATCGAACAAGGTCCGCCTGAGGAAGCCCGAGCCCTAGGAGGCGCCGCGTGGACCTCCGCGAGCTTTTCGCCCAGCACAGGAAGGACGGACGCTACGTCGCCGCCGCCCTCGTCCTGACGCTCGCCTTCCTCACCCTCATCTACTACCTCATCCAGCGCGGGCGCGACCTGCCTTCGGTGCTGGTCACCAACAAGGTCCTGCTGTTCGTCCTGGTCTACGCCGACGCGCTGCTCATCCTGGTCATCCTCTTCGTCCTGGCGCGCAATCTCCTGCGCCTGTGGCTCGAGCGCCGCCAGCGCGCCCTCGGCGCGCGCTTCAAGACCAAGCTGGTGGCGACCTATGTCGGCCTCTCGCTGGTGCCGGTGCTGCTGCTCTTCTTCTACGCCAGCGAGCTGCTCCAGGGCTCGATCGAGCGCTGGTTCTCGAGCTCGCTGCGCTCGGTGCTCGAGCAGAGCAGCGCCGTCGCGCAGTCGCTGCAGCGCGAGATCGGCGACCGCAACTATCGCGAGGCGCTGCGGGTGGCGCGACGGCTGTCGGGGCTCGCCCTCGAGGACGCCGACGCCCGCGCCGATCTCGCCACGAAGCTCGCGCAGTGGCGCGACGAGTCGGGCGTCGCCTTCCTCGGCGTCTACCTCGAGACCGATTTCATCCATGCCGTCGTCGACCCGGAATCGGGCCTCAACGACCTGCCGGAGGTCGGGCGCAACTTCCTCCTGGATGCGGCGCAGAACGGCCGCGCCGACCGTGTTCTCCTGCCGGCCGGCAGCCGCGGCCGGCTCATCCTAGCCGCCGCCGCTGGCGCCGCGGCGGACGGCAAGCGGCGGCCGCTGGTCGTCGCCGGAACCCTCCTCGATCCGGTCACCAGCGGCCAGAGCGAGGAGCTCATCCAGGCCTACCAGACGTACCGTCAACTGCAGGTGCAGAAGCGCGACTTCGCCGCCAGCTACTGGCTGATGTTCGTGCTGGTGACGCTGCTCATTCTCCTCGCCTCCTCCTGGGTCGGTTTGTTCCTCGCCCGCCGGTTGATGCTGCCGATCCAGGCGCTCGCCGAGGGCACGCGCCGGGTGGCGAGCGGCGACCTCGACCAGCAGATCGAAGTCGCCACGGACGACGAGATGGCGACCGTCGTCGAGTCGTTCAACAGCATGACGCTCGAGCTGCGGCGCAACCGCGAGGAGATCGGCCGCAGCCATCGCGAGCTCGTCGCGGCCAACCGCGGCCTCGCCGAGGAGCGCGCCCTGGTCGGCGCGATCCTCGAGAACCTCGCCGCCGGCGTCATCGCCCTCGACCGCGACGGTGTCGTCCTGCAGGCCAACGCCGCCGCTCTCGGCCTGCTCGCCCAGAAGGAGGAGGAGCTCCTCGGCCGCCGGCTCGTCGAGGCCTGGAGCGGCTCCGAACGGGCGCGCATGGAGAGCCTGATCGCCACCGCTCCGGAGCATCCGCGCGAGTCGGCCGAGGTCAGCCTCGTGGTCGGCGGCGAGCGCCGGACCTTCGAGGTCAAGGTCTCGGACCTGCGCGACAGCGCCGGCCGCGAGAGCGGCAAGATCGTCGTCCTCGAAGACCTCTCGGACCTCATCAAGGCGCAGAAGCTCGCCGCCTGGACGGAGGCGGCGCAGCGCATCGCGCACGAGATCAAGAATCCGCTGACCCCGATCCGCCTGGCGGCGGAGCGCCTGCGGGTCAAGCACCGCGAAGGCGACCCCGCGGTGGGGGAGCTGCTCGAGGAGAGCGTCGCGATCATCGTCCGCGAAGTCGGCAAGATGCAGACCCTGGTGGACGAGTTCTCGCGCTACGCCCGCATGCCGGGACCGCAGCTCGCCGCCACCGCCATCGACGGGCTGGTCTCCGAGGTGGTGGCGCTCTACCGCGACGTCAAACCGGGCGTCGCCATCCAGACCGCGATCGCTCCGGGCATCGGCGACATCTGGGTCGATCCGGAGCAGCTGCGACGCGTGCTCATCAACCTGCTCGACAACGCGCTCGAGGCGACGGAGCCCCCCGGTGACGTCGAGGTCCGGGCCGAGCGCCGCGGCGAGCGTCTCGTTCTGGAGGTCGCCGACCCCGGCATCGGCATCGCGCCGGAAGACCGCGACAAGCTCTTCCTGCCGTTCTTCTCGCGCAAGAAGCGCGGCACCGGCATGGGGCTCGCCATCGTGCACCGCATCGTCAGCGATCACAACGGCACGATCCGCGTCTCCGACAACCTGCCGCGCGGCACGGTCTTCACCATCGAGCTGCCGGCGCGCTGAGGCCATGCGCTCCGTCCTCGTCGGCACCGC
>CAZQTL010000119.1:0-12507 GCA_964595975.1 uncultured Thermoanaerobaculia bacterium | reverse complement strand
CCTCGGCCTTGCCGGCGCCGACCATCGTGTGCAGCTCGTCGATGAAGACGATCGTGCGGCCCTCGTCGGCGGCGATGTCCTTCAACACCGCCTTCAGGCGTTCCTCGAACTCGCCGCGGTACTTGGCGCCGGCGAGCAGCGCCGCCATGTCGAGCGATAGCACGCGCTTGTCCTTGAGCGTCTCGGGCACCTCGCCGTTGACGATCCGCTGCGCCAGGCCCTCGACGATCGCGGTCTTGCCGACGCCCGGCTCGCCGATCAGCACCGGGTTGTTCTTCGTCTTGCGCGACAGGATGCGGATCACCCGCCGGATCTCGGCGTCACGGCCGATCACCGGGTCGAGCTTTCCGGCGCGCGCCTGCGCCACCAGATCGACGCCGTACTTCTCGAGCGCCTCGTAGGCGGCTTCGGGCTCGGCCGAGGTGACGCGCTGGCTGCCGCGGACGGCGGTGAGGGCCTGGAGGAACTTCTCGCGCGTCACGCCGAACTGCTTGAGGAGCTTGGCCGCCGCTCCAGCCGGACTCTCGTCGAGAACGGCGAGCACCAGATGCTCGACGGATACGTATTCGTCCTTGAGGCGCTTGGCCTCGCTCTCGGCCGTGCCGAGCACCTTCTGCAGGCGCTGCGTGATGTAGATCTTGCCGGATTCGGCGCCGCCGCCGGCGACCTGCGGGCGCCGGGCGAGCTCGGCTTCGACGCTCGCAGCCAGGTTCGCTGGCTCGAGCTCGAGCCGCGCGAGCAGCCTGGGCACCAGACCCTCGGGCTGGGCGAGCAGCGCGGCGAGCAGATGCTCGACGTCCACCTCCTGGTGCCCGCGCTCGGCGGCTCGCGTTTGCGCGGCGGCCAGGGCCTCTTGCGACTTCTGGGTCAGGCGGTTGAGATCCATGGTCAGACTCCTTCTCCTCGGGGATGAAAGCTCGACGCATCGCGCAGCTCGGCGAAGAGCTGCTTTTCCTTCTCGCTGGGACTCTCCGGCACGACGATGCGGACTTCCGCATAGAGGTCTCCCGGCTCGGCGGCGCCCCCGCCGGCGCCCGCTGGGAAGCCCCGTCCCTTGACGCGGATGCGCCGGCCCGACGACGTGCCCGGGGGGACGCGAACGCGCACCCGGCCGTCGAGCGTACGAATCTCGGCTTCGCCGCCCAGGACCGCTTCCCAGGGGGTGACTTCGAGGCTGGTCAGGAGGTCGCGGCCCTCGAGCCGGAAGCGGGGGTGGGGGAGGATCTCGACCTTGAGGAAGAGGTCCCCGGCAGCTCCGCCGGCACGGCCCTCCTCGCCCTTGCCGGCCACCCGGACGGTCTGTCCCGGGCGCATCGCTCGCGGCAGGTTGACCTTGATGCGCCGCGGCTCGCCGCCTTGACCGTTGGTCAGGCTGAGCTCGCGCACGCCGCCGGCCAGCGCCTCTTCGAGACTCAGCGGCAGGACGACCTCCTGATTGGCCCCCGGGCGGGCCCAGCCGCCGCGCCCTTCGTTGTCCCAGGAAGCCCAGCCGCTGCGTCCCGGACCGCCGGCCGCGGCGCCCTGGCCGAAGAGCATCTCGAAGAAGTCCGAGAAGCCTGAGGCCCCGCCGCCGAAGCCGGCGCCGCGGCCGCCAAAGCCCTGGAACCCCTCGAAACCCTCGAAGCCGCCGAAGCCACCGCTACCCGGGGCCCCGCCGGCCTGTGGGCCGCCCTGCTCGCGCTGCTTCCAGGCGGTGCCGAACTGGTCGTAGCGGGCGCGCTTTTCGGGATCCTTGAGGACTTCGTTGGCCTCGGAGACCTCCTTGAAGCGAGCCTCCGCGCCCTTCTCCTTGCTCACGTCCGGGTGGTACTTGCGCGCCAGCTTGCGATACGCCTTCTGGATGTCCTCCTGCGAGGCATCGCGCGCCACACCCAGCACCTTGTAGTAGTCCTTGAAATCCACCCGGCCCCTCCCCCTGTCCTCGAAGTTGAGTGCAAGAAGATCACATTTTTCAACCACAGCGCGGGGTGTTTCATTCCGGCTGGACAAAAAAAGAGACGCGCCGGGGCGCGTCTCTTTTTTTCCAGGGGTGGGGGGGAGGCTTCAGGGGGCCTGCAGGCTGAAGTGCTCGTAGTTCTTGGCGATGAACTGCTTCCACTTGTCCGGAATCTCCTCGGCGGGGAAGATCGCCTGCACCGGGCAGGCATCGACGCAGAGACCGCAGTCGATGCACTCCTCGGGGTGGATATAGAGCATCTCGACGTCCTCGTTCTTGCCGTAGATGCAGTCGACCGGGCAGACGTCGACGCAGGAGGTGTCCTTCACTCCGATACAGGGCTCAGCAATGATGTGCGGCATTCCCCGGGGTCCTTTCGGCGCAGCCATGAGAACCGGTCGTTCCGAGCCGGCCTTTCGCGCGCCCTCGCATTGTAGCGGCTCGCTGGCGGGCGCTCAACCGGTCTTTGCCGCAATGCGGCGCGCCAGGGTTGACAGGATTGCCGCACTGCGGTATAAATCTCCTGGCGATGCCGCAATGCGGCAAGCGACGAGAGAGAGGTCACCCCGATGCACCGTCTGATCAAGCGCTACGAGAGCCGCAAGCTCTACGACACGGAAGAAAGCCGCTACGTCTCTCTCGACGAGCTGGCGGAGTGGATTCGCACCGGCAAGGACGTGAAGGTGGTGGACAACGGCACCGGCGCCGACGTCACCGCGCAGATGCTCACCCAGATCATCCTCGAGGAGGGGCGTCGCGGCACCGGATTCCTGCCCAGCGAGCTGCTGCATGAGCTGGTGCGCGCCGGACAGAAGGCCGTCGAGACCGGCGTCGAGCAGGTGCAGCACAAGGTGGATCAGTTCGTTCAGGCATCGATCGACAAGTTCGGACCGGTGCGCCAGGCGCGCGAAGAGATGGAGCGTCTGCGCGAACGGCTCGAAGAGCTCGAGGGTTCGTTGACCAAGCTGGAAAAGGAGCGCGGCGGCGCCAAGCCCGCCGCCTCCGCGCCGCACGCGCCGCGTGCCGGCCAGGAGAGAACAACCAGAAAATCAGCCGCCATGCGCCCGTTGCGGCGCGGGAAGGGGGAAGCCAAGTGAGAAAGAACCTGCAGAAGATGGCCACCAGTGTCGCCCAGTCCGGCATCGAATCCGCCGGCGAGGGGGCTTTCGCGGTCGGACGGAGCGCCTGGCTCGTGGGTCTCGGCCTCGCGGCCTCGGCCGGCGAGACCAGCGTCGCGGTCTTCGACAGCCTGGTCGAGAAGGGGCGGCGTCGCCGCCGCACGCGGATTCAGCAGGCGCAGCAGGCGCTCGCCGAGACCGGCTCGACGATGATGAAGCTGGCCAACGACGTCACCCGGCTGACGCAGCAGCGCGCCGCCGAAGTCATGGGCCAGCTCGGCCTGCCGACCCGGGACGACGTGCGCGAGCTCGTGCGCCGCGTCGACACGCTGCGCCAGAAGCTCGTCTGAGTCTGCCGGCGGTCCGCAGCAGGACCCCACGGGCAGGAAGAACATCCACGATTCGCGATCGACGAGGGAGTACACGATGACCAACAAGAAGCATGTGGACCAGGATTTCAAGGACGAGATCAAGCAGAACGCCGAGAAGGTCTGGCTGGCCGGCCTCGGCGCGCTGGCGACGGCCGAGGAGGAGGGCGGCAAGCTCCTGCGCGGCCTGATGAAGAAGGGGGAGTCCTACGAGAAGAAGGGGCTCGCCCAGTTCGACAAGCTGAAGGCCAAGGTCGAAGGGGTCGCCGAGAGCGCCAAGGACCGCGCCGGTGAAGCCTGGGGCAAGGTCGAGGGCAAGGTCGAGGACGTCGAGGATCGCCTCGACGACCGGGTGGCCTCGGTGCTGCGCAAGATCGGTGTGCCGAGCAAGAACGAGATCGCCACGCTGACCCGGAGGGTGGAGGAGCTGACTCTGCTGGTCGAGAAGAAGCTCAAGCCCGCCCGCAAGACCGCCAAGCGGGCGACCGCCGCGACCCGCAAGAGCACCACGGCGCGCCGGAAGAGCTGAGCTTGGCCGCTCGGCGCAAGGGTCGCGGGCGCCTGAAGCAGACCTCGATCGGGCTCGCGCTCGCCGGCGGAGGGCCGGCGGGCGCGGTCTACGAGATCGGCGCCTTGCGCGCGCTCGACGAGGCGATCGACGGGCTCGACGTCAACGCTCTCGACGTCTACGTCGGCGTCTCGGCGGGGGCCTTCCTCGCCGCGAATCTCGCCAACCAGCTGAACAGCGCCCAGATGGTCCGGGCGATCGTCAAGCACGAGCCCGGCGAGCACCCCTTCGTCCCCGAAACCTTCTTCACCCCGGCGTTCGGGGAGTGGGCGCGGCGCGGACTCTCCGTGCCCCGCCTGGCGCTCGAGGCGATCTGGGATTTCGCCCGCAATCCTCGCGATCTCACCCTGCTCGAGTCGTTCACCCGCCTCGGCCACGCCCTGCCGGTGGGCATCTTCGACAACGAGCCGATCCGCCACTATCTGCGCACCATCTACACCATGAAGGGGCGGACCGACGACTTCCGCCAGCTCGAGCGGCGGCTCTACATCGTCGCTGCGGAGCTCGAGTCTGGCCGCTCGGTGGTCTTCGGCAAGCCCGGCCGCGACCATGTCGCGATCTCCCGCGCCGTCCAGGCCTCGAGCGCGCTGCCGGGCCTCTATCCGCCGGTCGACATCGACGGCCACCTCTACGTCGACGGCGTGCTCAACCGCACGGTGCATGCCTCGGTGGCGCTCGACGCCGGCGCCAAACTCCTGTTCTGCGTCAATCCGATCGTGCCGGTCGACGTGTCGACCGACAAGGCGGCGGGGCTCTACGTCGAAGGGGAGCTGCTGCGCCGGGGCCTGCCCTCGGTGCTGTCGCAGACCTTCCGCACCCTCATCCACTCCCGCCTCGATGTCGGCATGAAGCGCTACGACCACCTCTACGAAGACGCCGACGTCGTTCTGCTCGAGCCCGATCGCGACGACTATTCGATGTTCTTCAGCAACATCTTCAGCTTCTCCGAGCGCAGCGCCATGTGCGCCCACGCCTACCAGTCGACGCGTCGCGACCTGCTCCAGCGCTACGATCTGCTGGCGCCGATCCTCGCCCGCCACGGCCTCCTGCTGCGGCGCGACATCCTCGAGGACGAGACGCGGGAGCTGTGGAGCGGCGTCGGTCTCGACAGCTCTTCGGCCCGCTTCCTGGCGAAGAACGGCGGCCGCCGCGAGTCGAGCCACGAGACGCTCGAACGCCTGGACGGCGTCCTCGACCGGCTCCAGGACGCTCTCCAGCGCTGAGCTCCGCGGGGGCCAGCCCCGAATTCGGCTGTTTTCCGTCCGGCGACCCGGCCGCCGGCCTCCTCCGGACCCCGGCTTGCCGCCCCTCGGGCGGCGATGGTAGGGTTTCGCCCTTGCTTCCCAGCGACAGACGGAACGTCAGACAGGCAGGCGGACGTAGGGCGGATCTTTCCATTCATGCCGGGTACCGGCGGTGGTGCGTGCGATCGAGGGATCGCTCCCGAGCCGACCGATGCGCGGCCAACCACCAGGAGCAGAGATGACTCGAACGACTCGATGGGCTGCTGTCCTCCTTCTCGGTGCCGCTGCGGCGCTGCCGGCATTCGCCGTCGTGCAGCAGAATCAGCGCACTGCCGACTCGGTGCAGTTCCGCGCCGCCGAGCTGACCCTGACCGGTACCGTCAGCAAGGCCGCTGACGTGCCGTCCCTGGCTGCGGACCCGCGGCTCCTCGAGCTCGGCGTCTCCGCCGAACACGCTTACGTCGATCTGCAGACGGGCCGTTTCGCAGCGCTCTTGATGGGCACGCCGCTCCTGCCCGGCCGCGGCCTGGGCAACCGCCTGAGCTGGAACGAGCTCGGCGCCGCGCGGCCGAAGAGCGCCAAGGAGCTCGAAGCGGCGGCGGGCGTCGCCTTCCGCGCCTACCTCGAGAACCATGCCGAGGCCCTCGATCTCGACCTCTCGCAGCTCGCCGGCGCCGGCAAGGTCTCGGCGGTGAACGACGACTTCGTCCATATCTACATCCCGCGCGTCGTTGGCGGAGTTCCGGTGCGCGGCAGCGACCTCGTCGCCACCATCAAGTACGGCAACCTGATCCTCCTCGGCCTCGAGAACTGGGCCGATCTCGACCGCAGCGCGGCGCCGTCGATCTCGGCGCTCGAGGCGAGTGCGGCACTCCGTCGCCACGTCGGTAACGACCTCTTCGGCAAGTCCTGGAAGGGCAGCGAGCTGGTCTGGGTGCCGGTGCAGACGGCGCAGGGCCTCGACTATCGCCTGGCCTGGATCGTCCGCAACGACCTCGGCGCCGAAGGGGCGCGGTATGAGGCTCTGGTCGACGCCGGCAGCGGCGAAGTCCTCGAGATCCAGGATGCCACGCAATGGGCGGCCTCCGCGCGGCGTGTCTCCGGCGGCGTCTATCCGGTTTCGAACGACCAGACTCCGCCCGACGGCACGGAGCAGGTAGCCTGGCCGATGCCGTACTCGAACGTGACGACGCCCTCCGGCGTGGTCAGCACCGACATCGGCGGCAACCTCCCGCTGTGCGTCGACGGTTCGATCACCGCCACGCTCTCCGGTCCGTACGTCAACATGGCCGACGTCTGCGGCGCCGACTCGCTCGCCGGCACCGGCGACATCGACTGGCTTTCCGGCCCGGCTGCGGCCTCGACCGACTGCACCACTCCGGGCGTCGGCGGCGCCGGCAACACCAAGGCGTCGCGCAGCGGCTTCCACGAGCTCAACATGCTCACCGCGATGGCGCGGTCGCACATCTCCGGCAACAGCTGGTTGGCGTCGCAGCTCACTGCCAACATGAATATCGTCAACACCTGCAACGCCAACTGGAACGGCTCGCAGGTGAACTTCTACCGCAGCGGCGGCGGCTGCCGCAACACCGGCGAGATTGCGGCGATCTTCGATCACGAGTGGGGCCACGGCATGGACTCGAACGACAACGTCCCCGGCGGATCTTCCCCGGGCGAGGCGACCGCCGACACCTACGCCGCGCTGCGTCTCAATACCAGCTGCATCGGCCGCGGCTTCTTCCAGAGCGGCAACTGCACCGGCTACGGCGATGCCTGTACCTCCTGCTCGGGCGTGCGCGACATCGACTACGCCAAGCACGTCGGCAACACCCCGGCGCTCATCGGCGGTCGCGGCAGCGGCGGCGCGAACAGCTGCCCGGCGACCGGCTCGCTCGGGCCGTGCGGCCGTGAGATCCACTGCGAGGGCTACGCCCCCGGCCAGGCCGTTTGGGACCTGTGGAACCGCAAGCTCACCGGCGCCCCCTACAGCTTCAGTGTCGACAAGTCGCGCGAGATCGGCACGCAGCTGACGTATCGCGGAATGGTCAACCAGACTGCCTGGTACCTGAGTTGCGCCGCGGCCGGCAACGACGCCTGCGGCGCCGGCAGCGGCTACCGCAGCTACCAGGCAGCGGACGACGACGACGGCAACCTCGGCAACGGCACGCCGCACTGGGTGGCGATCAACAACGCCTTCGACGATCACCTCGTCGGCTGCGTCACCGATTCGCCGGTCGATTTCGGCTGCTCCGGCGCGCCCGTCGCGGCGCCGTCGGTCACCGCGACGCCGCGTGACAAGGGCGTCGACCTCTCCTGGGCGCCGGTCGCTTCGGCCCAGGGCTACCGCGTGTACCGCACCGACGGCGTCCACGGCTGCGACTTCGGCAAGATCCTGGTCGCCGAGCTCGGCGCCGGTGTCACCTCCTACGGCGACCGCGGTCTGCAGAACGGCCGTCCGTACTCGTACCAGGTCATCCCGATGGGTGCGGCCGACGAATGCTTCGGCACGCCGAGCTCGTGCCAGTCGGCGACTCCGGTCGGCACGGGCGGCGGCGCGACGCTGATCGCCAACCTCGCCACCATCACCACCTTCGGCGGTGACAACGACCCGTTCCTCGACAATTGCGAGGTCGTTACCGTCACGGTGCCGGTCGCGAACACCGGCACGACGACCCTGACGAATCTCCGCGTCGTCGCGGCGAGCTCGCCCTCCCATCCGTCGACGACCGTGGTCACGACGCTGCCGTCGATGCTGGCGACGAGCTTCCCGGCCTGCAACACGGTGAACGCCCGGGTCGACCTGCAGGCTCAGGGTCTGGCGCAGGGTGATGTGATGACGGTTCGCCTCGAGGTTACCGCCGACGAGTTCGGCGGCGGCGTCGAAGCGTTCGAGGGATCGGTGCAGCGCAACACCGAAGGGGATTTCCAGTTCCAGGCCACGAAGACCTGGAGCTTCGCCGCCGATGCCGACGGCTGGTCGGTCACCTCGGGGACCTTCAATCGCACCAACTCCGGCACCTACTTCCCCTCGCCGGACGGCAACTCGTTCTGGCAGTCGTCGACTCTGCTCAACAGCCAGTGCGACGTGATCGAGTCGCCGGTCGTCCGGCTCTCGGCCACCTCGACGATGACGCTGTCCACCAACTTCTCGACCGAGACCAACGACGGTCAGTGGTGGGATCGGGCGAACATCGGCCTGGTGAACTCCTCGAACGGCACGCGCACCGTGCTGGTGCCGTCGAGCGGCCGCGGCTATCAGGCGAGCGGCGTCAACGGCGTCTGCGGCACCACCGGTCAGGCCGGCTGGGCCGGTCTGCAGAACACCTGGGCGGCGAGCAACTGGTCGGCGGCGGCTCTCGCGTCGCAGGCCAACATCCCGGGCAAGCTCGAGATCCGCTATGGCACGGACGAGCTCGTCAACGGCGACGGTTTCCGCTGGGACGGCCTGACGCTGACGGACTTCGATATCGTCGCGGCCGATGCGCACTCCAACAGCTGCACCTCTCCGGTCATCTTCATCGACGGCTTCGTCTCCGGCAACGCTTCAGCCTGGAGCGCGATCGTTCCCTGACCTGACCTTCGCTCTCCTGCGGGAGAGTCGCGGCAGGACGATCCGGCGCCTCGCGAGGGGCGCCGGATTTTTGTTGTTCGCCAGCCTGATGTCGGCCCCTGGGCCGCTCGCCGCCGCGGTTCCGGCGCCGTCGCCGGATCTTCTGCTGGTCACGATCGACACGCTGCGCGCCGATCTCCCGGGCTGCTACGGCGGGCCGGCGAAGACGCCGCGCCTCGACGCGCTTGCCGCCGCCGGTGTGCGCTTCACCCACGCCCTGACGCCGGTCCCGCTCACCCTGCCGGCGCACGCTTCGATCCTCACCGGACTCGACCCCAATCAACACGGCCTGCGGGACAACGGGCAGGGGGCGCTCGCCGGAACGATCCCCACCCTCGCCGAAGCCCTGCGCGGTGCCGGCTACGCCACGGTGGCGGTGGTCGGTTCGCGCGTGCTCGATCGCCGGTTCGGCCTCGATCGCGGCTTCGAGATCTACGACGACCGGATGGCAGCGGAGCGCACCGGCGAATTCGGCTATCCCGAGCGCCGGGCCGACGCGGTGGTCGCTGCCGCGCTGTCGGCAGCCGGCGCCGCGCCAGCGGGTTCAGGCGGCGGCGCGGACCGACCGCTCTTTCTCTGGGTGCACTTCTACGATGCGCACGCACCGTACGACGGCGCCGGCGACGACGAGCGCGGCCGCTACCGCAGCGAGGTCGAGGCGGTCGACCGGGAGCTCGGGCGGCTGCTCGACGGGCTGCAAGTCCGCATGCGCCCGGGACGGGCGCGGATCGTCGCGGTGGTGGGCGACCACGGCGAGAGCTTCGGCGAGCACGGCGAGAGCGAGCACGGCTACCTGCTGCACACGCCGACGCTCGCCGTGCCCCTCGTACTTTCAGCGGGGGCGGGGGGGACGATCCCCGCCGGCGTTGTCCGGAATGAACCGGTGAGTATTCGCCGGCTGGCGGCGACGATCGCGGGGCTCGGCGGTGTGACGAGGAACGGCCTCGGCGGGCCAGGGCTCGCGCTCGCCGGGAAGGCGTCCGCCGAGGTTGAGAGCGTGTACCACGAGACCGAGTTTCCGGCCTCGACCTTCGGCTGGAGTCCGCTTGCCGCGGTGACGCAGGGGAGTTGGCGATTCGTTTCCAGCCCGCATCCGGCGCTCTACGATCTGGCGGCGGATCCGCAGGAGCTCGTCAACCGGGTACGCGACGAGCCCGACCGGGTGCGGGCGATGCGCAAGGAGCTCGCGCGGCTCGCCTCGCGCGAGCGCCTCGCTCCGCCGGCGGCAGCTCCAGCCGACGACGAGCTGCGCCGGCAGCTCGAGAGTCTCGGCTACCTCTCCGGCGCGAGCGCGAAGCGGGGAAGCCTCGACCCGGCGGAAGGCATCCTGCTGCTCGCCGACTTCGCCTCGGCGAAGCGCCGGCTGGCTGGAGGCGATGCCGCCGGCGCTCGACAGGAGCTGCGCCGGCTCGTCGGTCGGAGCCCGCAGAGTGTGCCGTTTCTCAGCCAGCTGGCGGAGGCCGAGGAGGCACTGGGAGAGATCGCGGCGGCGCGCGGCGCCCTGCTGGCGGCGATGGCGGTGAATCCGCAGAGCGAGTTCCTCCTGACCAGCCTCGGCAAGCTCGAGATGCGCGCCGGCCGGACCGCCGAGGCCGAAGCGGCTCTGCGGCAGGCGCTCGCCCTGCAGCCGCGGTGGCTGCCGGCGGCGCTGGCGCTGGGGGAGCTGCTGGCGCGGATGGGGAGGCACGCGGAGGAAGAGGCCCTGGTGCGGTCCACGGTGGCGGCCGGGGCTGAGAGTGGGGTGCTGCTCACCCGCCTCGGTGAGATCGAGCTCAAGCGCGGCGACCTCGCCGGCGCCGACGGGCATCTCGCGGCAGCGACGCGTCTGCTGCCGGAGTTCTCGACGGCATGGAAGCTGTGGGCGGAGGTCGCGCGGCGTCAGAACGATCCGGCGGCCGCGGCGGAGCGCGCGGCACGCGCCGCGGCCCTGCAGTAGACCGCCGGGTTCCCTAAGGGGCCGCGAGACGGCCGCTGTGGACCTCGGTGTCGTAGAGGAACTCCACCTGGGCGCTCACGGCGTGGGCGGCGAAGATCTCCTCCAGGCGAACGAGCATCGCGGCGTGCGCCGGCTCGCCGGCCGCCGGAATATACGACGACGAGAGCAGACGCGAGCGCACTCCGGGGAAGTCGAGCGCTTGAACGTTGTCGTAGCTCCGGGTGGTGAACGGCCCGCCGAAGAAGGCGGCGAGCCGGTCGCTGCCGACGCCGCGATGCCCGACCTGGGCGTAGTCGGTGCCGAACTCGAGGAGCAGGCTCTCGTACGCTTCGAGAAAGGGCGTGCCGGTCGCGCGACGGGCATTCCAGATCAGTGCGACCCATCCCGGAGGCTTGAGGATGCGTCGGAACTCGGCGCGGGTGGGGCCGGGATCGAACCAGTGGAAGGCCTGTGCCGCGATCACGAGATCGACGCTGGTGTCGTCCAGACCGGTCGCTTCTGCGGATCCAGCCTGGGAGCGGAAGCCCCCGTATCCGTTGAGCTTCTCTTCCGCCGCCGCGCGCATGGGTGCATTCGGTTCGACGCCGACGACCTCATAGCCCGCGGCGAGAAAAAGCTCGGTAGAGATGCCGGTGCCGGACCCGATGTCGGCGACTACGGCGCCCGGAGGGAGGAGCCCGGCGGCGACGAGGTCGTCGACGATGGCCTCGGGATATCCCGGCCGGGCACGCACGTAGTCGTCCACCCGGCCGGTGAAGCGGTCCTTGGTGTCGCGAATCGGGGAGGGCATGGGCGAAATCCTACTTCGGGCCGCGGAGAAGTTAGACTCAGCCGAACAAGATGGCCAAGAAGACGAAGCATCCGCACGAGCGCCGCTACCGCCACCCGCAGCCGCTGCGCCGCGGCGAGCAGGGGACGCCGCTCACCGCGGTGGACATCGCCTGGCTGCGGATGGACGACGCCACCAACCTGATGCACGTCCACGGCGTCCTGCCGCTCGCCGGCGAGATCACCTGGGAGGAGGCGGCGAAGCCGTTCGCCGAGCGCCTGGCGAAGATCCGCCGCTTCGGCCAGCGGGTGGCGCGCGACGAAGCGAACTTCGGCCAGCTGGTGTGGACCGACGACGCGCACTTCGACCTCCGGCGTCATCTCGTCGAAGAGCGCATACCCGAACCGGGCGACGACGCGGCGCTCGCGGCGACGATCGAGAAGCACCTGTCGCAGGCGTTCGATCGCGCCCATCCGCTCTGGCAGTTCCACCTTCTGCACGGCCATCAGGGAGGGACGGTGCTCTTCGGTCGCGTACACCATGCGATCGGCGACGGCGTGGCGCTCCTGCTGGTGATCCTGGCGATGACCGATCTGACCCGGCACGGCGCGGCGGTCGGACACGTCGAGGCTTCCCGGCACGACAGCCATCACGGGCACGGCGGCCACCATGGCCACCATGGCCACGGTGGTCACCGTAGCGAGATCGTCAATCCGTTTCTCGAGCTCATGCTGCGCCCGGCGGACGAGAGCTTCGGCCCGGTCCAGAAGGCGCTCGAAAAGGTGATGCCGGAAACGCTGCGGCTCATGATCGCGCCGGTCGAGGCGTTCGAGCGCGTGAACCCGCTGCTGCGCACGCTGGGCTCGGCGGGCGCCCTCGCTTCGCTCCTCGCCAGCGCCGCCGAGCCGCGGACGCCGCTGCGCGGCGAGCTCGGCGTCCACAAGCGCGTCGCCTGGAC
>CAZQTL010000118.1:0-12592 GCA_964595975.1 uncultured Thermoanaerobaculia bacterium | reverse complement strand
ACGGGAGCTCCGAGGCAAGGGCGCTTCTGCTCGCGCCCCTGCGCGCGCCGGTCGCTCTCACCGCGCTCGCCGCCGCCGCGCCGCGCGGCGCGCGGCGCCGCAGCTCCGCGAGCCGGGCGCCGGCGGGCGCGCTCGTCCGGCTCGCCGCGGTCGCCCTGGCGGCTCTCGCGCTGCTCTGCTGGCGCTACCCTTACGCGCGTTTCGTCGCCGGCACCCAGGCGCCGGAAACCAGCTTCCTCGCGCGCCAGTGGGGTGGCGCGACGGCTGTCGGCCGCCTGGCCGGCAACGCTCCAGCGCTCGTCTTCACTCCCGATCCCAACCGCAGCGCGCGAATCGGCAGCGGCGCGCCGGCCCCTCCCGCCGCGCTCGCCCGGCGCGACAACGTCGTCATCCTGATGCTCGAGTCGGTGCCGTGGAGCCGGCTCTTCGGCCCGCTCGCCCGGCCCGAGGCGACGCCGCGGATGAATGCGCTGGCGGCGGAATCGATCGTCTTCGCTCGCGCCTACGCCAGCGCCACGCACTCCGACTACGCCCAGACCTCGATCCTCGCCGCGCTCCATCCACGCAAGTTCGACCGCCACGACTACTTCATCGACCTCGCCTATCCGCGCACCCTGATCTGGGATCTGCTGCGTCCGGCGGGCTACCGTACGGCGCTCTTCTCCTGTCAGAACGAGGGCTGGGGCAACATGCAGGCGTTCCTGCGGACCCCCGGGCTCGAGGTCTTCCGCCACTCCCCCGACTGGCCGGCAGCGCCACGGCGGGGCGACGGAGCGGAGTCGAAGGTCTTCGAGACGACCCCGGTGACGGCGTTCCGCGATTGGCTGGCCGGGACGAAGGACGGTCCGTTCCTCGCCTATCTCAATTTTCAGGCGACGCACTACCCCTACGTCATCCCTCCCGGTGCCACGCCGCTCTACGAACCGTCAACGATCGACTTCCCGACCACCTTTCTCTCCTATCCCGCGGCGAAGATTCCGGTCATGGAGAACCGCTTCTACAACGCCTTGCAGACCGTGGACGCAGCGGTCGGCGGCGTGGTCGAGGCGCTGCGGGCGGCTGGCGTCTGGGAGCGCACGATCCTGCTCGTGGTGTCGGACCACGGCGAGGCCTTCTACGAGCATGGCGTTCCCACCCACGGCACGACTCTGCTCGAGGAGCAGATTCGCACCGCCGCCTTCCTGCGCCTGCCCGGCCCGGGACCGGACTCGGCACCGCGCGTCGTCGGCGAGCCGGTCTCGGTACTCGACCTGGTGCCGGCGGTGGCCCACTATCTCGGTCTGCCGCCGCACGGCAATTTCCAGGGGCGCTACGACATCCTCGACCCCGGCTATCGCGCGCAGGGGCGGCCGTTCCTCTTCACGATCCAGGGAATCACCCAGGAAGACGGTCTGCTCCTGGACGACTGGAAGCTGCTCGAGAACCGCGACCGCCGCGAGCTCGCGCTCTTCGACCTCGCGCGCGACCCCGGCGAGCGTCGCAATCTCGCGGGCTCCGAACCCGCCCGGCGCGGCGCCCTCGAGCAGCGCCTCGACGCTCTGCTCGCCGAGCAGCTCGCCTACTATCGCGACCGCGGCTGGGAGTCGGGCTGGTACCCGCCGCGACTGCCGTGAAGGCAACGCGGCTCGCTGGCGCCCTCGCTCTGCTCGCCGCCGGCGCCTGCAGCTCTCCGTGGCCACGCCTCGCGCAGCCGGGAGCCGGCTTCGTCGTCGCGATGCCCGACTCCGCCACCTGCGGCTCGCGCCGCGACGCCTCCCCGCTCGGGCCGCTCGCCGGCCACTGGTGCGCCGCGGAGCTCGATCGCGCCTTCTTCGACCGCCTCTTCCCGATCCGCTTCCATGTGGTCTGGGCGACCCTGCCGGCGGGCTTCGACAGCACCAGGGCCGATTCCCTCCTGCGCGACCTCGCGACGCGCGACCTGCCCAAGGGCAGCACGACGAACGAGCGCCCGGCGAGGCTCGGGGGTCTTCCGGCCCGCGAGTTCGACTCGCTGCTGCCGCTCAACGACGCCTTCAGCGGCAATCTGACCCTGCGCGAACGCCTGGCCATCCACGACGGCCGTCTCTACCGCGTCGGCGTCACCGGCGCCATGGGCCCCACCAGTGAGCGCGCCTGGATCAGGCTCCTCGAGTCGTTCCAGTTCGTCGCCACCCCTTGACGTCTCGTCTGTCGCATAATCCCTTCGGATGCTCCCCGACGCGGCAGCTGCCAAGCGCATCGCAGGTGCAAGTCAGAAGGAGCCGAGCCTGGGTTCGGCTCGCGCGGCCGCGCTGGCCGGCGTCCTCGCGGCGGCAACTGCTCTCTTCTTCCTCCCCTCGCCCGCCGCGGCCTATATCGATCCGGGGACTGGAAGTGCCCTGCTCTACGTCGTCGGCGCCGTGATCACGTCGATCTATTTTGCCGCGCGCAGCCTCTACTATCGGCTCCTCGACCTGGTCTTTCGCGTCCGCCTTCGCGACTCTCGCTGCAGCGTGGCCGTCCACTGCGAGGATCCGCGCTACGAGATCACTTTCCTCCCGGTGCTGAAGGCGCTCGCCGCGCGCGGCATCTCGCCGACCTTGTTCACGATGTACCCGCGGGACGAGTCGTTCCCGCCGCTGCCGGACGGCGTCCAGTGGAGAGCGATTCATCCCGGGATGCTCGGCTACGCTTTCCTCAACAACCTCGAGGCGACCGTCCTGGTGACGACCACGCCGCAGCTCGACGTCATGACATTCCGCCGTTCCAGGCGGGTTCGCCATTACGTCTACCTGCAGCACGCGCTCGGCGAGTCGCGCTACGTGCGGCCGTTCGCCTATGACTACTTCGACACGATCCTGTGTTGCGGAGAAGTTCTGAAGACGAACATCCGCCGCATGGAGGCGATTCGGCGATCGCGGCCGAAACAGCTTCTCGAGACCGGAATTCCGCACTACGAAGAGCTGGTGCGCAGAGCTCGTGAGGCACCGTCTCCGGCCGGACCGCCGACCGTTCTCGTCGCGCCGAGCTGGGGTCCCTTCAGCATGTTCGAGTCTTTTGGCGTCGACTTCGTCGTGGAGATAGCGCGCCACTTTCCCGTCATCGTGCGGCCACACCCACAGATGAAGGTCTCGCAGCCGGAGCTCTACGCACGTGTCCTCGCCCTGTCCGGGGTCACGATCGACACGCAGCGCGATCCGGGGGCGGCGATGTCGGCCGCGAGCGTCCTCCTGAGCGACATCTCCGGCATCACCTACGAGTTTGCGTTCATTCACGAGCGACCGGTCCTGGTGATCGATCGAGAAATGGTCAGCGGCGGGCTCGAGGGCGAGGTCCTCGGCGGAGGCAGCGAGCTCAAGGAGGCCTGCAGGGACTTCATCGTTCCACTGCCGCCGACCGAGATGCCGGCGATCGTGCAACACCTCAGGCATGCGCTCGCCGGGCATCGCAAGGAGCGCATCGTCGAGACACGCGACCGCCTGATCTACAACTTCGGTCGCGCGAGCGAAGTCGCGGCGGCTCAGATCGCGGAGATCTACCGCCGCGAACTCGATGCCGAGTCGTCCAGGGCGGCTTCGTGGACGGCGAGATGGCGACGGTCTCCCGCCATAGGGAGCGCCTCGTGATCCGAGCCCTGCTCGACACGATTCTCTTCCAGCCGCTGCTGGAGATCTATGCGGCTCTCTTCGCCGCGATCCCTGCAAGCCTCGGGGTGGGGCTCCGCCTGATCGCCTTCGGCGCCCTGGTGAACCTCATCCTGCTTCCGGCCTATCTGCAGATGGAACTCAGCTCGCGCCGGTCGCGCGAGACCCGGGAAGAGATGGGCCGCGACGTCGAGCGCATGCGGCGCCATTTCCGTGGCCGGGAGCGCTACTTTTACGTCAGGGCCGTGCATCGCCAATATCACTTTCATCCGATCTCGGCCCTGTTCGGTTCCGCCGACCTCTTCATCCAGATCGCGGTCTTCGCCACCGTCTACCGCTTCCTCTCCACCCTGCCGGAGCTCAGGGGCGCTCCATTCGGTCCCATCGCCGACCTGGGACTCCCGGACGGACTGCTGGGAGGACTCAACCTGCTGCCCTTCGTCATGACGGCGATCAATGCCGCATCGGTCTTCGCCTACGTCGACGATCGCGGCAAGCGCCTGCAAGCGCTGGCACTGGCCGCTCTCTTCCTGGCCTTGCTCTATGCCAGTCCAGCGGGGCTCGTTCTCTACTGGACCTCGAACAATCTCTTCTCCTATCTCCGTAACGTGATCGGCCGACGCCTCCTGCCGCGCATTCCCGCGACCGCGCTGCGGCCCTTGGCGGCGGTCGCGCGCCAGGAGTGATCCACCAGGTCCGCGTGACGATCTCATTCCTGCTCTTCGTCGACTGTCTCTTGCTGCTCGCCGCATTCCGCGGACTGAGCTCGCCTCGCGCCGGCCTTCCCGCGACGGTGCGCGTGGCGCTGGGCCTGCTCGTCGTGCTGTTCGTCTCCCTGGGCACCTTCTGGTTCTACTGCGGACGCTGGACACCGCTGCTGCTCGCGACTGCGGTGGCCATCGGGTCGGTCGGGCTCCAGGGGGATGGATTGCGGAGCTTCGGCGAATCGATGGGCCGCTCCCGCTTCGCCATCTACCTCCTGTCGGTCGCCACCCTGACCGAGCTCGTCTACCTCTTCGTGCCGATCACGACCTTCCTCACCTCTCCCGGCGAGCTCGGCATTCATCTCGACTACCTGCTGACGGTGAACCTCCGCGACGCGATGGTCCTCGTCTATGCGGCTACAGCCCTGTACGCGCTCGCGCCGTCGCCGAGGATGAAGACGGCGCTGACCCTGACCGCGCTGTGCGCGCTTGCGCTCGCCCTGGTCTACTCCAGCGTCCTGCCTTTCGGCTATCCCATGATGAGCGGGTTGATGTTCGAGCAGATCCCGGTCCGTTCGAACGCGCGCCTTCTGCGCCTGGTCGTCGACCTCGCCGTGGTCATGGCGACCGGCCTGGCGCTGAGCCGGGCCTTGCGACGCTTCGCTGCCCGTCGATTCGTCGTCGCGATCCTTCTCGCGAACGTCTCGCTCGTCGTCGCCGCGACCGTCGCCGCCACGAGCAATCAGGTCGCCGGCGCCGGGGGAGGCGGCGGCGGAGCGCAGGACCTGCAGCAGCCATTGCGGTTCTCGAAGACCAAGCCCAACGTGCTCATCGTCTTCCTCGACCGCTTCATGGGCAGCTATGTCGAGGAGATTCTCGCTGCTCGCCCGGAGCTCGCGCAGCGCCTGAGCGGCTTCACCTGGTATCCCCGCACCGTTTCCGCCGGCGAGAACTCCATCGCCGGGGTGCACGCCATGCTCGGAGGTTACGACTACACCCCGTATGCGATGAACGCCCGGCACGAGCCGCTCGTCGATCTGTCGACCGAGGCGTTCTCGATACTTCCCTACAACTTCGCGCGCAAGGGTTACCGGGTCAATCTCGTCAACCCGGGCGGCCTCGGCTTCACCATGGAGGGAGACTGCAGTTTCATCGACCTGCCGGGGGTGATCTGCAGTCACATTCCGCCGGAGGTGGTGAAGCGTCGCGCCGAGCAGATGCACTTCCCTTTGCGCAAGATCTCCGAGTCCAGCTACGCGGACCTGCTCGTTCTCCTGGCGTCGATGCGCTCCGCTCCCTACCTGCTGAAGGAGGCGATCCACATGCGCGGTCCGTGGCGGCCGTTCCTGGATCATTCCGCCGGGACGACCTTCAGGGTATGGGCTCAGTTGAAGGCCTTCCCCGATCTCTCGTTCACGGACGCCGGCGAATCGAACCTCAACATCGTCTCGAGCATCCTGCCCCACGAGCCCTACTTCCTCGGCGAAGACTGCCTGCCGAGGCAGGAGCGCTTCGAGCCGCCTGCCGATGTGCTGCGACGATCGGGACAACCGAGCGTCTTCTCGCTGCAGCACGCCATCGCGGCCCGCTGCGCATTGCTGATGACAGCCGACTATCTCGACTACCTCAAGTCCGCTGGCGTCTATGACGGCACGAAGATCGTGATCGTTTCCGACCACGGCATCGTCGGAGACGTCGAAGACCACTCCCAGCGCGCGTTGGCCGGCGGAACGATGGACAACGCCTACGTTCGTACTCGCTCGGTACTTCTGGTCAAGGACGTCGGTGCCACCGGCCCCCTGCGGGTGTCGGAGGAGTTCCTGCCGAACGCCGAAGTGCCCCGCATCGTCTGCGAAGAGATCGGCGGGTGCGTGAATCCCTATCTGGGAAATCGAGAGATTGCAGCCCTGGGTCGCGACGACCCGTTCTTCGTGACCCTGGTGCCGTGGCAATTCAGCCTGCAGGAGCCCGACGCCTTCGTCGTCCGGGCGCAGCTGGCGCTCACCGGCAAGGACCCCTTCAACGCCCGCAACTGGACGATCGCCAAGTAGACGGCGGCGGATCTCGCCGCTACGCCGGGAGCTCGGGCCGGATCAGGTCTTTCGGAAGGTGCAGGCGCGACAAGGCGGCTCTGGCGAGCGCCAGGTTCGAGTCGACGAAACCGAGCCCTCGTCGCGCGGAGCTCTCCTCGAGAACCGAGAGCTCGGTACAGCCCGCAAGGAGGGTGTCGACGCCATTCTCCTGCAGGCGACCGAATAGCCCGTCCACGGCCGCCGCACTCGCGGCCGGGACGTTGCCCGACAGCTTGATCGCGGCGATCAGGTCGTCGACCACCGCCTGGTCGTCCGGTTTCAGGCGAAGCGACGACAGACCCAGCGCTCGCGCTCGCTTTCCATAGAGATCGGCTTCCGCAAGGGAAGTCGATACCAGGGGCGCGACTCGAATGGCCCCTCCCGCCGCCGCCCGGCGAACGGTCTCTTCGATGATGTCGAGAACCGGAATGGCGGCCCCCGGAGCCCAACGATCGTAGAGGATATGGGCCGTGTTGCAGACCACGACGGCAATCGTCGCGCCCATGCCCGCCAGTTCCGCGATCGTCGCCGCAATGGCACCCGACGGGTCGGTCTCGCCGAGCTGCAGGTGGCGTCCACGGCTCGGGATCTTCGTGTTGATGTCCAGCAACAGCCGCGGGAAGTGCCAGTCCTTCGATGCCCGGACGGCGCGATAGAGCACACGGCAGAAGTCCAGCGTCGCCCAGGGAGCGACTCCGACCACTCCCAGGGTGCCCTCCGAAGCGGGCCAATCGACCGCTCCGCCCGGCGGCGCGATCCTAGGCACCGGGCGACACCTCCGTCTCGAGCCGGAACTCGTAGATGCGCAGGCGCGTCTCCGGGTACTTGTTGAGCCCGCAGCCCTCCCCGAACATGTTCTCGTGGCGAAGCAGCCTGAAGCCGCGCCTGCGGAACATCTCCCGATAGTCGTCGGCAGTGCGGTAGGTCGCCGAGTAACGTGTCTGCAGGTGGTCCGACATGCGATTGTCGATCTCGAAGCGCTCGCCGATGGCGGTCCCGTCGCGCAGCAGGACGATCGTGTCGGGCCGGCAGAACGACGGCAGGTTCTCCATCAGCCGGAGGGCCTGGTCGTCGTTCATGTAGACGAAGAGGCCCGAGATGTAGACGACGTCGAAGGTCGCGTCGACCACGAAGTTCTCCGCCGGGGAGACGACGAATTCGAGCCCCGTCACGGCCCGGCGCTCCGCCTCCCGCCGCCCGATCTCCGCCAGGTTCGCGGAGTATTCGACCGCGGTCACCCGTGCAGCGCCGCGCTCCAGGAAGCGGAACGCCCACTGTCCGACTCCGGCGCCGAGGTCCAGGACGGTCTTGCCGCTCACCTCCGGCAGGTAGCCGAAAACCTTGTCGGACTCGAGCCGCACCTTCACCGCCAGATCCTCCGGGTCCTGCTCGAGGTTGGCGATACTGTCGAAGGCGACTGCGCCCCAGGTCTGCGCACGAGCGTCCCAGAAAGCCTTCACCTTGTCCTTGTCGATCATCGCGCGCCCCGTAGGCAATGCGTCATGACCGCGGAGTCCTCAGGCCAAGCGAGGCCTCTGCGGTTTCGAGACGCTGGTCGTTGGAAGTCAGCCCGATCACCCGGCTGTCGCAGAGAAAATCGAGGTTCAGCCTGGTCAGGTCGCTCGCGTGGGCGTTGGGGATGGGCAGGAGACGCACTCCCAGCGGCTTGTCGAGCGCGCACGAGAACGCCGCCACATCCAGGATGACCGCACCGATCTCCTCGGCGAAGCTCAACCCGGGCACTGGGACCATGTCGAGACCGCACGCGCACACCGCAGCCGAAGCAAGCAGAGCGTCGATGGTGATCCGCCGCTTGTTGTTCGAGGCAGCCAGGACGGGATCTTCGAGCACCGAGTACATCACGCCGTTGAAGCCCACGGCACGCGCGCCACTGACTGCGAGCGCCGTCCGCAAGGCGTCGGTCAGGAACACCGTCGCGTAGACGCTGCCGCTGCTGCCGATCGGGGCGCCGATGATCTGCTCCACGAGCGTCGCCACCGAAACACCCTCCGCCGGCATCGGAGCGAAGGAGGCATCGAGGCCTCGATATTCGGTGCCGCTGGCCTCCGCCAGCCTCTCGCCCAGCCGGTCGATCTCCGCGAGGCGCGGTGCCACGGCAGCGACGATCCGGTCGCGAACTGCCCCGGCGTCGTGCGGCGCGCCGGTGCTCCCCACCGCTTCGAGCGCGAGTTGCGTCGTCTCGAGGGCGAAGCTGAAACCGACGTTCGACCCTTCGTGCCGCGAGAACGGAAAGAACGGGGCGTTGGCCGGGCAGTTCATCGAAGCGCCGACGCGGAAGTTGTCGAAACCGTTGCTGCTCTTGCGCGAGACGTCGAGGACGAGCTTCGCGACGTCGTGAACGGCGTTGACGGCGATCCGCCGCTCGGCCGCGAGCATGAGGTTCAGGAACATCCGCTCGAAACGCACGATGCCGTCGAGCGCCGCCTGAATTCGCCCCCGCCGGGGACCGGGCGAAACGAAGTCTAGGGGCAAACAGAACCAGCGGACGCCCGTGGTCCGCGCGAGCTCATCGACCCATCGCAGCTTGGACAGCAGCACGCCCTCGGCTTCGCCCTCCGAGCCGCTCGCCGGCAGCGTGAATCGCGCCGTGCGCGGGGCGAGTCCGCGCTGCCCGAGCGTCCCGGCCGCGGCCTCGACGAGGGCATGCACCCGCTCGTCGATCTCGGCGGTCGAAAGCGTCTCGAGCGGCAGCCCGATGGTGATCGATCGGATCATCCGCGGCGCGATCGTTCGAGCAAACGCAGATAGTCGGCCGGCGTGTTGATCTCGCTGAACTCGAAATCCCCCACCGGCGCAGATGCGATCGGCGCGCCGTCGCAGGGCAGAGCCAGGCCGGCGAACAGGTTGCCGTGCGACAAGCAGACGCGCTTCCATCGCCGGAGCAGGTCGGCGGAGGAGATCTTGAACAGTCCGACGGCCTCGGGATGCGCGAAGTTCCGGATCGGCCCCTGATAGGTCTCGGCGAGCGATCGATCCTCGCGCAGCACGCAGTGCACCGCGGTGAGCGCCCGGTTTTCGCGCGCCTCGGTCAGCACCAGATCCGGTCCGAGGGAGTCCAGGTGCGCGACGAGATCTCGGCCGAAGAAGATGTCCCCCGAGACGACGTAGGTGGGCTCGTCTCCGAGCGCCAGCCCCAGACTCATGGCGTTGTTGGTGAGGGCCCAGTCGTGATTGACGACGTAGTGGAGCTGGGGCGCCGACTCCATGACGTGAATGGCGCGAAAACCGACGACGACGACGACCCGTTTGCCGGCGAAGGCCTCGATCGCGTGCTCGAGGATGGTCTTGCCGCTGACCGGGTGCCGGATGAGCACCTTCGCCATGCCGTCGACCTGATGTCCCCGTCCGGCCGCGAGAACGATCGCCTGCTGAACAGCCGTCATTGCGCGAGCTCCTCGAGAGCGACGTCACAGGCCGGCAACGCTTCGGGGAACCGGTGCTTGACCGTCTTGTAGGGGTAAGGTTCGCCCGCGATGACACGCCCCACGACGCCCTCCCAGGTGAAAGAGTACTTGGGTCGCAGGCTCCAGACCGTGACCTCTGCGTAGGCGAATCGCACGGCCGGAATGCGCTTGAGCCCGAGCTCCAGAGCGACCTCCAGACGGTGTTGGCCGTCCAGCACCAGGTTGTGCGTGTCGTCGAGGGCGAGCGGTTTCGTCCATCGCCCTTCGGCGAGGATCTTCTCGCGCAGCCACTTGACGCGACGGACGCTCCAGCCCTCGATGTGCCGCAGGGCGGCGGGGTCCACCATCTCGAGCTCCATCAAGGTGTCTCGCGCGCTCTCACTTCGCTGAATCTCCGTTCAGTCGCTCGGTAGGCTTCCAGGTCGTTGAAAGACTCCGCGAACAGCCCCTCGAGCGCACGCGCGCTGCAGGGAAGCAGCGCGAGGTGCCGGACCCAGGGCGCCATATAGTACTGCGCGATGGAATCGCCGATCCCGCGCTGCCTCAGCTCGCGATCCATCGCCACCTGGCCGCGCCCGACGTACAGCGCGCCGACGAGCTTCTGCCAGCCCTCGAACGCGCGATCATAGACCGGCGCGTAGACCAGCCCGGTAACCCGGCCGCTGTCGTCCGCCCGGAGCGCTCCACCGGTGAGCGTCTCGCCATAGGACCCACGCGTCACCCAGTAGGAGCTGTCGCCGTCGCCGACGTCCAGGATCGAGCGCCAGCCTGCCGGCTCGACGACGAGATCGGTCTCGAGGATGAGGTAGCCCTCCGTCGGATGCCGCAACGCACCCACGCCGATCTCGGCCGACAGGATATTGGTGTCGGCTTCGTACCGGTCGTTCCCGACCAGGGTCACGCGCGCTCCGTATCGTGAACGCACGAAGCGGTCGACGGATTCACGCTTGTCCCCGGTGACGACGACCACGTCCCCGACTCCGTGCCCGAGCACCTCGTCGATGGCGTATTGGAGTACGGGTTGGCCGGCGACCGGCAACAGCGACTTGTGGGTGTGCGCCGTGAGCGGAAGCAGGCGACTGCCGCGGCCGGCCGCCAGGAGCACGACACCTGCCGGAGCACGAGTCATCGCAGTGCTTTCGACCTTGGAGGCTGCAACGCCTTTAGTATGCCAGAGCGGCACCGCCGCAGGCCAGGACCAGCGGCGGAAGTCGCTTCGAGCCGGGAGGTCGTTGGATCATTGCGCGTGCGGTTCGGCTCGCCGCTGCCGCAGGACCTCCAGGTTGTGCCGTGCGAAGCGATTCTCCGGATTCAGCGCGAGCGTGCGGGTGAGCTCGCGCTCCGCACCCTCCAGGTCGCCCAGCGCCAGCAAGGCCCCACCGAGGTTGGCATGCGCGTCGTCGGAGTCGGGAGCGAGGGCGACGGCGCGTTCGAAGCGCGACCTGGCAGTCGCGTAGTCGCCGGCGCGGGCGGCGAGTGTGCCGAGGTTCAGAGTCGCGGAGAGGTTGCCTGGATCGGCGGCCAGGGCTCTTTCGTAGTGTCCTGCGGCCGCAGCGAGTTCGCCGCGCTCCTCGGCGAGCCGGCCGAGATTGAACTCGACGAGGTCGGTGCGCGGCGCATAGCCAGGCACATGGGGCGCGAGCCAGAGAAAGGCGATGCCGGCGAACATCGCTCCGCTTCGCCGCCTCTGTCCCTTGCTGAAAGCCTCCGCCGCGCGCGCCACGGGGATCGACGCCAGCAGCAGGAGCCCCGGCACCGCCGGCAAGCGATAGCGCGAGAAGACGAAGAACGCCACCACCGAGAGCATCCAGCCGAGCTCGAACAGCAAGACCGGCGCCCAGACCGCGAGCCGCCGGCGCTCGAGCAGGAGCCCCCAGAGCGCCAGCAGCGCCGCCGCGCTCCACTCGAGCAACGGCAACCGCAAGGGCCGCGAGATGGACTTCATCCAGTAGTAGTCCACCGCATCCGGCCACTCGTAACCGTCCCAGTAGAGCCCGAGCTTGGCGAACTGCAGGCGGACGAAATCCGCGGGCTCGGCTCGAGCCCAGGCGAGAGCGCGGCCGAACCAGTAGCCGGAGACCTCGTTCGCCGCCAGGGGATGTCCGACCGCCTGCTCGGCGAGAATCCGCGCCCCTTCGCGCTCGTACGAAGGAACCTGCTTGCCGGGTACCAGTGGCCGATACGTCCCGTCCGCCAGCGAGTTGTTGCCGATGAAGAAGTTGACCCCGCCCTGCGAGGTCGTGGGCAGAAAGCCGCCGCCGAGCGCCGCGTTGCGAAGAGCCACCAGAGCAAGCGGCAGCGACAGTCCGAGCAACAGCAAGCCACACCGCCGCCCCGCCGACATCCATCCTTTACCGGTCTTTTCGCGCACCGCGAGCAAGAGAAGCCACGGCACGACCAGCAGCATGTTCTCGCGCAGCAGGGCGAGGAACGCCGCGACGACTCCGGCCGCGAACCAGGGCGCAAGCCGGTCGCTCGAACGGGCCCGCAAGAGGAGGAGGAGAAGCAGAGAGACCGCCGAAACGGCGAAGCTCTCCTTCATCAGCTGCACGTCGTAGAACCAGAAAGGCGTGTAGAGCGCGAACAGCAGACCGCTGGCGCCTGCGGCGCGCGGTCCGGCGAGGACCTCGGCCACCCGGACCAGAGCCCAGCAGCCAAGGACAGCGACCGCGATCTGCAGCAGATAGACCGCAACCGGTGTCGCGGCGACGAAGCGGTAGACGATGGCGACCAGGTACGGATAGAGCGGCGCCTGGAAGAAGGGCGCACTCCCCAGCCAGTCGCCGGCG
>CAZQTL010000117.1:0-12714 GCA_964595975.1 uncultured Thermoanaerobaculia bacterium | reverse complement strand
CCGCTTGCCGGGCAGGCGCTCGCCCTGCCGGCGGACGAGCGGGTTGCTCGCCGCCTGCGTGGCGGCGGCGACGGCCTGCCGCCGGTCCTGGGCGCGCTGCGCGAGGGCCGGCTCTGGCTCGACCTGCGCACCGTCGATCCCGCCGACGACGAGACGCTGGCGCGCGCCGTCGCGCGCGCCCGCGCTGGCGGGGGCCCGGAAGAGCCGGTGTCGCCGGTACTCCCGGAGAGCCCGGAGACGCTCTGACCATGGCGCTCCGGCTGCTCGTCGTCGAGGACCGCGAATCGCTGCGCCGGATGCTGGCGCGGGCGCTCGCCGGCGAGGGCTATGACGTCGCCGCCGCCGCCGACCTCGCCGCGGCAAGGGCCGAGCTCGCCGCGACGGAGCGCATCGACCTCGTGCTCTCCGACCTGATGCTTCCCGACGGCAGCGGACTCGATGTGCTCGCCCTGGCGCGCGCGCGCACGCCGCCGCCGCCCGTCATCGTGCTCACGGGCTTCGGCTCGGTCGCCTCCGCGGTTGCGGCGATGAAGCTCGGCGCCGCCGACTTCCTGGAAAAGCCGGTCGATCTCGACCGGCTCTTTCGCCTGGTCGCCTCGCTGGTCGAAGAGGAGCGCATCGAGCCGGTCTTCGCGCCCTCCGGGGCGCCGCCGATCGTGGGGGCCCACCCGGCGCTGCGCGCCGCGTTGCGCGCCCTGCAACGGGTGGCGCCGACCGAGAGCACGGTCCTTCTCCTCGGCGAGAGCGGCACCGGCAAGGAGCTCTTCGCCCGCGCCCTGCACGCGCTGTCGCCGCGCAGCTCCGGCCCGTTCGTGGCGGTCAACTGCGCGGCGATCCCCGAGACGCTGGTCGAAGCGGAGCTCTTCGGGCACGAAAAGGGCGCCTTCACCGGCGCCGACCGGCGGCGCGCGGGGCGTTTCGAGCTGGCGAGCCGCGGCACGCTGCTGCTCGACGAGGTGGGCGAGCTGCCGCTCGCCGTGCAGGCGAAGGTGCTGCGGGTGCTCGACGACGGTCGCTTCGAGCGCGTCGGGGGCGGCGCGACGCTGACCGCCGACGTGCGCCTGGTGGCGGCGACCAACCGGAATCTGGCGCAGATGGTCGCGGCAGGGACGTTCCGTGCCGATCTGCTCTACCGCCTGGAGATCTTCCCGATCGAGCTGCCGCCGCTGCGCGAGCGCGCGAGCGACATTGCGCTGGTCGCCCGGCACCTCGCGGGCGAGATCTCGGCGCGACTGAAGCTCGCGCCGTTCGAGCTCGCACCCGATGCCCTCGCTCTGCTTGCCGCCGAGCCGTGGCCGGGGAACGTGCGGCAGCTCGCCAACGTCCTCGAGCGCGCCGCCATCCTCGCTCCCGGCGAGCGCCTGTCGGCGGAGCAGGTGGGACGGCTCCTGGGCAGGAGGGTCGGCGGCGAGCCCGGCTCCCCGGGCGCCGCGGAAGGCTCCGCGGAGGGCGTGCCGGCGGCGGAGGCGAGGCTCGAGGAGCTCCGCCGGGCGCTCCGCGACGCCGGCGGCGACAAGCGGCAGGCGGCGGCCGCGCTTGGCATCAGCTACCGGACGCTCCTCCGGCGCATCGACGAGCACGACCTCAAAGGCTACCCGCGCTACCGCGACTGAGGATGGCCGGCGGCGGGAAGGCCGGAGAATAAAAAAGGGCCGGCAGCTGCCGGCCCTTCGCCTTCGGGATCCGGTGGTCGAACCGGCTCAGAGCGGCGGCGGCTCGTCGGCGTCGCCGGAAGTCCCCTCGTCGACCGGCGCTTCCGCCGGCTCCTCGTACTCCTCGGCCTCGCTCTCGTCGACCTGGGCGTTCTCCACCCGCGGCTTGAAACCGCGACCCTGGGCATCGAATTTCACCGACGCGAAATCCGGCACACCGGGGAAAGCGACGCGGAAGTTGGCGGTCTTTCCCGGCTGGATCTGCGGCGAGTTGATGTCGCCGCCGTTGGTCGCCAGGAGGCCTCCGTCGGCGTCGTAGATCGCCACCAGCAGGGTCGGGGTGGTGATGATGTTGGGGCTGCCATTCTTGATCGTGCCGAAGATCTCGAGCCCGTCGCCGGTGGCGTTTTCGGTCTTCTCCCAGGAGATCACTTCGAGCGCGGAGGCTTCCTCCTTCTTGTCCGCCCCTTCCTTGCCCTCTCCGTCCTTTCCGGAAGCATCGTCGGAGAGGCTGCCGACCGGGGGAATGTCCTTCTCCGTCAGGCGCAGAACCGGCTCCTTCTTCTCCTTGACCGGTACCGCCGGCATGGGCGGAGCCTCGCGCGCCTGGGTGGTGGCGAGCGCGCTCTGGTCGAGGTCGACGTCGTCCGTTCGAAGGACCGACAGGGTGCCGTTCGGCATCGTGAAGAGCACCTTGCGGCCGTCGACCTTCCAGGTGCCCTTCGTCTCGATGCGGGCACCATCGCGCAGCACCAGCCAGTCGGCGCGCGCAGCGGTGGCCGTGAGCCCCACGGCCAGGGTGCCGGCGATGGCGGCGGTCAGCAGGGAAGCGCGTTGGACTCTCGGCATCAGAACTCCTTCCAGCTCGACGGGTCGATGCACAGCGGCACCGGGGCGATGAACACCAGTCCGGTATCCGAGCGGATCGTCTTGATGTTCTGAGTGTAGTTCGCGTACCGGCACCGTGTCGACTGCAGCGTCTTGAGCTCGTCGCGGATGAGCGCCAGCGACTCGGTGATGTAGTCGGCGTGCTGGTCCGAACCGGCGCCGCCCTCCGGGTTCTTGGTGGCGCTCTGTTCGACGAACGGCGGGGTGGTGAACTGCTGCACCTCGGTGTAGCGCGCCCGATCGGAGAGGTCGCCGCCGGTCGGGATGCTGTAGCCCAGGGCCGTCACCGTGCCGACGATGAAGATGTGGCTCTTGCCGGCGCGGCTGCAGGTGCCGTCGTCGTTCTCCACTTCCGTCGGCTGGAAGGAGGTGAAGATGGTGATCCCGGCGAGGGAGAACGCCTCGGTGATGATCTTCTCGTCGGGCTGCAGCGTCAGATACCAGCCGGGAAGGCTGCCGGTGCCGTTGCCGTCGTAGAGGAGATTGAGCGCGGTATCGGCGTCGTTCGGATCGTCCGGGCCGATCGCCTGGTACTTCGCCTCGGTGAGCGGCTGTGTGCAGCCGCTGCAGGTGATGTTCAGCACGCCGTCGCGGTCGGTGTCTTCGAAGGCGCCGGACCCCTTCGCCGCATCCTTGTCGAGCAGCACGTAGAAGCGCCCGGTCAGACCGTCCTTCTGCCAGAGGTTCCAGCGATTGCCGGTACCGACCGCGAGCGCCAGGCGCCCGTTCTTGGCGACGTAGACCGCGGTGGTCTCCTGGTAGATCGGCCGCCCGGCGGTCGAGAAGATCTGGAACGGATCGTATCTCTTCGTGTCGCCCGTCGGCCCGATGAGCCGCACGGCGGAGAAGTTGTAGTTGACCCCGCCGCTGCGGGTCTGGAAGGTCTGGGAAGCGAGCTTCATCGGCGACGCGGCGGAGGTCTCGAACTGGACCTTGTAGAGGAAGCCCGCCGTGGTGCCGAAGTAGAGACGGTCGATGTAGTTGTCGCCGTTGGAGTCGATCGCGGCGATGTCGGCGGCGATCGAACCGATCACCTTCTTCTTGTAGATCGTCTTGCCGGTCTCGATGTCGACCATGTAGACGTAGTTGCCGCGCGGGAAGGTCGGGTCCTTCCCGAGTCCGCCGCCGAAGATGGCGACGAAGCGGTCTTCCTGGTCGTCCGCCCCGCAGGCGCCGGTGCAGACGCGGATGCGGCCGATCTTCGCCTTGCTCCACGAGTTGCCGAGGTCGCGCTCGTCGTTGAGGTCCTCGTCGAGCTGCATGGTGACGAAGACGCCGGCGCTCACCTGCACGCTCTGCTCGTCCTGGAACTCCCACAGCACCGCGGGATAGGGGCGGTTGCCGCAATCGGCGCCGCCGTCGAAGCACGACGGCGTATAGGTGTTGGCGGGCTCCGGCACGTTCTTGTTGTCGAGCGTGTCGGGCTGGGTGATGTCGAGCGCGTAATAGCCCGGACCGCCCTCGCGATAGCCGCCGACCAGCACCGTCCGCCACTCGCGGTCGAGGCAGGTCGTCGAGCCGTTCTCGGAGGCCAGCGGATCGATGAAGACGTCGTCGACGCGCGGGCTGCCGTCGATTCCCCACGGCCCCTTGTTGCGATCGTGGTCCTCGACCAGGGTCAGGATCGGCTTGAGCATCGCGCGCGGAATGAAGGAGAAGACCTCCTTGCCGCTGCCGTTGTCGTACTCACCGTCGATGACGTGCTCGTTCTGCGACTCGACGGTGTCGTCGAGGTCGTAGTCGACGAGGCCGTCCTCGAACTCGTCGGTTTCCGCGGTGCCGTCGCCGTCGAGATCCTTCGCCGGCAGGAGGCATTCGCCGCTGCCGCTCGACGGATCGCGGAAGATGCCGGCGTCGAAGGCGTGCAGCTGCCCGTCGTTGGCCGCCGCCAGAAGCAGGGTTCGCCGGCAGAAGTTGCGGTCGGCGAACCACTTGTAGGACGGCGGCGGAGAGCGGTCGGGATCGGGCGCGGCCGCGCAGAGGCGCGCGTTCCGGTAGGGATCGGTCATGTAGTAGTTGAAGTCGGACGGCTTGTTGATCACCAGCGGGTCGGCGTGGAAGATGTCGCCGAGCAGGTAGGTCACCGGCGTGGTGATGACGTCGCCCGGATTGGCCGGATCGGGAGTCTCGATCTTGCCCTCCTTCTCGAGCAGGGTGCGGGCGATGATCGAGTTGGCCCGGTTGTCGGCCGCGGTCTCGGAGGCGGTGTTGCCGACGATGTAGCTGATGCCCATGCCGGTCCACAGGTCGTACTTCTGGGCGTTGGTCGACGGGTAGCTGAACAGCTTGCGGTTGCCGGCCTCGCTGAACTGCGAATAGATCACGCGGCGCTCGTCGGCGGCCGTGCCGAGCTGCAGCTCGGCCGCGTCGTAAGGCGGATTGGCGTCGACGCCGTCGGCGTCGGTGTTCGGCGCCTGGAGCAGCAGGCCTTTCGGGTCATAGACGCCGGTGCCGTTGGAGAAGCCCTCCTGCACGTCGCCGGCATCCCAGAGGAAGCAGCTCGACTTGGTGTCGGAGTCGCAGAGGATCGAGCGGTCCGGCCGGCCCTTGTCGTCGAGCGGCAGGGGCTTGAGGAAGGCGTCCATCCTGCCGGCCCAGAAGCCCTCGTCGGCGAGCGGCGTGAAGCTCGAGAGGAAGATCTTGTCGGTGGCGTTGGCCTGCACCTGCGGCACGGCGGCGGACGCGAAGGCCGAAGCCTCTTCGCGGACCTGCGACAGGATGCCGGTGAGCGCGTCGATCAGCTCCTGCTTGTTCTGCGGCAGGATCGGTTGACCGGTGCCGCCGTTGGCGGCCATGCAGGTGAGCGCATTCGCTCCGGCCTGTACGCCAAAGCCGACGACGAACGTCGACACGCCGTCACCGTCGCCGTCGGTATCGTCGAGGACGTCGGTCATGGCGCACGGACTGCCGCCGCAGGTTTCGTCGCCGTCGGTCAGCACGAGCACGAACTTCCGCCGGCAACCCCAGGAGGGATCCTGAGCCGCAGCAAAGTCGTCCCATCCTGTGGACGTGTTGCAGGCGCCGGTGCTGGCTGTACAGCCCTTGTACCAGTTGCGGAAGCTGACGAGCACCGCGCCCAGCGGTGTCGAACTGATCGGGATCAGCGGCTTTTGCGTCAAGTTCTTGACCCGCAGGTAGCCCTCCGAACCGGACTTGAGGTCGGCCAGATAGGTGGCGTTGGCAAATGCCTCTGGATCGGTCGCCGGGTCGCCACCGTTCAATCTAGGTGCCAGGCGCTTCAGCAGGAGATCCTTGTTGCTGACGGTCCAGGACAGGGGAATGACATCGCCGTATTCGAATCGCCAGTCATTCGCCGTTCCCGTCGCGTCGTAATACGGCGCCGGATTGCCTCCGGCGACTCCAGTGATCTGTTTAAGATTGGATTGACTCGCACCGTTGACGTATTCGTCCGCAGTGGTGTCGGAATTGGGATCCCATCCATTGCAGGCTCCTCCCGAGGTCGACTCCTGAAAGCCGAAGTAGCCGTCGGAAGCAGACCCGACGTTGACGGTACGTGATACTCGGTAGTCCCACATGATGAAGTCGCCGACTCGGTCGTAGTTGATCGTCTTGGAGCCAAGGCTTGTCGGGGAAGTGCACTTGGCATTCGTGCAGGCCGAGACTTGAACGGTCACAGCGATGCTGGGGTTGCCATAGGTGACGGCGCCGGAGTAGCGCACCCGGTAGCGGGTGCTGCCGGTCGGCACTCTCAGGTAGCGGTCGAGGGTTGTGTTGCCGGCGACTCCGAGGCGTGGAACTCGCCGAAAGCGGGTGTACTCCCACGTGTCATTCGTATCAGCGGGGTTGCACACGTTGCTCGAGCCGCCGCAACCGCTGGCTGTCGTTGGAAAGCAGGAGACGTTGCCGTCACCGGTGCCTTCATTGCAGGTGAGGACTGCGCCGAAGACTTCGTCGCTGCCGGCGACAGGAAAGGTGACACCGCCGGCGAGAGTGAAGAAGCCCGAAGGCTGACTCGCCGAGACGCGGTAGAGCCAGTGCTTGCCCGTCGCGGCCTCGTCGTCGGCATTGAAGGTCGCGAATCCGAGGTCGACGTCATCGACCGACTTCAGAACCTCGTAGAGCGCCTCCTTGGCCTGCCGGAACTTCGAAGCCGGGTCGTCTCCGTCGCGCGGCGTAGCGCAGTCCCCAGTTTCACAATGATACGTGCAGACGCCGGCGGCAACCTGGGCGGCGGTACACTTCGGCGCCCAGTTCATCGAGCCCGAGGTGTCGAGGATGACGAACAGATAGGGCTTGGTCGTCGATTCGCGCAGGATGTCGCGGTCGTCGGCGGTGGCGGGTGCGGCGGAGAGCGCCACCAGTCCGGCGAACGCCGCCAGCTGGGCGGTTGTCGCCGCGGCCGCCGCGAAGGCGCGCCGGAGAGAGAGCATCGGAGTGCGGGTATTCATCGTCGGTTCTCCTGGACGCTAGATCTTGAGGTAGATGCCTTCGCAGGGGTCGACTTCCGTCGCCGGATCGACATCGACGGTCGGGTCGTCGGGCGTCTTGAGCGGCGCGTCACCGGCGAGCTGGTAGTTGGTCGGGTTCGCCTGCCAGGGCTCGAACGTGACCATGGAGCCGACCGACTTGCGGGCGCCGAGATCGCTGTCGCCGCGGCGCAGGGCGGCGGCGGTGATGCCGTAGCCGACGGCGAAGTAGTCGCCTTCGTTGACCTTGCAGAGGTTGCAGTTGGTCGTGCTGAGCTGCAGAAAGGGCGTCGTACAGAGATCGTCGCCGATCACCGTCGTCTGGCCGAGGATGTCCTCGCTGCGCTGTCCGATCCGCATCCGGTGACTGGCGGAGTCGCGGCTCACCAGCTCGTAGGCGGCGGCGGCCTGAACGCCCGAGCTGGCGGCGAAGAGCTGTCGCACCGCCTGCTTCTCGCTGCCGCTGATCAGCACCTCGGTCTGGGTGATGACGGCGAGCGAGAGGCCGAGGATCGTGAGCACCACCAGGACGAGCATGGTCGCGAGGTAGGCGCTTCCGGACTCGGAGCGGCGGGCGGCGGGGGAGGTTTCCTGGACGGTCATGGGGGCCTCGATCGCGGGGCGGAGTTAGAGGTTGCGCAGGGCGACGACGGTCTGCAGGATCCGGTGGCGGTACTGGAGATTCTCGCCCTGCTTGAAGACGTCGGCCGGAGCCTGGTCGTAGTCGTTGTTCTCGACGAAGTCCACGCCGGCGACCGGGTCGAAGTCGGGCGCGGTGTACCTCGGGTCGGGGCGAGCCGTACGCGCGACTGTCGTGATGCGGACGAAATAGAGCTTGACCGGGCGGCCGCCGATGCCGGCGTTGACCCGGTACTCGTCCTCGGTGGGGTCGTCGGAGCTCGAGTTCCCCAGCCAGTCGTCGGCCGCCCGGGCGTCGTCGTCGGCCCCTTCGAAGATCACGTCGTCGGGTCCGGTGTCGTTGGTGTCGGCGTCGAAGGAGCCGGCGCCGCTCGCCGCGGAGTCGTAGTCGGTATCGAAGCCGAGCGCCACCTGGAGGTCGAAGATGTCGTCGGCGAGATCGAGCGTCAGGTTGGCGTCGTCCTCGCCGTAGGGGAGCTCCGTTCCCGGGATCATGCGCGCCCGGGTGAGGCGCGGTTTGAGCGGCGTCGAGTTGTCTCCGGGGGTCTCGAAGTTCCTCCGGATGTAGTACCGGTACTCCTCGAGCACGCACGCGAAGCCAGGCACGAAGCCGCCCGGCGGCGCGGCGACGAGCGGATTCGGCGGCGTGAGCGCCGAGGTGAAGGAGATCTGCAGGCGTACCGCATCGGCATCGCCGGCGACGCCCGTGACTTCGGCGACCGCAAACTGGTTACGGTCCGCGGCGCTCTGCAGCAGTATCGGGCCGGAGAAGCCGCTCTCGAGCAGCTGCGAGAGGTCCTGCGAACGGCCGTTCAGCAGATTCCTGCGGATGGTCAGGTCGGGGGTAGCGAAGTCGGCCGGGCTGTTCATCTGCAACAGGAGCCCCGAGATGCAGCCGCGCACCGTCAGGATGTCCGTCCCCGGCAGGGCCTCCGGCTCCCTGGCGCCGAGGGCGACCACATTGTCGCCGCCGTCGGCGACGTTGTCGCGGACCTCCACCGCCTGGCCGCGCAGCCACGGCACGGAGATGTCGTCGGGATCGACCCGGAAGGCGGCAGGAATGCCTCCGCGCCCCGCCAGGCGCGTGGTGCGCACCATGTCGTATTGCGCGACGCGGAGTGATTGCTGCATGTCGGTGATCTGCAACTGAACGCGGGCCAGCCGGTTGTGGACGTCGAAGACAGTGAGCGCGGCGACCAGGATCTCGATCGCGATCAGCATGCCGATCAGCAACTCGATCAGCGAGAAGCCGGCCTGACGGGAGCGGGAGGAGTTGTCGGACATTCGGCGCGGTCCTCAGTAGGCCTGGATGCTGCGCATGAGGTAGGGACGGGTCCCCGTGCCGGTGAGATCCTGGACGGCGACGTCGACGACCTTGAAGTGCACCAGCCGGGGTTCGACGCTGCCGTCGAGCGGGTTGTCGAAGGTCTGATTGTCGTCGAGATCGTCGAGGCTGAAGTACTGGACGGTCCGCTGCCGGCTCATCACCGGCTCGTCATAGCTTCCGAGATCGGCGGCGAGCTCCCAGCGCGTCGACAGAGCCTGGTCGATGCCACCGGTCGGGGAGGCGATCTTCTTGAGGGCCAGGAAGTCGGTGACCACCAGGGAGGTGGAGCCGGAGGGCACGGTCATGATGTCCGAGTTGTAGGGCACCTTGCCGGAGGTCTCGAAGGCGCCGATGACTGCGTTCGCCTGCCGCGACGAGTCGTTGCCCTTGACGTTGTTGGCCATGGCGCGCGAGAAGAGCGGCAGGATGCCCAGCGTGATGACGAGCAACATCAACGCCGCGATCAGTCCTTCGATGACCGAAAAGCCGGCTTCGGTCGAAGCCGGACAGGCAGAGGACGTCGTGTCGTGAGGGGGAACTGACTTCATGGGTTCTCCTCCGGAGGCCTGACGGAATCCAAAGCAACCTCGATACCAGTCGATCGCGACTTCTCGATACGGAGGCAACCTGATTGTTTGCCGCTCTTACAGCAAGGTCGGCGAAAGAGGGAAAGTCCAGGGTGGGTCAAGTGTTACTTGCGGTATCAGATTGGCCAAGAGGGAGGCGCAGCTCTGCGCGCGCCCCCTGGCCCGGCAGGGACACCAGCTCGAGGCTGCCGCCGTGCATGAGGACGATCCGGCGGGCCAGCGCGAGGCCGAGCCCGGCGCCGCCCGACCGCCCCGAGGCGAAAGGCTCGAACAAGCGGTCGCGGATCTCCGGCGCCAGGCCCGTGCCCGAGTCGTCGATCGTGATCTTTGCCAGACCGGCCTCGCACTGCAGGCGGACCACGACCGGGCCGGGGGGGGAGGCGTCGCGGGCGGCGCGCGCCAGGGTCGCCTGGGCCGCATTGAGCAGCAGGTTGCGCAGGGCGCGCTGCAGCAGATGCGGATCGCCGGTAATCGGTGGCGGGGGAGTCGCGGCGGGAACGTAGTGGAAGGTCACGCCGGCGAGCGCCGGGTCGCCGGTCGCCCGGGTGAGCAGCGCCCCGAGATCCACGGCTTCGAGAGCGCCCGACCCGGGTCGGGCGAAAGTGAGGAAATCGTCGACGATTCGCGCCAGCTCGCCCGCTTCGCGCCGGGCTTCGGCGAGCTCTTCCCGCGCCGCCGCCGGCAGGTCGCGCCGCGCCGCGAGCGAGAGATAACCCTGCACGGTCGCCAGGCTGTTGCGCAGCTCGTGGGCGACGCCGGCCGAGAGCTCGCCCAGCTGGGCGAGTCCGGCGGCGAAGCGCTCCTCGGATTCGCGGCGCGAGAGATCGGTGACATCCGCGAACAGGACGAGATAGCCGCCTGCGCCGTCTTCCTTGCCGCGCCGCAGCGCCTGCAGCGTGAGCCCGAGCTCGACGCGCCGCCCGCCGCGCACGATGGCGACCGAGGCGCGCGGAATCGAACGTCCGTCCGCGGTCGCGGCGGAGACCAGGGCGTGCAGCTCCGGGTGCATCGCAAGCGCCGCTTCGGCTGCGGCCGACGCCGAGCCCGCCGCAGCCCGCAGGGCGTCGAGATCCCCACCGAGCAGCTCCACGGCGGCCGGATTGGCCGCCAGCAGCGCTCCGCCACGGTCGAACAGCAGCAGGCCGCTTTCGAGCTGCGGTCCGAGTGTCCGTTCGACGGCGGAGAGCTCGTCGCCAGGCGAGAGCGCCCCGGCGTCGCCGGAGGTCGTCCGCTCGGCGCTGCCGCTCTCGCTGCGCAGGGCGGCGAGCGCGCGATCGAACGTGGCGAGCAGCGACTCGACGTCGTCGCCGGCGCGTTGTCGCGCGGCGCCGGCAAGCGGCTCGGGACCCGTGGGCACGGCCGCCCGGACCTTGTCGAGCAGCTCTTCGTAGGGCTGCATCAGCGCGCGCAGAAAGAAGATCGCCAGCAGCGCCGCCGCCGCCGCGAGCCCGAGAACCGCGGGCGTGAGCAGCCGCAGGCTCCGCTGCTGGGCGAAGAGCTCGGGCTCCGGGACGTCCAGACGCAGCAGGAATCGCTGTGCGCCGCGGCTGAATGGCACGAAGGCGCGGAGGGCCGCCGGCGCGGACGCCTCGCCGGCTGGACGGGGTCCGAGGCCGTCGAGGCGCGGCGTCGCGGGCGCGGGCATGGCCGAGGATGGCAGCGCCAGCGAGGCGTTGTCGGCGAATCCGAAGCTGCCGACGGGCGCGCCGTGCGCGTCGTAGACCGCCAGCGCTGCGCCGGGTGGCAGCCAGCGACCCAGCAGACCGAGATCCTCGTTCTTCGCCAGCCGCACTGCATCGGCGAGCGCGCCGGCGAGCCTGAGCGTCGCCTGTTCGCGCTCGGCGGCGAACCGGCCGACCGCCGTCCGGTAAGAGAGCAGCGTCACCGCCGCCAGCAGCGCGAAGAGGAGTAGCGCAGCCGGAAGGAGGATCGACGCTTCCCGCCGCAGGCCGCGAGAGCGGTTCATAGAAGCGCGAGGTAGGAGCGCACCAGCGGCTCGCCGGCGAACAGGGCGACCGCCGCGCCGAGCGCCAGGAAGAGCCCGAAGGGGAGCTTGCCCTGGAGCTCGATCGCGCCGCGGGCGAGCAGCGTCACGCCGACCAGCGAGCCGGCGAGCGAGGCGAAGACCAGCGTCACGACGACTCCGTGCACGCCGAGGAAAGCGCCGATCATGGCGAGCATCTTGACGTCGCCCAGGCCCATTCCCTCGACGCCCCGCAGGACCTCCCAGAGGCCAGCCATCACCAGCAGGATGCCGGCGCCGAAGAGCGCTCCCTGCAAGGCGTTGGGGAGCGCCCCCCAGGCGAGCAGTGGCTGCATCGCCAGGGCGATGACGATCCCCGGCAGGGTGATCCTGTCGGGCAGCAGGAAGTGCTCGACGTCGATCGCCGCGAGCGCCACCAGGGCGGCGCAGAACAGGGCCGCGCCGACGGCGGTGAACGTGGGGCCGAAGCGCAGCACGGCGCCGGCGAAGAGGGCGCCGGTCAGCAGCTCGATCAGCGGGTAGCGCACCGAGATCGGCGCGCCGCAGTCGCGGCAGCGCCCGCGCAGCAGCAGCCAGCTGAGCACCGGCAGGTTGTCGCGGGCGCGGATCGCCGCGCCGCACTTCGGACAACGCGAGCGCGGCAGCACCGTCGACTGCTGATGCGGCAGGCGATGGACGACGACGTTGAGATAGCTGCCGACGATGAGACCCACGAGGCCCGCATAGACGACGAAGAACCCGAGCGGCGGCACAGTGCAGCCGATTGTATGGCAGCGGTCAGTCGAGCGAGGCGGCGCGCGCGAGCCGCCGGCGGCGGAGACCGAGAGCGAGCGCTACGAGCAGAGTCGTCGCCGAGATCGCAGCCCCCAGGCTGACCCACGGATCGCGGAAGCGCAGCTCGACAGCGCTCTCTCCTGCCGGAACCAGCACGGCCATGTAGCCCGCGGCGGTCTCGAAGACGGGCAGCTCGAGGCGGCCGCTACGGGCCTGCCAGCGCCGGTCGAAGGTCGAGGCGACGACGAGCAGCGCTGGCTGCGCCGCCGCGCAGGCGATGCGCACGCGATCGCCGCCGTCCGCCACCGCGCGCACGGCCGCCTGGTCGAGGCGGCCGGCGAGGATCCGGCGCAGTGGCTGCGCGGCCGCCGGCGGGAGATCGGCGATCAGGAACTCGCGGGTGTGCAGCGGCAGGCGGGCCGCGACGGCGGCCTCT
>CAZQTL010000116.1:0-12868 GCA_964595975.1 uncultured Thermoanaerobaculia bacterium | reverse complement strand
ACATCATGCTGGTGTCGGTCACCGAGCGCACCCGCGAGATCGGCATCCGCATGGCCATCGGGGCCAAGGGACGCCATGTCCTGGCGCAGTTCCTGCTGGAAGCGGTGGTGCTCTCGGTGGTCGGCGGCATCGCCGGCATCGTGCTGGGCGTGGTCTCCTCCGAGCTCATCGCCCGCTACGCCGGGTGGCCGGTCTCGCTCGGTGCGGCGCCGATTCTCATGGCCTTCGGTTTCGCCGCCCTCATCGGCATCTTCTTCGGCTTCTATCCCGCGCGCCGCGCCGCGGCGCTCGACCCCATCGACGCCCTGCGCTTCGAATAGCCGCGGGCGCTAGAGAAATCGCAGCTGCGGCTCGCCGGCGACGACTTCGCCGATCTCGGCGGCGCGGTGGCCGCTGGCGGCGAGCGCGCCGAGGATCGTGTCGACGGCCGACTCGGGCACGGAAAGGAGCAGGCCGCCGGAGGTCTGGGGGTCGAAGACCAGCGCCTGCTCGACCTCGCTGCGGTCCCGCATCCACTTCACATGCGGCGCCAGGTGGCGCCGGTTGGCTCCGGTCGCGCCAGTCGTCACTCCGGCCTCGGTGAGCTCGAAGAAGCGCGGGTGGAATGGCAGAGCGGAGAAGTCGATCTCGAGCGCGGCACCCGAGTTGCGGGCGATGTTCCAGGCATGGCCGGCGAGGCCGAAGCCGGTGACGTCGGTCGCCGCGGTTGCGCCGTGAAGGCGCGCCAGGCGGGCGCCCTCGGCGTTCGAACGCTCCATCTCGACGAGCGCGGGCTCCAGTCCCGCCGCGTCGAGGCGGTCGAACTTGAAGGCGTTCACCAGCGCGCCGCTGCCGAGCGGCTTGGTGAGCAGCAGGCGATCGCCGGGTCGTGCCCCCTGATTGGTGAACAGGCGGTCCGGATCGCCGTAGCCGACCACCGCGAGACCGAACTTGAGCTCCTTGTCGCGGATGGAATGGCCGCCCAGGACCGCGGCACCGGCCGCGCCGCAGGCCGCCGCGCTCCCGGCGAGGATGCCCGCGAGCGCCTCGGCCGGCGCGTCGGCCGGGAAGCAGCAGAGGTTGAGCGCGAAGAGCGGCAGGCCGCCCATGGCGTAGACGTCCGAGATCGCGTTGGTCGCCGCGATACGGCCGAAACGGAACGGGTCGTCGCAGACCGGCGGGATGAAGTCGGTCGTGGCGATCAGCGCCTGTCCGCGGAAGAGCAGCACGCCGGCGTCGTCGAGCGTCTCGGGTCCGACCAGCACGCGGGTGCCGGGCTCGGCGAAGACGATGGCGCCGCCCAATCCCGCCGCTGGGCCGCCGGCTCCGAGACTCGCGAGCATGGTGCGCAGGTCGCCCGGACCGATCTTCGCCGCGCAGCCCCCGGCGGAGGCGGCCTGCGAAAGCCGGTAAGGCTGGTCGGGGGCGTCGGGCATGGCGGTCTCTCCGGTCGGCGGCGCGGCGTCAGCTGCGGCGCCGGATGTCGGCGACGATCTTGAGATGGTGATGGGTGTGGATGCCGAGGAAGTGGAGTCCCTGCTCCGCCGTGAGCCCGCCGAAGACCGGGTGCGGGAAGACCGGTCGCTTGTCGGCGAAGACCGCAGCGGAGAGCGGCGTCTCGCAATACACCCGGCGCAGGTGGGCGGCGCGCTCCGCGAGATCGGCCGGCGACTGCTCCGCCGGCAGGACCCGCTTCGGAGACTTGGCGACGCCGCGCGGAAACCACCCCAGGGCGAGCACGATGCGCCCGGTCAGGTTCATGCCGCGCGGCAGGGGAGTCTCCACTCCGCCGAGCACCTGCTGCCCGAACTCCAGCACCCGCAGGATGTGATCGAGCTGCAGGCCGACAGACCACTGCGACACGCTGTCGGCGCGCAGCGCGAGCAGGTCCGGCTGGAAGCGGACGAGGCGGGTGATCTCGTCGAGCTGGCCGGCGAGCCGGGCGACCGAGGCGTCGGGACGGGTGGACGGCACGGCGCTACTCGCGGACGCCGGCGAGATCGAGCATGAAGGCATAGTACAGGGCGGTGTCCCTGAGGCGCTCGAAGCGCCCGGACTTGCCGCCGTGTCCGGCCTCCATGTTGGTCTTGAGGAGCAGGCGATTCGAACCGGTCTTGTGCGCGCGCAGCCTGGCCACCCACTTGGCCGGCTCGTAGTACTGCACCTGCGAGTCCCAGAGGCCGGTCGTGACGAGAAGATTCGGGTACTCCTGCGCCTTCACCTGATCGTAGGGCGAGTACGAGAGCATGTAGTCGTAGTGCTCCTTCACCCGCGGGTCGCCCCACTCGTCGAACTCGTTGCTGGTCAGCGGAATCGACTCGTCCATCATCGTCGTGATCACGTCGACGAAAGGCACGGCGGCGATGACGCCGCGATAGAGATCGGGCCGCATCGTGGCGATCGCGCCCATCAGCAGGCCGCCGGCGCTTCCGCCGATGGCGAAGACGCGGTCCCGCGCGGCGTAGTGGCGCGCAACCAGGCCCTCGGTGACGTCGATGAAGTCGAAGAAGGTGTTCTTCTTCCGCAGGAGCTTGCCGTCTTCATACCAGGCGCGGCCCATCTCCTGCCCGCCGCGGACATGCGCGACCGCATAGACGAAGCCGCGGTCGACCAGCGAGAGGACGTCGGAGTCGAAATAGGGATCACTCGAGTAGCCATAGGCGCCGTAGGCCTCGAGCAGCAGGGGTGCCTTGCCGTTCGCCGCGTAGCCCTGGCGATAGAGAAGCGAAACGGGGACCTGGACGCCGTCGCGGGCCGGCACGAAGAGGCGCTCGGTGACGTAGCGCGCCGGATCGAAGCCGCCCAGCACCGGCTGCTGCTTGAGGATCGCGCGCTCGCCGGTCGCGACGTCGAGCTCGCAGGTCGTCACCGGCGTGCGCAGCGAGGTGTAGGCGTAACGTACCTTCGTCGTCTGCTGCTCAGAGTTGTACGCCAGCCAGGCGGTCGCGTCGGGCTCGTCGGATTCGATAGGACGCTCGGGCGAGCCATCGAGAGGCTTGATGCGCAGGCGGCGGAGACCGGCGGAGCGCTCGGCGATGGCGACGAAGCCGGGAAACGCCTCGAAGCCGTCGATGAAGACGTCTTCGCGATGCGGCACGAGGTCGCGCCACGTCGCGCGGTCGGCGGTCGTCGCGGCAGGCGCGATCATCAGACGGAAGTTCTTCGCCCCCCAGTTGGTGCGCACGACGAAGCGGTCGCCCAGGTCCTCCACCGAATACTCGTGGTCGCGCTCGCGCGGCAGAAAGAGCCGGAACGGCTCGGCGGGGCGCCCGGCGTCGAGCAGGCGGACTTCGCTCGCGACAGTGCTCTGCGACACGATGAAGACGAAGCGCCCCGATTTCGACCTGCCGATCTCGGTGTAGAAGGAGTTGTCCTTCTCCTCCCACACCACCGGGTCGGTCGCCGGATTGCTGCCGAGCTCGTGGCGGCGCACCCGGAATCCGAGCAACGTCACCGGATCCTTCTCGATGTAGAACAGGGTCCTGTTGTCGTTGGCCCAGACGACTTCGCCGGCGCAGTTGGCAATCGCGTCGGCGCGCACTTCGCCGCTCGCGAGGTCACGGACGCGGATCGTGTATTGCCGGCGGCTGACGGTGTCTTCGGTCCAGGCGAGGAGCTCGCCGTTCGGACTTACGCTCCAGCCGCCGACGGCATAGTAGTCGTGTCCCTGGGCGCGCTCGTTGAGGTCGAGGACCAGCTCCTCGGGTGCGCCGGGAGCGTCGCGCCGGCGGTAGATCCGGTCGTATTCGCGGCCGGCCTCGAAGCGCCGGTAGTACCAGTATCCGTCCTTGCGGTAGGGCACCGTATCGTCGTCCTGCTTCAACCGTCCCGCGAGCTCCTGGTAGAGGCGCGCCTGCAGCGGCTCGGTGGGCGCGAGGACCGCCTGCGTGTAGGAGTTCTCGGCCGCGAGGTAGGCCAGCACCTCGGGATCGCGGCGCGAGTCGTCGCGCAGCCAGTAATAGTCGTCGACACGCTCGCGTCCGTGCTCCGCGAAACGGTGCGGCCGGACCGGTGCGACCGGCGGAGCTGGCGCAGCCGGCGAAACCGTCGCAAGTGAAGAGGATGGGGCGGACGCTCCGGATTCGGTCATGGCGGGAGAAGCGGCTCTCGTGGCGGGTGGCGTGCCGACGGCCAGCAGAAATCCGAAGGCGAGCGGCAGCGGGCGGCGAGAACGCGGTCGCGGCAGCATCGGATGCCTCCTGGAGGCGAGTGGCGAGCAGGAATTGGAGCCGACGGCCGGGATTGAACCGGCGACCTACTGATTACGAATCAGTTGCTCTACCGCTGAGCTACGTCGGCCCGCTCTCGCGAGGAGAGGGATTCTATGGGAGAGAGGCGCAGATCGTCCAATCGTCCGGCTCAGCGCGCGGCGCCGAGCCGGCGGCGCAGGTCGGCGACCCGATCGGCCGCGCGCACCTGGCCTCGGGCCGCCAGATGCCGGGGATTGATCGCCTGCGAGCGCTCGAAGGCGGCGAGAGCGGCGGAGAGGTCGCCGCGACGTTCGTAGACCAGGCCGAGGTTGTAGTGCAGCACGTCGTTGTCGGGCGCGGCCGCGGCGGCGGCTTCGAGCTCCCGCACGGCCTCCGGCCAGCTCGAAAGCTCGAGATTGAGAGCGAGCATGAAATGGAACTCGCCGACCAGATTGCGCGTCAGATAGTCCTGCGGCACGCGCGGATCGTCCTCGCCGGCGAGACGCCGGGGCTCGAGCTTCGCCGGACCGGTCGCGAGGCCGCGGCGTACGACATGAAAGGCCAGACCTTCGGGGACGACCTCCAGCTCGGGCAGGTTCCAGTTCGGATGGTGGGTGAAGAAGAGTCGGCTCGCCGAGGGGTCGAACCGCAGGGCCGGCAGCTCGGCATTTCCGACTCCCTGGGCGATCAGATTCACGTCCGGCCGGACACCTTCGACGTGGTGCAGATAGAGCAGCACGAAGAGGATGTTGTCGTCGGATGCGGCCAGATCGGCACCTGGCGGCAGGCCGGCGAGCAGGCGCCGGCTGTAGTCCTCGGCGATGCGGTAGCGGCTGCGGTCGTGCGCGCGCCAGCCCAGCGCGAGTTGGATCAGCGGAAAGCACAGCAGGAGCGCCGGCACGATCCACCGGCGGTCGCGCAGCATCGGGATACGGTTCCGCAGCCCGTCGACGAGCGCCTGCGCACCGGACGCGGCCACCAGCGCGCCGAGGAGGTAGCTCGGGATGTAGTAGCGATGCCAGTAGAAGAGGTCCGAGCGCGAGCCGTGCAAGCCGAGGACGATCAGATTGCCGAGCATGGCGAGAAGGGCGAGCCGCGCGAGCGCTGCGGCGGGCCCGAGGCGGGTGAGGCCCTGCCGTCGGCGTACGGCCGCGGTCAGACCGACGAGGAGGAGAGCGGCCCCGGCCCAACCCAGTTCGCGCGGAAAGCTCGCCATCCAGTCGCTGGCGATCGCCAGCCAGTCGCCCGGCAACTCGAGCCAGCGGCGGTCCCAGAAGTCGCGCCGCGACACCACCGCGAGGAAGGCGTCGAGAGTCTCCGGGTTCCCCCAGTCGAGAGGCGGATCGGAGCGCGACCGCAGCGGAAGGAAGAGATAGGGCAGAAGGCCGAGCGCGCAGGCCGCCGCGGCGCCAGCGATCTCCCTTCCGCGGCGCAGGACCGCCGGGTCGGCAGCGATGGCGAAGAGGCCGAAGGCCAAGGCGAACACTGCCATGTAGGTGTGATTGGTCGCGCCCAGGCCGCAGAGGAAAGCGACGAGCGCGAGGTTCGTTCCGCTGGGGTGGCGGTGCCAGCGCATCGCCGCCCAGGTGGCCGCAGCGACGAACAGCGCGCTCAGCGCGTAGACGCGTTGCACGTTGGCTTCGGCCCAGAAGCTCGGAGCGAACGCGAGCCAGCCGGCGCCGAGCAGCGCGGCGCCACGGCCGAGCCCGATGGCGCGGCCGATCGCGAACAGCAGCGCGCCGGTCGCCGCGGCGCACGCGGACGAGAAGAGGCTCATGCGGAAGGCGATCGAGCCCAGCGGTACGACGATCGTCCAGAGCTTGCCCAGCAGGACGTAGAGCGGATAGCCGGTGGGGTGCGGAATTCCCAGCAGGTAGACGGCGGTGACCAGCTCGCCGCTGTCGCCGACGTAGATCGTACGGCAGGCGCCGAGAGCGTAGATCGCGAAGAGCGCGAGCAGCAGGCCACCGCACAGCGCGCGGTCCGGACGAGGGCCGGGCAGGAGGCCGGGCTGACCGGTCACCGCTGGGTTCGCAGGCGCTCGAGGTTGGTGCGGAAGAGGGCGTTGTCGGGCTCGAGCGCGAGGCAGCGCTCGAGGGCCCGCATCGCCCGCGGCCGGTCGCCCGCGAGATAGGCAACGTTGGACTCGTACTGGCAGACGAGCGCGAGCTGGGGGGCGAGCCGCGCGGCTTCGGCGAGCCGCGCCAGCGCATCCGCGTAGGCGCCGCGCCGCGCCAGTTGCGACGCCTCCTCGGCGAGGGCCGCCGCCCGCAGATCAGCGCCGCTCGCCGGCGGCGCTTGAAGCGTTGCCGCGACGCCGAGCCGCGCCAGCGCTGCGAGTGACGGTTCGTAGTCGCCGCGATAGCGCACCGCCTCGCGATAGGCCGCGATCGCTTCGTCGCGACGGCCCAGCCGTTCGAGCGCCGCGCCCCGGTTGTGGTGGCCCTCGGGATTCAGCGGGTCGAGGGCGAGCGACCGGTCGAGTTGTGCCAGCGCCTCCTCGTAGCGCCCGAGCGCACCCAGAGTCCCGGCGAAGCTGGCGCGCAGCGCCGCGTCTTCCGGCTCCTGCTGGACGAGCGCCTGGTACATCGCGGCCGCTTTGCGGTAGTCGCGATTCTCGAAGGCGATCGCGGCGAGATTGCGGTCGCCCTTGGACGATGCGCCGGAGAGGTAGCCGAGGCTCTTCAGGTGCTCGAGCAGCGCCTGGTCGGCGGCGGAGGAGGGAGCGGCAGGCTGGCCCGGAGTCGCCGGCGCTCCCGGTTCGGTGTGCGGGCCCGGGTTCTCGTAGCTGGCGACTCGCGCCGGTTCGTCGAGCCCGACAAGGCCCTCGCGCAACACCCGCCCGGGCATGTCGGCGGCCGGCGGAATGCCGGCGAGGGCGAGCAGGGTCGGTGCCAGGTCGAGCAGTGTCGGTTCGTCCAGGCGGCTGCTCGGACGCACGCCGGCGCCATAGAGGTACAGCACTCCATGATCGCGATGGAACTGCTCGGAGACGCGGCGCATGTCGCGCAGCCGGCTCGGGTCTTCGGGGAGGATGCCGAGCTCGAAGCCATGATCGGAGAGCACGACCAAAGTCGTATCCCGGTCGAGCGTGGCGACGAAGTCGCCGAGAATCCGGTCCGCCGATTCGTAGATCGACTCGACCGCGTGGCCGTACTTGTGCTGCTGCACGGCGAGCTCGCCGGCGAGGCCGTGGGCGCGGAAGAGATGCCCGAACAGGTGCGCCGCCGAGTCGGTTCCTTCGAAGTAGACCAGCATGAGGTCGGGATGCTCGCTCCGCCAGAGGTCGAGGCCGACGTCGCGGTAGGAGCGCATCGTCGCGAGCACCCAGCGGAAGTGCTGCAGGTCGTCCTCGAGGTCGAACGGCCGGGCGAGATCGGCGGCCGTGACATCGACGAACGGAGCGAGATCGGCGAGACCGATCTGGTCGGGCCGGGTCATCTTCGGCCGCAGACGCTCCTCGAGCTCCGGCGGCCAGGTGGCGCCGACGGCGCCGGCGTCCTCGAAGCCCTGGGCGAAGAGAAAATGCCAGGCCAGGCGATCGCTCGCCACGAAGCCGTTCACTTTCTCCGGCGGATAGGTCGCCCACCAACCGAGGACACCGACCTTGCGCCCGGCGTCGGAGAACAGGTTCCACAGCGCCTTGGTCTGCCGCATGTCGCTGGTCACCGGCTGGTCGCGCCCGCTCAGCCGGTCGCGCCCGACGAAGTGCCCGATCCCATGCTGATCCGGCGTCTTGCCGGTGGCGATCGTCGTCCACAGAATCGGCGACAGCGTCGGCTTGAAGGTCTTCAGGCGCCCATAGGCGCCTTCGCGCCGGAGCTTGGCGAAAGTCGGGAGCTTGCCCTCGGAGAGCAGCAGATCGACTGTCTCGGGATCGAGTCCGTCGAATCCGAGGACGAGGGTCCGTTCCGTGCGTCCTCGTCCGCAGGCGAACAGCAGGGGCAGGAGCAGGAGCGCCGCGACGCGTGCCACAGAGATTCCGGCTCCGAGAAGCTCTCGCACGGCGCGGATCGTAGCAGCCTCGGATCGCGCCGCCGGGGAATGCGCGGCGCGGACCAGGCTGTTGTACGGAATACTGCTGCGGTTGCCGGGTGAGGCGTCTCCTCCGGCGTCGCACGGATGGAGTGCCGGCCGGCCGAGGGTTCGAACGGAGGTCGGAGGTGTGGCTTCGGCTGCTATACTGCCGGGGCAGTTCTGGAGGGGTCCCTTTGAGTCAGGAATCGACGACCGAAACGTCCTTGCGCAAGCTCTGTGCGAGCTTCGCCCGCCCGCTGCGCGGTCGGGCCATCTGGCAGCTGATCAACACCGCCGTCCCCTTCGTGCTGCTGTGGGCCTTCATGGCGCAGACGGTGCTCTGGGGCTGGAACTACGCCTGGACCGTGCTGCTGGCGATTCCGATGTCGGGCCTGTTCATCCGCCTGTTCATCATTCAGCACGACTGCGGCCACGGCTCGTTCTTCGCCTCGCGCAAGGCCGACCACATGGTCGGAGCGGCGCTCGGTGTGGTCACCCTCTTTCCCTACGGCTACTGGAAGAAGACCCACGCCATCCACCACGCCACCTCGGGGAATCTCGACCGGCGCGAATTCGGCGACGTGCGGACGCTGACGGTGGAGGAGTACCTGAAGCTCTCCCGCGTCGGGCGCATGAACTACCGCATCTACCGCAGCGCGCCGGCGCTCTTCCTGGTCGGTCCGTTCTACCAGTTCGTCCTCAAGCACCGCATTCCGTTCGACCTGCCGTTCGCCTGGAAGAAGGAATGGGCGAGCGTGCTGTGGAACAACCTGGTGCTGGGCTTGGTGGTCTGGGGTCTGGTGGCGACGATCGGCTGGAAGGCCCTGTTGCTGGTCGAGATGCCGATCCTGCTCATCGCCGGCGCCCTGGGGATCTGGCTGTTCTACGTCCAGCACCAGTTCGAAGACGCCTACTGGGAGCGCCAGGACGCCTGGGACGCCGACACCGCCGCGATCCAGGGGAGCTCGTTCTACGATCTGCCGCGCTTCCTGCACTGGTTCACCGGCAACATCGGCTTCCACCACATCCATCACCTGGCGAGCAAGATCCCGAACTACCGGCTGCGCGAAGCGTTCGAGTCCAGCCCGGCCCTGCAGAAGGCGCCGCGCCTGTCGATCCGCGAGAGCTTCCGCTGCGCGCGCCTCAAGCTGTGGGACGAGCAGAAGCGCCGCCTGGTGGGCTTTCCGCGCCGGCGCCAGCCGCTTCAAGCCTGATCGCGGGCTCGCCATAAGGCGCCCGTGGTATCTGGCGAGCGGGTACGCTGCGCTGCTCGCCCCTCGGGGGATACCGACCGAGACAGGACCCCGGGCAGGTCCCTCAGCGACAACCCATGAGGCCTCAGAGCGCGGCGGACGCCGGCGCCGGAATGACGTAGTGCAGCACCGCGAAGTAGTGGCAGACGCTCCCCGCCAGCACGAACAGGTGCCAGATGAAGTGGTGGTAGCGCAGCCGCTTCCAGCCGAAGAAGATCAGCCCCAGCGTGTAGCACAGTCCGCCGGCGATGAGCAGCGTGATGCCCCCTTGCGGCAGGCGCTCGAGCAGCGGCTGGAAGGCGATGAGGCAGGACCAGCCCATCCCGACGTAGAGCAGCACCGAGACGATCGGTGCGCGCCCGAGTGCGACGGCTTTCCACAGGATGCCGCCGATCGCGCCGGTCCAGACCCAGGCGAAAAGCGACCATCCCCAGGGTCCCAGCAGCGGACCGAAGGTGAACGGCGTGTAGGTGCCGGCGATCAGCAGGTAGATCGAGGAGTGGTCGACGACGCGCAGGACTTTCTTGGCGCGCACGATCGGAATGGCATGGTAGAGCGTCGAGGCCAGGTAGAGCAGGATCAGGGTCGCGCCGAAGATCCACGCGGCAGTGACGTCCATCGGGCTGCCGTGGAGGGTCGCGCGCGGCACCAGGACCGCCAACCCGACGATCGCCAGCACCGCACCGATCCCATGCGAGATGCTGTGCGCGACCTCTTCGGCGAGGCTGTAGACGGGCAGCTCGACGTCGCTTCTCATACCTCATTGTACGCCTCTCGCTCGGGCGGCCTTCGCCAGGCCTGCCCGCGCGATACGATGCGCGGGTGGAAACGCGCCGGTTGCCGGGCCTCTGGGCCGCTGCTGGGGTGCTCGCCGTCGCGGCGGGCGCCGGGCATCTGCTCGCCGAGCACGCCGGATCCCCCTTCTGGGCGGTGGTGGCGAAGCCGGTTCCGGTCCTGCTGCTGCTCGCCCGGGTGGCAATCGCCGGCCGGTCGCCCCTGCGCTGGCCGCTCGTCCTGGGCCTCGCCCTGTCGGCCGTGGGCGACGTGCTGATCCAGCGTCCCGGCGGTTTCCTCGCCGGCCTCGGCGCCTTTCTGCTCGCTCACCTCGCCTACACCACGGGATTCTGGCGCGCCCGACCGGTGCTGCTGGCCGCGCGCGCCCTGCCGTTCCTGCTCTTCGCCGGCGGCATGGGGTACTGGATCGCTCCGGGGACCGGTGGCATGGAGCTGCCGGTCGGGATCTACATCCTGGCGATCAGCGGCATGATGTGGCGCGCGAGTGTTCTGGCCGGTGCGCCCGGATATGCCGCGTCCGTCGGCCGGCTGGCGCTCGGCGGCGCCTTGCTCTTCGCAGCCAGCGACAGCCTCATCGCGATCCACCGTTTCGTCGCGCCGCAGCCCTGGGCGAACGTCCCGATCATGCTGCTCTACTGGCTGGGTCAGGCGGGAATCGCCGCCGCGGCCGTCGTCGCCGGCCGCGAGGCGAGGAGCGCGGCATGACCGGTGAGCCGGAGAGCAGCGCGACCGCGGGCGGACTGCAGGAGCTGCGCGAGGCGCTCGAACGGATCGATCAACGGCTGCTGCGCCTGCTGCGCGAGCGCATGGATCTCGTCGAAGGCGTCGCCGAGGCGAAGCTGGGGAGCGCCTGGCCGTTCCGCGATCCCGCCCGCGAGGACCGCCTGCTCGTGCGCCTGCGCCAGGCGGCGGTGGAGGAGGGCCTCGATCCGCACGAGGTGGAGAGGCTCTACCGCGTCATCCTCGATATGTCGGTGGCTCACCAGCAGGCGTTCGTGCGGGCGCTAGAGACGACGCCGCTGCGCGTCTCCTACCAGGGGGCGGAAGGTTCCTACAGCCACCTCGCGGCGCAGCGCCAGTACGCCGGGCGCCCGGGCGGCGTCCTGCTCACCGGCTGCGAGACTTTCCGCCGCGCCGCCGAGTCGGTGCTCTCCGGCGAGGCCGACCTGGCGCTCCTGCCGATCGAGAACACCACCGCCGGCAGCATCAACGAGACCTACGACCTCCTGGGCGAGGGCGGTCTGACGATCACCGGCGAGGTCATCGCGGCGATCGAGCACTGCCTGCTCGCGCTGCCCGGGACGACCCTGGCGGAGCTCGGTGCCGTGCTGTCGCACCCGCAGGCGCTGTCGCAATGCGAGGGGTTCTTCCGGGCGCATCCTCAGATCCGCGCCCAGGCGGAGTTCGACACCGCGGGGGCGGCGCGCAAGGTGAAACAGCTGGGAGACCGCGCCCTGGGCGCGATCGCCAGCTTCGCCGCCGCTTCGACCTACGGCCTCGAGGTGCTGGCGCGCGGCATCCAGACACAGGCCGGAAACTCGACGCGATTCGTCGAGGTCGGCCTCCATGCCGTACCGGTGGCCGAGAGCGCCCGGGCGAAGAGCTCGCTCCTGCTGGTGCTCGCCGACCGCCCGGGCGTCCTGGGCGAGATCCTGCAGGAGCTCGCGCGCCGCGGCCTCAACCTGACGAAGCTCGAGTCGCGGCCGATTCCGGGCAATCCCTGGTCGTACCGCTTCTACCTCGACGTCGACGGTCACGCCTCGGCGACGTCGTTCCAGGAGGCGCTGGCGGCGCTCACGACCCTGACCACCGAGCTGCGCGTGCTGGGCACCTACCCGGCCGCCGCGGGATGAGCCCGGCGGTGGCATGAAGGAGAGCGAATGAAGCCGACCGAGCTCCTGGCCCGGGCGCCGACCGGCGACGGCGACGAGATGACCCTGACGCGTCGCGACGGCGCCTACTACCTCAACCTGCGCTCGAGCGGCGAGCTGATGACGAGTCGCGCCCACGGTTCGGAGAAGGCGCTCGCCACCCTGGCGATCGCCGCGATGCCGAAAGCGGCGCGCCCGCGTGTACTGATCGGCGGGCTGGGCTTCGGCTACACGCTGCGCGCAGCGCTCGACGCGCTGCCGGCGGAGGCCGAGGTCACGGTGGCGGAGCTCTTCGATCTCGTGCTGACGGCCAATCGCGGCGAGGTCGGGGAGCTCGCCGGCCGGCCGCTCGACGACTCGCGGGTCACGGTGCGCATGGGAGATGTCCGCGACGCTCTCGGCGCGGCGACGTTCGAGGCGATTCTGCTCGACGTCGACAACGGTCCCGAGGCGTTCACCCTCGCCGGCAACTCGCGCCTCTACACCGCCAAGGGTCTGGCCAAGTTCGCCCACAGCCTGGTGCCGCGCGGCATCCTGGGCATCTGGTCGAACGCCGAGGGGCCGCCTTCGGAGGCGGTGCTCAAGCGCTTCGAGGGCTCCGGGTTCTACAAGCCGTGGGTCGAGCGCACGCGTTCGCGCGACAACAAGCGCGGCTCGCACCATACGATCGTCCTCGCCCGGCGAAAGTAACGCGGCGTACGCCGGGGACAGGCACACGCCCGGCGTCGAACTCCTGTCGATGCAGCAGCTCCTCGGTGCGTGA
>CAZQTL010000115.1:0-12935 GCA_964595975.1 uncultured Thermoanaerobaculia bacterium | reverse complement strand
TTCGGACCGTCGCGCGTCCCGCGCCGGGGGCGCGGGCTCGCCGGCCGCCGGGCACCGGCGCCCGACGCCGTTTCGCCGCGGCGAACGTCCGTCGCGCGCCGATGCGGCTGGCCGCGCGACCGGGCCCGGCACTATCGTGGTCGGCGGCGGGTGGGAGGTTGATGCCGACCGGGATGCGATTGATGCCGCTGCTGCATCGATCGAGCCACCTGGCGTCTCGCGTCGGCGGTCACCAGCCGCCGCGTCGATGCGCGTGCTCCGCGGTGACGTCGAGAAAGCGTGCGAGGGCCGCCGACGGATGGTCGGCGAGCGAGGCGGCGACGATCGGGATCTTGGCCGTGACGTCCGCGAACGGCCGGACGACGACGCCGGTGCGCAGGATGCTGCGGACGCTGCTCGCGTAGATCGTGATCCCGGTGCCGGCGGCGACCAGACCGAGGATGCCGTTGCTGTTGGACGCTTCCTGGACCACGTTGGGGAAGAAGCCGGCCGAGTAGCACAGATCGAAGAGCATCGAGCGGAATCGGCTGAACATCTCCTCGTTGCCGATGACGAACGGCTCTCCGGCGATGTCCGCGAGCCGAAGCGATTCGACGGTCGCCAGCCGGTGGCCTTCGGGCAGCACCGCGACGTACTCGTCCTCGTCGACGAGCAGGTTCTTGACCTTCGGCGTCTTGAACTCGCCGACCAGGAAGCCCAGGTCGATGCGCCCGGCGAGCAGCGCGATCTGCTGGGCGGCGGTCGACAGGTAGTCGAGGTCGAGGACGACCTGTGGTTCGCGGGCGCGGAACGCCTGGATGATCCGCGGCAGCCGTCCGTTGATCGCGAAGTCCATGTAGGCCATGCGCAGCCGGCTCTTGCCCGCCGCGTCGGCGTTCTGCGCCGCGGTCGCGGCGAGCTCCAGGTGCGCCAGGGCGAGACGGCACTCGGTCGCGAAGGCCTCGCCGGCGGGCGTGAGCCGGACCTTGCGGGTCGACCGGACGAACAGCTTGTGCCCGACGATGTCCTCGAGGCTGCGGATCGTGCGGCTGAGCGCCGGCTGCGTCGTGTAGAGCCGGCTCGCCGCGCGCCCGAAGTGCAGTTCGTCGGCGACGCAGACGAACGCGCGGATCTGGCGCAATTCGTATCGGGGTGGCCGAAGGACGGAGATCAGCGAGCCCGCCATGAGACGGCTCCGGAGATTGTGTCGCGAGCGAGCATTAATTATGCTCGTAACGGTATCAAACCGGAAGCGCGAACCCGTACCATGGGTCGGCACCGAACAAGAACTCCACAGGAGGATCGCGATGTCGGACAAGCTCAACGATGCGCTGGAGGCCGCTTTCGCCGAGGCGACGCGGCGGTACCGCGAGCGCGGATTCCAGCGGCGGGTCGGCTTCGGCGCCAAGCCGGCGCTGATCAATGTGGACCTCGCCAACGCATGGACCCGTCCGGGCAATCCGTTCACCTGCGAGCACATCGACGACCAGGTGATCCCCGCCGTCCAGAAGCTGCTCGCGGCGTTCCGTCGCAAGGGGCTGCCGGTCGTGCACGTGACGACCTGCTACCAGATCACGGATCGCAACAATCCGCACACCGACATGGGTCTGTGGCACACGAAGATCCCGGTCGAGGCGGTGGCCGAGAGCGACAAGAACCTCTGGGCGATCGACTCCCGGATCGCGCCGATCGCCGGCGAGCAGCTGCTGATCAAGAAGCGCGCGAGCGCCTTCCACGGCACCTACCTGGCCGGCTACCTGCGCGCCGCCGGCGTCGACACGATCGTCGTCACCGGCGTCACCGCGTCGGCCTGCGTGCGCGAGACGGTCTGCGACGGCCTCGCCGACGGTTTCCGCACGATCGTCTGCAAGGAGGCGGTCGGCGACCGCGTGCCCGGCGCGGTGCTGTGGAACCTGTTCGACATCGACGCCAAGTTCGGCGACGTCGAGCCGCTCGAGCGGTGCCTGCAGATGATCGACAACGTCGGCAAGCCGGCGAAGGCGCCGGCGCACGCCTAGGCTCGCGCCTTCGCGCATCCGGGGAAGCGACATGAACGACCAAGCGCGCTACAAGGAGCTCTGCGACCGTCTGGTGAAGGGCCTCGGGCTCGAGTCCAAGCCGGTCGCCGTGCAGTTCAGCACGAATCCGCCGCCCGGGGTGGCGAAGTACGAGGGCCGGACGAAGGCCTGCACGATGCTCGACTTCGCGCGACTCGAGGGCAAGACGTTCTACACGGTGGCCGACAACCACGAGTGCCGCAACGGCAGCCACTACCTCGGCATGACCAAGCCGTTCAAGGGCCTGGAGAACGGCGACTGGTACTCGGGCAAGTATCCCGACAAGGGACGCAGCATGTATCCGAGCCCGGTCGTCGCCCGGCGCAACAACGACTACTACATCAAGATCCCGCAGGGCACGGTCAATTGCATCGCCTACGCGCCGCTCGACCGCTGCCCGTTCGACATCCAGCTGGGCGGGGTCGTCGTCGTGATCCTGTGCAATCCCAAGCAGGGCCTGTACCTGACCCGGTCGGCCACCTACCACCGCGGCGGCGTCGTCCACGGCATCACCGGACCGTCGACCTGCTCGATCGTCATGGCCGGGCCCTTCGAGCGCGGCGAGATGTTCACGACGCTGGGCTGCTACGGCGGCCGGCTCTACGTCAAGGTCAAGACCGAGGAGGAGTTCATCGGCTTCCCGATCGAGCAGTTGCCCGACATCGTCGACGCGCTCGACCGGCTGCTGAACGACCGCCCGGACCTCAAGGGACTGCTCGGCGAGGGCGTCGGCCGGTACCACGTGGCCACCGAGGCCGAGATCCGGGCGCAGATCGCGACCGGGCCGGGCAGCGAGCTGATGGAATGAGCGCCCGCGCAACGAGCGCCCGCGCGGAATCCCCGGCGGCGCGCGCATCCACCCAGCGATCGGAGGCGGTTGAGCCATGAAGAGAATCGGCGTCGATGTCGGCGGGACATTCACGGACTTCATCTTCGTCGACGAAGAGAAGGGCAACGTCGCCGTCTACAAGACGCCGTCGACGCCGAAGGATCCGTCGATCGGCGTGATGAACGGCGTCCGGGAGCTGTGCACGCAGACCGGCTCGCCGCTCGAGTCGATCGACAACCTGTTCCACGGGACGACGGTCGCGACGAACCTGGTGCTCCAGCACGCCGGCGTCAAGACCGGCATGGTCACGACCGAGGGCTTCCGCGACATCATCCACATCGGCCGGCACAAGCGGCCGCTCAACTTCAGCATCACCCAGGACATCCCCTGGCAGACCCACCCGGTCGTCAAGCGCCGCCACCGGATGACGGTGAAGGAGCGGGTGATCGCGCCGACCGGAGAGGTCCTCCATCCGATCGACGAGGCGGAAGTCCGCCGGGCGGTCCGCCAGCTCCGCGAGGACGGCGTCGAGGCGATCGCCGTCTGCTTCCTCTTCTCGTTCCTCAACCCGGCGCACGAGCAGGTGGTCAAGCGGGTGATCCAGGAGGAGTATCCGGAGGCCTACATCTCGCTGTCTTCCGAGGTGCTGCCGCAGTTCCGCGAGTACGAGCGGTTCACGACGACGGCGCTCAACGCCTTCATCGGCCCGAAGGTCACCCACTACGTCGAACAGCTCTCCAACTCGCTGCGCGGCTCGGGCTTCCGCGGCGACCTGATGCTGATGCAGTCGGCCGGCGGTGTGGCGAGCGTCAGGGCGTCGGTGCAGAAGCCGGTCAGCCTGCTGATGTCCGGTCCGGCCGCGGGCGCGCTGGGCGGCGTCTGGTGCGCCGAGCTCGCCGGGCACAAGAACGTCATCGTGCTCGACGTCGGCGGCACGTCGGCCGACATCACGGTGCTCAACGACCGCCAGGTGCGGATGAAGCACCTGCTCGACACCAAGATCGGCGATTACAGCGCGATGGTGCCGATGCTCGACGTGAGCACGATCGGCGCCGGCGGCGGCTCGATCGCTTACATCGACGCCGGCGGCTTCTTCCGGGTCGGCCCGAACAGCGCCGGCGCCGACCCCGGGCCGGCGTGCTACGGTCTGGGCGGCAAGCTGCCGACGGTCACCGACGCGAACCTGGTCCTCGGACGGCTGAACCCCGACTACTTCATCGGCGGGCGGTTGAAGCTCAAGCCCGAGCTCTCGGCCAAGGCGATCGACGAGCACCTGGCGAAGAAGCTCGACATGAGCGTCGAGGAGGCCGCGCTCGGCGTGCTCAAGATCGTCAACAACAACATGGTCCAGGCGGTGCAGAAGGAGAGCGTGCGACGCGGCTTCGACATCCGCAAGTTCAGCCTGCTCGCCTGCGGCGGCGCCGGACCGGTGCACGCCTGCGACCTGGCCGAGGCGCTGCGGATGCAGTCGGTGATCGTCCCGCCCAATCCCGGCATCCTGGCGGCGCTCGGTCTGATGACGACCGACCTCAAGTACGACTTCTCGCGCACCGAGCTGCAGCTCGCCAAGTCCGCCGACGTCCAGAAGATCGCGCGCGACTTCGCCGAGCTCGAGCGCGAGGCCGGCCAGCGGCTGGTCGAGGACCGCGTCCCCAAGGACCGCCGGGCCACCGAGCGGGCCGCCGACTGCCGGTACAAGGGGCAGGGCTACGAGCTGCGCGTCGCCGTGCCCGGCGGCGCGGTGACCGCCAAGACGATCGCCGCGATCGCCAAGAACTTCCACGACGCGCACGAGAAGGAGTTCGGGCGGGCCTTCCTCGACAACGACGTCGAGATCGTCAACATCCGCGTCAACGGCATCGGCCGCATCCCGACGCTCGCGTGGCCGAAGGTCAAGCGCGGTTCGGCGGACCCGTCGGCGGCCTTCAAGTACGAGAAGAAGGTCACGTTCGAGGTCGGCGGGCGCATCCGCCATGTCAACACCAAGGTGTACGAGCGCGGCAAGCTCAAGGCCGGCAACGTCGTCCCCGGGCCGGCGCTCGTCGAGCAGATGGACTCGACGACCGTCATCTCGCCCGGCGCCGAGGGCAAGGTCGACACCTACGGCAACCTGATCGTCACGCTCGGGCGCAAGTAGCGCCGTCGTTCCAGCGAACGTTCCGCGAGGCACAGCCATGAAGAAGGACCAGAAGGTATTCATCAAGGGCACCGACATCCCGCGCGTGAAGATCGACCCGGTGACGCTGCAGGTGCTGGGCGGCGCCTTCAAGACGCTGGCGCAGGAGATGGGGCTCGTGCTCTACCGGATGTCCTACTCGAGCATCATCCGCGAGTCGGAGGATCTGGGCGCGGGCATCGTCGATCCGCTCGGCCGCCAGATCTGCGAGAGCGAGAGCACGCCGATGCACACCGGATCGGTTCCGGCGTACGTGCGCGGATTCCAGCGCCGCATCATCGAGGAGCTCGGCAGCTCGATCGACGAAGGCGACGTGATCCTGCACAACCACCCGTACTACGGCGCCACCCACTCGCCGGACGTGCACATCGCCGTGCCGATCTTCCACAAGGGCCGGCTGGTCGCGTTCTCGGCGCTGCAGGCGCACGTGCTCGACATCGGCGCGCACACGCCGGGGCTGTGCATCGACGCGATCGACGTCTGGGCCGAGGCCCGGCTCTACCGCGGCCTCAAGATCTACGAGAAGGGCAAGAAGAACACGCAGCTGTGGCGGCACATCCTCGACAACGTGCGCACGCCCAGCATGAACGAGAGCGACATCGAGGCGATGATCACCGCGGCGCAGTTCGGCCGGCGCCGTTTCCTCGAGCTGATCGACGAGTACGGCCTCGAGGTGATCCTGTCGGCGGCCGAGGAGTGGATGGACTACGCCGAGCGGATGCTGCGGGCGCAGATCGCCAAGGTGCCGGACGGGACCTACTACGTCGAGTCGTGGCTCGACGACGACGGCAAGAACTGGGGGCAGCCGCTCAAGGTCGCGGTCACGACGACGATCGCCGGCGACACGGTCACGATCGACCTGACCGGCTCGTCGCCCGAGGCGCCGACCGCCTACAACTCGCCGTTCGAGGGCTGCACGCGCACCGCCGCCAACTACATCGTGCGCACGATCTTCCTCGACGAGGCCGATCACGCCGAGTACATCCCGCAGAACGACGGGATGACGCGCGCGCTCAACCTGGTCGTGCCCGAGGGGACGATCTTCAACCCGAAGTTCCCGCGCGCCTGCTTCACCCGCTTCCCGCAGATCAACCTGATGTCCGACTGCGTGATGCGCTCGCTCGTCCACGTCATGCCCGAGCGGCTGTGCGCGGGGACCTCCGCCCACATCCACTTCGTCAGCTACAGCGGCTACATCCCCGAGGAGAAGCAGTACTGGGTCTACCTCGAGGTCAACGAGGGCAGCTACGGCGGCCGCTGGGGAAAGGACGGCATGGACGCGGTCGACGCGCTCAACGCCAACACGCGCAACGTGCCGATCGAGGAGACCGAGTGGCACCACCCGCTGCGCGTCGAGCGCTACGAGCTGCGCGACGACTTCCGCGCGCCGGGGCGCTGGTGCGGCGGCCTGGGGATCGTGCGCGAGACGCGATACCTCACCGACGGCCAGTTCACCTGCGAGGGCGACCGGCACATGGAAGCGCCGCAGGGCTTCTTCAACGGGCACGACGGCAAGGCCGGCGCGATCGTCAAGAATCCGGGCATGCCCGACGAGATCTCGTGGCCGTCGAAGATCTCCGGCGCTTCGGTCAAGAAGGGCGACGTGATCCGCATCGTCACGCCCAACGCCGGCGGCTACTACGACCCGCTCGATCGCGAGCCGCAGGCGGTCCTCGACGACGTGCTGGACGGCTACACCGACGTCGCGACCGCCAGGGACGCGTTCGGCGTCGTGATCGACGCGGTCTCGAAGCGGATCGACGTCGTCGCGACCGAGGAGCTGCGCCGGGCCGCGAAGAAGAGCGGCGCGCTGAGCGGCAAGTCGAGCGGCGTCGACGGGCGGCGGGCGGCGAAGAACGGCCGCGGGCGGAAGAAGGCGGTCGCCGAGGTCTAGAGCGGCTCGGTTGTGCGGGGCGGCAGGGGTTGGCGAGGCGGACCGGGCACCCGGCCCGCCGGCGCGGAGGTTCGAGCGAGATGAGCGAGGCCGACCGCGCGCACGGAAAGGCCACCGGTCCGGACCGGGGGCAGGGCGTCGGCGCCCGGCATCCGCGCAAGGAAGACGACCGCCTGTTGCGGGGCCGGGGCCAGTATGTCGGCGACCTGCGGCTCGCGGGAATGCGCGACGTCGCGTTCGTCCGCAGCCCGGTCGCCCATGCGCTCGTCGAGCGCGTGGAGATCCCCGACGAGCGGCGCGGCGACGTCTTCGTCCACGCGGATCTCACCGGCTTGCGGCCGGTCGAGGTACGGGCGGGTCTGCCGGGCTTCAAGTCGAGCGCCCAGCCGGTGCTGGCCGCGGCCAAGGTGGTGCACGTCGGCGAGCCGGTCGCGATCTGCGTCGCCGACACGCGGGCGCAGGCGGAGGACCTCGCGGAGTCGGTGCGCGTCGACTACCGCGAGCTGCCGGTCGTCCACGACATGCTCCAGGCCCGCGCGCCCGATGCGCCGCGGATCCACGCCGACTGGGGCGACAACCTGATGCTGGTGAGCGATCTCGCGGTCGCCGATGTCGACGCGGTCGCGCGCGAAGCGCCGGTGCGGGTCGAGCTCGAGCTGCGGACGGCCCGGCAGTGCATGTCGCCGATGGAGGGGCGCGGGGTCGTCGCCAACTGGGACAGCCGGATGGACCAGCTCGTGGTCCATACGTCTTCGCAGGTACCCCACCTGGTTCGCACGGCGATCGCCGAGTTCGTCGGGCTCGAAGAGGGCCGGATCCGCGTGATCGCACCGGACGTCGGCGGCGGTTTCGGCTACAAGTCGATCGTCGCGGCGGAAGAACTCTGCCTCGCCTGGCTGGCGCTGAAGCTCCGTCATCCGGTCCGCTGGCTCGAGGATCGCCGCGAACAGCTGACGGCCGGCGCGAACTGCCGCGAGCACCACTACAAGATCCGCGCGCACGCCGACCGTTCCGGGCGCCTGCTCGGGTTCGACGTCGAGGCCACCGTCGATTCCGGCGCCCACTCGGTCTATCCGTTCACCGGCGCGCTCGAGGCGGGGCAACTTCCGTCGATGCTGCCAGGACCCTACGACTTCCCGGCCTATCGCTGCCGGTCGCTGGCGGTGGTGACCAACAAGGTGCCGATCGTTCCGTACCGCGGCGTCGCGCGTCCCGGCGCGTGCATCGCGATGGAGCTCACGATCGACGCGATCGCGCGCGCCGTCGGCCGCGAGGCCTACGAGGTGCGCCTGCTCAACCTGGTGCCGCCCGAGGCGATGCCGTTCGACAACATCACCGGCAAGCACTTCGACGGCGGCGACTACCCGGCCTGCCTGCGCCGCGCGGTCGCCGAGATCGACGTCGCGGGCGTGCGCGCCCGCCAGGCGCGCGGCGAGGCGGACGGCCGCCGGATCGGCGTCGGCTTCGCGTTCTTCAACGAGCAGGGGTCGGTCGGCACCGCCGCCTACTCGAAGTGGGGGCTGCCGCTGTGTCCGGGGCACGAGCAGGCGCGGGTGCGGCTCATGCCCGACGGCATGCTCGAGGTGGCGGTGGGGATCCACTCGCATGGCCAGGGACTCGAGACCTCGCTCGCCCAGATCGCGCACCAGGTCCTCGGTCTCGCGACCGACCGCATCCGCGTCGTGCACGGCGACACCGGACTCACGCCCTACTCGATCGGAACCTGGGGCTCGCGCAGCATGGTGATGGGCGGCGGCGCGGTCGCCGAGGCGTGCCGGAAATTGGCGACCCGGCTGGTGCGCATCGGCGCCCATGCGCTGGGCGTGCCGGTCGAGGCGGCGGAAGTGCGCGGCGGATCGGTCGTCGCCGGTGCGCGTTCGATCCCGATCGACGCGGTGGCGAGGCTCTGGACCACGCGGCCCTACGAACTGCCGGCCGACGTCGACCCCGGAGGGCTCGAGGTCACCGGCGGCTACAAGCCGAAGCGCGATTCCGGGACTTTCAGCTACGCGACCCACGCGGTCGTCGTCGCGGTCGACACCGAGACCGGGTACGTCGAGATCCTCGATTACGCGATCGTCGAGGACGCGGGCGTGCGCATCAATCCGATGATCGTCGAAGGCCAGATCATCGGCGGCACCGTGCAAGGCATCGGCACCGCGCTCTACGAGGAGATGGCGTTCAGCGACGAGGCGCAGCCGCTGGCCTCGACCTTCCTCGACTACGTGCTCCCCGGGCCGACCGAGGTCCCGCCGATCCGCCTCGTCCACACCGAGACGCCGTCGCCCTACACCGAATTCGGCGTCAAGGGCATCGGCGAGAGCGGCTCGATCGGCTCGCCGGCGGCGATCCTCAACGCGATCAACGACGCGCTGCGGCCGCTGGGCGCGGTGATCGCCGAGTGCCCGGCCTCGCCCCGGCGCGTGCTGGCGGCGATCGAGGCCGCGCGCGGGACGCCGGCCGCCGGCGGGGGCCGCGCTTGAAGGCCGCCGCGTTCGACTATGAGCGGCCGACGACGCTCGCGGCGGCGTTCGCCCTGCTCCGCTCGGCGGGGACCGAGGTCAAGGTCGTCGCCGGCGGGCAATCGCTCGCGCCGATGCTCAACCTGCGGCTGGCGACGCCGCGGCTCGTCGTCGACGTCACGCGGATTCCGGAGCTCGGATGCACGGTCGACGAGGCCGGGTCGGTCGTCATCGGCGCCTGCGTCACCCACGCCGACATCGAGGACGGCCGTGTGCCCGACGCGACGCGCGGCGTCATGGCGCGCGTCGCGCGAGGCATCGCGTATCGCGCGGTGCGCAATCGCGGGACGATCGGCGGCAGCCTCGCGCACGCCGATCCCGCGGCCGACTGGCCGACCTGCCTCGCCGCGCTCGGCGCCGAAGCGCTGATCGTCGGACCCGGCGGCCGTCGCACGGTTCCGATCGCCGACTTCGTCTCGGGCGCCTTCGAGACCGCGCTCGCCGACGACGAACTGCTCGAGGCGGTGCGGGTTCCCAGGCTCTCTCCCCGGGCGCGCTGGGGCCACTTCAAGCTGTGCCGCAAGACCGGCAAGTTCGCCGACGCGATGACGGCGATCCTCCGGGATCCCGAACGCGGCGTCTGCCGGGCCGTCGTCGGCGCGACCGACGGCAGGCCGATCGTCATCACCGGCGAGGCGGGTGGCGACGACCCGTTGAGCGAGTCGTCGGTCGCCGCCCGGCTGGAGCGCGCCGCCGTCGCCGGGGACCGCCCGGCGCGGCGGGTGCATCTCGCCTCGTACCGGCGCGCGCTCGCGCAGGTCGTGTCGCCGTGAAGCCGATCCGATTGACGGTCAACGGGAAGCCGGTCGGCGCGAGCGTCGAGCCGCGGCAGCACCTGGGCGACTTCCTCCGCGACAACCTGCTCTTGACCGCGGCGCACCTGGGTTGCGAGCAGGGCGTCTGCGGCGCCTGCACGGTGCTGATCGACGGCAAGCCGACGCGGTCCTGCGTCGTCTACGCGGTCGCCTGCGATGGCGCCGACGTCCGTACGCTCGAGGGTCTCGAGAACGACGAGGTGGTCGTCGAGCTCCGCGCGGCGATGACCCGCCATCACGGCCAGCAGTGCGGATTCTGCACGCCGGGCATGTTGATGACGGCCCGCGACATCGTCGTGCGACTGCCCGACGCCGACGAGCGGCGTGTCCGCGAGGAGCTCTCCGGCAATCTGTGTCGCTGCACCGGGTACGCCGGCATCGTGGCGGCGATCCGCGACGTGCAGGCGCGGCGGAGAGGGCGCTGATCAACGGCCCCGGGGTCGGCGGCGGATCGACGGAGGCGGACATGCCGAAACGCGAGATCGAAGGCGACTGGGTGCTCGGCTGGGCCGACCGCAAGCGCGCGGTCATGATGCCCAGCAAGGACGAGCAGGGGCGCGTCGTCTACGCGCGCACGCCGATCCTCGACCTCGAGGGGCTGATCACGCCGGTCGAGGCGTCCTACATCGTCGCCCAGCTCGCGATGCCGGACCCGGTGCATCCGGAGGACTGGCGACTGCGCTTGCATGGGCGGGTCGAGGGGCCGCTCGACCTCGGTCTCGACGCGCTGCGGCGACTGCCGGGCAAGACGGTGCGGGCGGTCATCGAATGCGCCGGCAACGACAGCGAGTTCTTCGAGTACCTGAAGGACCCCGCCGGCCGCCGGAAGCCGTCGCTGCGGGTGAAGCAGAACGAGACCGGCAGCGCCTGGGACCAGGTCGACAAGGGCAAGCCGCTGCCCGACATGAAGGACATCTTCGACGCGATCCCGAGCTCGAATCTCGTCTCCGGCGGCGAGTGGACCGGCGTGCCGCTGCGCGTCGTGCTCGAGCGCGCGGGTGTCGGGCCCGGCGCGGCCGGCGTCCGGTTGCGCGGTTGGGACCAGGGCAAGCCCGATCCGATCGCGCAGTACTTCTCCGTCGGACGCACCGACTTCGCCGTGCACGACCCCGGCGTCATCCACTTCGAGAAGGCGCTGCCGATCGACAAGGCGATGCATCCGGACACGATCCTCGCCTGGGCCCACAACGGCGAGTGGCTGACCCACGTGCACGGGGCGCCGCTGCGCCTGATCGTCCCCGGCTGGGCCGGCAACTGGTGGGTGAAGTGGATCGAGGAGATCGAGGTCGTCGACCGGCTGCCCGACCTCTACTACCAGACGCACTACTTCGTGCACGGCGACTCACCCGAGGATCCGCACAAGCGGATGCTGACGGCGATGGGCGTCAAGACGCTGATCGTGTCGCCCCGCGACGAGGACTCGCCGCTGCCGCGCGGCGAGCACGCGATCCGCGGACTGGCCTGGAGCGGCGAAGGCAAGGTCGTTCGCGTCGAAGTGAGCACCGACGGCGGGGCGACCTGGAACGACGCGCATGTCGAGGAGTCGCCGGACCGGTGGCTGTGGGTGCGCTGGTCCACCGTCTGGGCGGCGACGACTCCCGGCGACTACAAGATCATGGCGCGCGCGCACGACGAGACCGGCCGCGTCCAGCCGCAGACGCCGCCGAATTTCCAGCGCAAGCATTTCGACGGCATCGTGCCCGAGTTCATCAGGATCGAGTGAGCGCTTCCGCGAGCGGTCCGCGGCGCTGGCGCCGCGAGCGTGGGAAGACGGCGGCGGCGGGGAGCGAGACATGGCGGTCTGGGACGACGTGATTCCCGCCGACGAGCGGCGGATCTACGAGATCGGCGGTTGGGGCCGGCGGATGGGCTTCGGTTCGCGCCCTGCGGTCGTCGTCGTCGACGTCAACTACGATTTCGTCGGCGACAAGCCCGAGCCGATCCTGAAGTCGATCGAGCGGTGGCGGTACAGCTGCGGCGAGGCCGGCTGGCGCGGCGTTTACGCGATCGCGGAGTTGATCGCGGCGGCCCGTCGCAAGCGCGTGCCGATCATCTACACGACGGTGGAGCACCGGGCGGACGGCTTCGACTACGGGCGCGACCGCGACAAGAACTTCCGCACCGGCGAGGCGACCAGCGTCGTCGGCGCCAAGGGTCCGGAGATGCCCGCCGAGATCGCGCCGAAACCCGAGGACATCGTCATCAGCAAGAAGAAGGCGAGCGCTTTCTTCGGCACGCCGCTCGCGAGCTACCTCGTCGATCTGGGCGTCGACACGCTGCTCGTGACCGGCACGAGCACGAGTGGCTGCGTGCGCGCGACGGTCGTCGACGGCAACGCGTACAATTTCCGCGTCTGCGTCGTCGAAGAGGGAACGTTCGACCGCAGCGTCGTCGCGCACAAGGTGAATCTCTTCGACATGCAGATGAAGTACGCCGACGTCGTTTCGCTGCGCGAGACCCTGCGCTACCTGGCCGGGCTCCCGGCGTCCGCGGTCGGAGCCGGCGCGCCGGGGGGGCCGGCGCCGAGGCGCTCGAGCGCCCCGAGGGCCCGCCGGTGAAGCCACCGCCGTTCGAGTACCACCGGCCGCGGAACGTGGCCGAAGCCCTGCGCTGCCTCGCGGACCACGAGAACGCGCGGGTGCTCGCCGGCGGCCAGTCGCTGA
>CAZQTL010000114.1:0-13043 GCA_964595975.1 uncultured Thermoanaerobaculia bacterium | reverse complement strand
GCATAGGCGACCATGCCCCAGTCGTAGCCGCCCTGCGCCAGGGCGAGAGCGGTGAGCGGGATGTTGTCGAAGACCGCCGACAGGAAGCCGAGCCCGAACGCCGTCTGCCAGGCCGCCGCCGGGAGCTTCTCGACCGGCATCATGGTAGCGGCGAGGACCAGCGAGAGGAGGAAGATCGCTCCCTTGAAGGCCCCGGGGAGCAGCGACCACTCGGGCCTGCGGAGCGGCGTCATCAGCAGGAGCGCCACCCAGACCGCGGCGCCGATGAACGGGAAGCTGTCGGAGTGCTCGGTGTAGACGACGTTGATGAAGATGTTCGCCGCGATCGCCGAGGCGAGGATGAAGGCGACGATCCCCACCCGCGCCCAGTCGACCCGCACGCCGGGGCCGGCGTCCTTGAGGATGGGCGAATGCTTGTGCTGTTGCAGCGAGGCCGGGATGCCACAGATGAAGAGGGCCAGGCCGGCCGCGACGTAAGCGTGGAAGACGGCCGAAGGCGGCACCCCGTGGATCCACATCATCGTGGTGGTGGTGTCGCCGACCACACTGCCTGAGCCGCCGGCGTTCGAGGCGGCGACGATCGCCGCGATGTAGCCGATGTGGACCTTGCCGCGGAAGAGGGTGTGGGCCATCGCCCCGCCGATGAGCGCCGCCGCGATGTTGTCGAGGAACGACGACAGCACGAAGACGATGATCAGCAGGACGAGCGGTCCCTTCCAGTCGTCGGGAAGGTAGCGCGGCAGGACCTTTGGAATCTCGCTTTCCTCGAAGTGCCGCGCGAGGAGGGCGAATCCGAGCAGGAGGCCGAGGAGATTGAAGATCACCACCCACTCGTGCCCGAGGTGAGAGACGAAGCCGGTGAGTCCGCTACCCTCCCTGAAACCGGTGAAGACGATCTTGTAGAGCGTGATCACCGACAGTCCGGTGACCGCGACTTCGAGAGTCTTGTGGTGGAAGAGCGCCACGCCGAGGAGCGTCAACCCGAAGAGGAAGAACTCGAGCGGAATGCCGGCGATCTCGATCGGTTGCGGCGCCGCGGCGGCCGAGAGCGCCCCCGCCAGGCTCGGCAACAGGAGCGCCAACCCGAGCATCCAAAGCAAAGCCCTGCCCCAACGCATTCCCGATGACATCGCTACCCTCCGTGACCGCAAGCCGCGCTCACGCGCCTCGAAGGACGCGATTCGGCCCTTGCAGCTTCGGCCGGAATCCTATTCGAGCGCCGGTCTCGCTCCGCCACCCGTTGGGGTCGGAGGCGGCCCACGCGACGGCGTCGCCGGCGGCACGCGCGTGCCATTATCGGGTCCTTGGACCTCGCGATCCCCGAAGCTCCGGCCTTTCACATCGGCATCGCCTTTCTTCTCGGCATGATCGGGCAAGTCGTCGCGCGCCATCTGCGGGTGCCGGGGATCGTCGTCCTCCTCGCGCTCGGCGTGGCGGTCGGCCCCGACGGGCTGGGCTGGCTGCTGCCCGCGACGCTGGGCACGGCTCTCAAGCAGCTGGTGTCGTTCGCGGTCGCGATCATTCTCTTCGAAGGATCTCTGGCGCTCGATCTGCGGGCGGTATGGCACCAGGCGCCGGCGATCCGGCGTCTGGTGACGTTGGGCGCGGCGGTGACGGCGACCGCCGGGGCCTTGGCGGCGCACTTCATTCTCGGCTGGGAATGGCCCGCCGCCGTACTCTTCGGGTCGCTGGTCGTCGTCACCGGACCGACCGTCATCCAGCCGATTCTGCGCCGGATCCGGCTCCGGCCTCGGGTGGCGACGATCCTCGAAGGGGAGGCGATCCTCGGCGACGCAATCGGCGCGACCCTGGCGGTCGTCGTGCTCGAGCTCTGCGTCTCACGCTCGCCCGAGTTCCTCGCGCGCAGCGGCTGGGCGCTCGCCGAACGGATCACGGTCGGAGTCCTCCTCGGCCTTCTCGCCGGCGCTCTCGTGGCGCTCGCCGTCCGCTTCGAGCGCATCGTGCCCCCCGAAGTGCGCAACGCCCTCGCCTTCGCCATCGTCGTCGGCTTCTACCAGATCGGCGAGGCGCTCAGCAACGAGAGCGGCGTCCTGGTGGCAATCGCCGCGGGCCTGCTGGTCGGGAACCTGCCCGGAAAGCGCGCCCGTCGCCTGCACGAGTTCAAGGAGGAGCTGACGATTCTGCTGCTCGGCCTCCTCTTCGTGCTCCTCGCCGCCGACGTCCGGCTGTCCGAGATCGCGGCGCTCGGCTGGAGGGGGGCTGCGGTCGTCGCTCTCCTCATCTTCGTCGTACGACCGCTGAACGCCGCGATCTCCACTGCGGGCTGCGGCCTGGAGACGAATGAACGCGCCTTCCTCGCCTGGCTCGCGCCGCGCGGCATCGTCGCGGCGGCGATCGCCTCCCATGCCGGCGTCGTACTGCAGCACGAGGGCATCGCCGGCGGGCCGCAACTGCGCGCCCTGGTCTTCCTGGTGATCGCCGTGACGGTGACCCTCCAGGGCCTCTCGGCGGGCCCTATAGCGCGTGCTCTTGGGGTGGCGAAGCCGCCACGCTCAGGATGGGCCATTCTCGGCGCCAACGGCCTCGGCCTGGCGCTCGCCGAGCGCCTGTCGGCGGTGGAGCCGGTTGTGGTGCTCGATGTTGCGCCCGAGCGCTGCCGGCAGGCGCGCGAGCTCGGCCTGCCGGTCGTCGAGGCGAATGCGCTGGAGGAGGCGACCTTCGGCATCGAGGAGATCGAGGCGCGGTTACGCTTCGTCGGCGCGACTCCGAACGAGGAGGTGAACTTCCTGTTCGCCCGCCGCGCGCGCGAGCTGCTCAAGGCGCAGGACCTGTGGGTGGGCCTGCGCCGTGACCATTCGGCGATTCATCCGGAGATGGTGATCGAGATGGGCGGGCGCATCCTCTTCGGACGCGAACGGCAGCTGGGTCTCTGGGCCTCGCGTATCGAGACCGGCCTGGTCGAATTCGAAACGCGTGTCGCCGGCGAGGATTCGGCGCTTCCCGAGGCCGAATCCGCGTGCGGAGCGGATCTCCTGCCGCTCACGCACCACCGGCAGGGCTTCGTTGCGCCCTACTCGGATGCCCTCGCGCCGCGCGCCGGAGACGAGGTCGCCTTCGCAATTCTCCGTTCGCGACAAAGCGAAGTCCGGGAAGCTCTCGAAGCGGCCGGATGGCACGAGCTCGCCGACCCTCGCGCCTGATCCTCGACGACGCACGCCTTTCGCGCCGGCAGACGGCCGTCGCGCCTTGCGAAGCGCCGGAACAGATCTAGCTCGATGGCATCCGGCGAAATCGCGCGTCGCGGCCGAGCGCGTCCTCGGGGAGCGCGACCGCGGGATTGAGCCATTCGATAACCGCGGCGTAGCCGAGGCTCTCCGGATCGTTGCGCAGGTAGGCGTGGACGACCGCGAGCACGTCGAAGCCTTCCCGCAGCTGGAAGGTGAGCGTCGGATCCTGAATCTCGCCGCGCACCACGCCGCCGACATAGTCCTCCGGCGTGAGCCGGTTCGCCCAGCGATGGTAGCCGCGCAGCCGCGCGCCGGCGCGGATGCGGCGCAAGCCGAGACGCGAGACGAGGTCGCGCCGTGCGGCGTAAAGACTCTTGCCGACGCCGCGCCGCTGCACCGCCGGGTCGACCATCACTTCGGCGCCATAGAGCGTCCGGCCATTGAGGGCGTCGTGGTTGGTGAAGAAGCCGCGATCGGTCCACTCCCGCCATTCGGCGTGGAAGTCGTAGTCGTCCCAGCGGACGATCAGGGACGAAGCCAGGCCGAGCAGGCGGCCGGTCGCGACCTCCTCCGCCACCAGCTGTCCCTCGGGGAAGACTTCCAGATGGCTGGCGAGCTGCTCCACCGTCCACGGTTTCGATTGCGGATAGACCCGTTCGCACAACGCGATGATGGCGGAGAAATCCTCGGAGTGAAGGCGACGCACCCGTGTCGCGCTCCCCCCCGCGACGGTCAAAGCGTCACCTCGTCGAGCTCGGCGAGCACTTCGGCGGTCGTCTGGCTGTCGCGCAGCGGGAGAACGGTTCCCGTCGCACGGGACTGCCGCAGAATCTCCAGGTCGAGCACGCCGATGACCATCATCTCGGCGTTCACCTGACCCTCCGCCAGGATGCCGTCGCGAGCGAAGCGGAAGTCCGAGGGCGTGAGAATCGAGGCCTGGCCGTAGTTGAGCGAAACCGCCGGGACCATCGGCAGCGATCCGACGGTGCAGGCATGGATGACGTACATCTGGTTCTCGATGGCGCGCGCCTGGGCGCAGTAGCGCACGCGCAGGAAGCCATGGCGGTCGTCCGTGCAACTGGGGACCACCAGAATGTCGCACCCTCGGCGAGCCGCCGCCCGCGCGATCTCGGGGAACTCGACGTCGTAGCAGATGGCGATCGCCATGCGTCCGAAGTCCGTCTCGAAGACGCGCAGCCGCCGCCGTGGCGCGACGAGCCACTCTTCCGCTTCCCACCGCGTCATGTGCAGCTTGCCCTGCAGTCCATGCTCGCCTGCGCGATTGAAAATGTAGCAGTCGTTGTGCAGTTGCCCGTCGTCACCCCAAGCCGGAATCGAGCCGGCGACGATGTAGACGGCGTGCTTGCGCGCCAGTGCCGACATCAGATCGAGAAAGGCGCGCTGCTGGCCGGCGAGGTCGCGAACCTGTTCGCGAATCGGCCGGCTGAGGTTTCCCAGCGTCAGCAACTGAACGGTGAAGTACTCGGGGAAGACGACCAGATCGGCCTTGTAGTCGGCGGCGGTGGCGACCAGGCCGGAAACCTGATCGGCGAACTGCTGAAAGCTGGCCACGGGCCGAATGAAGTACTGCAGTGCTGCCACTCGCAGGTCGTTGCGCAATCGCGGCTCCTTTCGCATCGTCGACTTCGGGCCTAGAAGTTCGGACGATGGAACACGCCGCCGGACCTGCGAAGGTCGCGCACGAGCCGCCAGAGCTTCCTGCCCAGATGGCGGCCCGACCATCTTGATTTCCTCCGGAGAGCGATCTCTCCGGACCCTTGCTTCCCCGAGTATAGCGGGCGCGGTTTAAGCCCGAGGCCTCGGCGCGCCGAAGGATCGTCAGTGTTGGAAGGCGTAGGAGATCTTGAAGAACGCCTCGCGGCCGAGGGGCTGGAGGTCGCCGTTGGGGTCCTGGGTGCGCTCGTCGCCGACGCCGAGGAAGAGCACCGTCTGCCAGTTGAGCTTGTAGGCGAAGACCGCCGAGCCGCCGAAGTCGCCGCTCGTCGGGCGGACGTCGAAGTCGTAGAGCGCCGGGTCGCGGTCGATCGTCTGGTACTCGCCGATCAGCCGCAGCCAGCTCCGTGCGTTGAAGGTGTACACCGCCCGCAGGCGCGCGAGGTCGGCGGTGAAGAGGGTCCCCGAGATGCCGTGCGCCTCGACGTCGAGCGTGCGCCGCTCGCCCGAGAGACCGAGCGCCAGATGGTTCGTTGGCTGCAGGTCGGCGGTGAGCGTCGCCCGCCAGCCGTCGGCTGGACGGTTGTTGGCGAAGTCCACGTCGTCGCCGTAGACCGCTTTCAGGATCACCTGTTGCACGATCTTGCCGGGCCGGATCTCGATCCGCGGCCGGAACTGGAAGCGTTCGAACTGCACCCCCTGGTTGACCACCTCGTCGAAGGCGAACTCGCAACGCACGAAGGAGTTCCAGGTGGCGTCGAGGCCGAAGCCCGGCACGATCTCCTGCGACAGGAGCTCTCCCCCCTGGGTTTCCGAGCGGTCGGCGATGGTGAAGAGGCGCAGGCGCGAGACCTTCTTCTCGACCGGATGCCAGGTGCGGCCGCCCTCCGCGTAGAGCATGCGGTAGCCGACCTGGGGCACGAAGCCGTTGTCGGCGCGGAAGTCGTCCGAGAAGTCCTCGTACTGACCGAAGAGATCCCAGGTCTCGGTCGCGTGCTGTGCCCAGAGCTTGGCGGCATGCCCGGAGAGCTTCCGCCCGTCCCACTCCGCGGCAAGGTCCGGGCGCTCCGGCGTTTCCGTCCACGAGTAGAGGAACTGGCCGGTAATCGTGTCCTGTGGCGTCGGGCGCCATTCGAAATCGGGCCCGGCCACCCGGTTCGAGCCGCCGCCGTCCCGGTCGTCGATATCGCGGCCGGTGTAGAGGAAGCTGACGAACGCCTTGGAGAAGTCGTGGCGCACGCGGGCCACCGAGATCAGCGACTCGAAGTCCTGATCGGCGAAGCCCGAACCCTCGGGCCCCGGCAGGATCACCGAGCCACCGCCGTCGTCCTGGCCGACCAGCACCGTGTACTTCGTGGACGCGGTTCCGCCGGTGGCGCGCAGGCCGTACGAGGGCGCGGTGAAGGTCCGCGTGTAGACCGCCTGGATGGGCGTCGCCAGGAGGTTGACGCCCTCGAGGAAGAACGGCCGCTTCTCCTCGAAGAACAGCGCAAAGCGCTCGTTGGCCGAGATCTGCCCGGCGTCCGATTCGATCTGCGAGAAGTCGGGGTTCACCGTCGCGTCGATGACCGTCGAGGGATTCGGAATCCACTTGGCGTCCACGCCACCGTCGAACTCGGCGTTCCCCCAGGCGAGCGGGCTGCCGAGGCCGTTCCTGGGCTCCGCCGACTGGTTCGCCGAGACGTACGGGGCGACGACGTAGTGCGAACCGGCCGAGAGCCCGGCGAGGCCGACCAGCGGCCGGGCGTTGCAGATGAAGCAGTTGGAGTCGCGCGGCAGGCGCGAGGTGAACATCTGGTAGCGGAAGTCGCGCGGCCGGTTGCGGTAGAGCAGGATGCCCCACTGCGCCGGATCGGGGTCGGTGTAGCGCAGCGAGGAGAACGGAATGCGGATCTCGAGCACCCAGCCAGTGGCGGTGATCTTCGCCGCGCTGTTCCAGAAGTAGTCGGGCGCGTTGTCCTCGCCGGAGGCGTCGTTGGTCAGCGCGTCGTACTGGATGCCGCGCGCGTTGGCGAGGAACATCTGCGCCGTGTGGCCGTCGTTCTGCGAGTCGACGATGACGCCACCGTAGTCGGTGTAGGAGCGCACGTTGTCGCGATCGCCGAGCGGCGCGCGGATCGCCTTCGGGTCGGGCTCGTCGAACTGGAAGGCGGCGTAGAAGAAGTCGTCGTCGTAGGCGAGCCAGGCGACGCTCTTCACCTTGGGGGGGATGTTGTCGCCGGGATTGGTCTCGAGCCAATCGGTGATCGGCTCGGCCGTCTTCCAGATCGGATCCGAAAGGTCGCCGTCGACGACCACGGGGGTCGCGGTGCGGGTGATGCGGATCTCCGGGCCCATGGCGGCGAACAGGCTCGCGGCCGGAAACAGGAGCGCCAGACAGAGCGCAGAGAGCGTCGTGGCGCGGCGTCGGAAGGCAGGGCGCGTGAGGTCCATGAAGCTCTGATACGCGCCAGCCCCGATTCAGGTTACGGAAGCGGGGGACGCCGCGGTTGACCTGCTTCGAGAAGTTGCATAACCTATGGGTTATGCAACTAGCTGGTTATTCGACCGACTCGGCCGTGAACCTCGACGCCACCTTCGCGGCGCTCGCCGATCCCACCCGCCGCGCGATCCTCGCCCGCCTGGCCGAAGGCGAGGCGTCGGTCGCCGAGCTCGCCGCGCCGTTCGCGATCAGCCAGCCGGCGGTCTCGAAGCACCTCAAGGTCCTCGAGCGCGCCGGCCTGGTCTCGCGCGGCGTCGACGCCCAACGCCGCCCGTCACGCCTCGAAGCCCGCCCGCTGGCCGAGGCCAACGCCTGGCTCGAGCGTTACCGCGAATACTGGGAGGCCTCCTTCCACCATCTCGACAGCCTGCTGGTCGAACTGCAGGCCCGGGACCCCAAACGCAAACGCACGAAGACCCGAGGAGAGAAGCGATGAAGAGAGTCGGCAAGCTCGAGCTCACCACCCCCGGCGACCGCGAGATCGTCATGACGCGCGCCTTCGCCGCCCCTCGCGCGCTCGTCTGGGAGGCCTACACGCGGCCCGAGCACCTGACGCGCTGGCTTGGCATCCACAACGGCTGGACCTTTCCGGTGTGCGAGATGGACTTCCGCGTCGGCGGCCGCTACCGCTGGGTCTGGCGCTCGCCCACCGGCGAGGAGATGGGCATGGGCGGGGTCTATCGCGAGATCGTGACCGGAGAGCGGATCGTCGCCACGGAGAGGTTCGACAACCCCTGGTACGAGGGGGGAGCCGTGGACACGGTCGAGTTTCGCGAACAGGGGGGCGTGACTACTTTGATCCTCACGGTTCTCTACGACTCACGCGAGATCCGCGACGCGGTGCTCCGGACGCCGATGGAGAGCGGCGTCGCCCTCGGCTTCGACAATCTCGAGCGGCTCCTGCCAACGATCGCGGCGGGTTGAGCGATGCCCCCCCGCCGCTCCCCGGTGCGCCGGCCGCATCGCCAGGCCACGCGGCCACCGCGCGCCGCGCCCGCCTCCCTGGCGCCCGACCTCGCGTCGGCACTCGCCGCGCTCGAGGCCCGCGCCACGCCCGAGACGCTCGCCGGCATGGCACGCTACGGCCTGCCGTCGGAGGGGGCGATGGGCGTCGCCGTCGGCGAGATCCAGCGCGTCGCCAGACTCCTCGGGCAGCATCACGCCCTTGCTGCCGAGCTCTGGCAGACCGGCATCTTCGAAGCGCGCATGCTCGCCGCCTACGTCGACGAGCCGGCGCGCGTCACCGTGGCGCAGATGGACCGCTGGGCGCGCGACTTCGACAACTGGGGGATCTGCGACACCGTCTGCTTCGTCCTCTTCGACCGCACGCCGCACGCCTGGGCGCGGGTCGAAGCGTGGAGCGGACGGAGCGAAGAGTACGTCCGGCGGGCCGCCTTCGCCCTCCTCTGGGGGTTGACCCGCCACGACCGCGAGGCCCCCGACAGCCGCTTCCTGCACGGCCTCGAGCTCATCGAAGCCGCCGCCGGCGACGAGCGTCCCTACGTTCAGAAGGCGGTGAACATGGCGCTCCGCGCCACCGGCAAGCGCAATCCGGCGCTCCGTCGCGCCGCTCTCGCCGTCGCCCTCCGCCTCGCCGCGGCGGACGACCCCGCCGCGCGCTGGGTCGGCAAGGACGCCCTGCGCGAGCTTCAGCCGACCGTCCGCAAACCCACTCCGAAGAGGACCGACCGATGATCGCCGAAAATCCGTCTCGACCGCGCTGGGGACGCAGCATCGCCGCCGTGCTCGCCGGCTTCGTCACCGTCGTCGCCCTCTCGCTCGGCGTCGACCAGCTGCTGCACGTCCTCCAGGTCTATCCGCCGTGGGGCGACCCGATGCCGCAACCGGGGCTGAACCTCCTCGCCCTCGCCTATCGCATCGTCATCACCGTCGGTGCCGCGTGGCTCACCGCCCGCCTCGCGCCGCACCGCAGCGCCGCGAGCGACTGGCGCCATGTCTGGGTCTTCGGCGGCATCGGCCTCGTCCTCGGGACGGTCGGCGCCATCGCCACCATCCCGATGCATCTGGGGCCAGCGTGGTATCCGATCCTCCTCGCCGCGAGCTCCCTCCCCTGCGCCTGGCTGGGCGGCAAGCTGGCGATCCGCGCGCCCGCCAGCGGCGAGCCGGTCTGACCGCGCGGTTTGACCTCCATGCGACCGATGTGGCATCCTTGACGACCCCGGTGGACGACATCGGGCTTTGACGCGGGGTGGAGCAGCCAGGTAGCTCGTTGGGCTCATAACCCAAAGGTCGCAGGTTCAAATCCTGCCCCCGCAACCATCGAACCTCCCCAAAGGCCGGGTCCCGCGACCCGGCCTTTTGTTTTTCGGCGGCGTTCAGCGGGCGGGCTTCCGCCGCCGCTGCTCGCTCTCCGCGATGAGCTCCGAGAGGTCGGCGGCGGGGCGGATCTCGAAGAGGCTGCCGAACTGGAGGGCCGGGTGTTGCGACATGAGCTGCACGGCGTGGTTCATGTCGCGCGCCTCGAGGAGGAGGATCCCGCCCAGCTGCTCCTTGGTCTCGGCGTACGGTCCGTCGGTCGTCACCACCTTGCCGTTCCTCCCCGACAGCGTCAGCGCGGCCGCCGGGGGCTCGAGCGCCTCGCCCCCCGCCCAATGGCCGCTGGCGCGCAAGTGGTCGTCGTATTCGAAGCAGGTGTCGAACATCGTCTGCAGCTCGCCCTCGGTCATGGCGGCGTGCTTCGCGGGATCGTAGTAGCCCAGGCAGATGTACTTCATGGTCGTTCTCTCCTCTGTCGATCACCGGGCGGGCGGAATCGCCTCGCGCGTCGGACCGATCACCCCCTAGTCGCCGCTCCCGGGGAAAATCGACAGCCCTGGCCGATTCTCGCCCGGCAGGAACGAAAAAAGGGCCGGGTGTCGCCACCCGGCCCTTCGCTCTCCTGCAGCTGAGGTACGGTCAGTTCGGCAGCAGGACGCCGTCCACCACGTGGATGACGCCGTTCGACTGCATCACATCGGCGGTCGTCACGGTCACCACGCCGCCCTTCTCGTCCTGCAGCATCACGATGCCGCCCTTGGTCATCGCGGTGAGCGTTCCGCCGGAGACCGTCTTCACCGTCGCCTTGCCCTTGCCGTCCTGGATCACCTTCACCAGGTCGGCCGCCAGGACCTTCCCCGCCACGACGTGGTAGGTGAGGATCTTCGCCAGCGAAGCCTTGTTCTCCGGCTTGAGGAGGTTCTCCACCGTGCCGGCGGGGAGCTTCGCGAACGCCGCGTTGGTCGGCGCGAAGACCGTGAACGGACCGGCTCCCTGGAGCGTCGTGACGAGATCCGCCGCCTTCACCGCCGCGACGAGCGTCGTGTGATCGGCCGACTCGACGGCGTTGGCGATGATGTCCTTGTTCGGAAACATCTCCTTGCCGCCGACGATCGGATTGCCGGAGGCCACAGCGGCGGAGGCGAGAGCGGCGAGACCGAGGGCGGCGACGAACTGCTTGCGGGCAAGCTTCATGGGTCATTTCCTTTCGGTTGGTCGAGCCGGTCGCGGAGGCGACCGATCGAAAGGAACTACGCCCCACGGCGCCGCGCGGATGGATCGCGGACGCGACCATCCGCTGGCGGCGTGCCCGGCGTAGAGATCTCTGAGGCGGACGCGATGCGATCTAGGCGCCGCCCTCGCCGGCGGGCTCGGGCTCGACCGCGTCGGGCGCGGGAGTCTTCGCCGCCGCACTGTGCGCCGGCGCGTCGGCGGTGAGCCCGCTGGCGAAGATCAGCGTGGCGAGCGCCAGGCCCGAGGAGATCCAGAACGGCGATCCCGGACCGAAGCGCTCGAAGGTGAGCCCCGCCCACATCGGACCGACCAGCCGCGCGACGCCGCCGTAGGCCTGCTGCACGCCCATCGTCGCGCCGAGCTCGTGGCGTTGCGCGAAGCGCGACACCAGCGACGACGAGGCCGGGAAGAGCAGGGCCGTGCCGATCGGAATCAGCATGATCGCCGCGCCGAAGGTGATCATCGTCGGCGCGAGCGCCTGCAGCGCGTAGCCGGCGGCGAGCGACAGCAGGCCGAGCCGCATCACGCCGGTCTCGCCGAAGCGGCGCACCGCCGGCCCGAGCAGAAGGCTGCGCATGACCAGCGAGATCGAGCCGACGAAGGCGTAGATCAGGCCGAACGACTTCTCGGTGATGCCGAAGCGCGCCTGGAGGAAGAGCGCCAGCACGGCGTTCATCCCCATGAAGGCCATCATGCCGACGGCGTAGATCCAGATCAGCCGGGCGACCGGGCGGCGCGGATGGGTGAAGACCTCGAGCATCCGCTTGCCGAGCGAGTCGCGCCGCTCCTGCTTCGCTTCGGCGCGCGCCTCGGCGGTCGACGACTCGGGCAGCCAGCGGTTGACGAACAGCAGATTCAGCAGGCAGAGGGCGGTCGCCACGAGTCCTGGCACCGCCGGTCCGCCGAACGCCGCCAGCGAGCCGAGCGCCGGCCCGAGCATGACCCCGGCCGAGGTCGCGGCGGAGATCCAGCCGAGCGCCTTGGCGCGCTCTTCCGGCACGATGGCGTCGCCGACGTAGGCCTGGACGACGCCGGTGGTCGCGCCGCCGGCGCCGGCGACGAAGCGCGAGAAGAAGATCATCGCGATCAGCCAGTGCGGCGAGATGCGCGCCATCGCCCACTCCGAGCAGGCGAGCGCCAGGAGGAGGAAGGCGAAGACGGCGATGCTGATGCCGAGCATCAGCGTCGGGCGCCGCCCGCGCCGGTCGGAGAGCCGGCCCCAGAACGGCGAGACCAGCAGCTGCGCCAGGGCGAACGCCGAGACCATGAGACCGATGAGGAACGGCGAGGCGCCGAGCCGCTTGGCGTAGAACGGCAGCACCGGCAGCACCATCAGGAAGCCCATCATGTCGACGAAAACCGTCGCCATGAGCGCCCAGAGGCGGGCCAGCGAAACGCGATCGGGGGCCATTCAGCTCGCTTCTTTCTCGCGGCCCCAGAGCAGGAACGCGGCGGCGGAGAGCGCCGTCAAGAGGACTCCGTAGACCGCCGCGACGCCGGTCTCCTGCAGCCGGAGGTTGGACAGGATCTCGATCGAGATCGGGCGGGTTTCATAGGTGTAGAGGACGATCGAGACCACGAAGTCGCCGAACGCGGCGAGGAACGCGAGACTCGCTCCGGCGGCGAGCGCCGGCCGCACTCTGGGAAGAGTTACGCGCACCAGCGTGCGAAGTTTACCCGCTCCCATGGAGGCCGCAGCCTCTTCGAGCTGCGGGTCCATCTGCTCGAGGGCCGCGATCGCCGCCTGTCCCGTCGCCGGGAGCGCCCGCACCAGGTAAGCGAGCGGCAGGATCGCCATCGTGCCGACGAGCAGGAAGCGGCCGCTGGCTGGCGCGTTGACGCTCATGGTCGTCGCGAGGGCGACGGCGAAGGCGGTCGCCGGCACCGCCCAGGGGACGGCGACCAGCAGGCCGATCGGTCGCGCCCAGAAGCTCCCGCCGGGGCGCCGGTCGATCGCCCGCCGCGCCGCGACGAAGCCCAGGAGGAGCGCTCCCGCGGTGGCGCCCAAGGCCATCCACAGCGAATTCGCCACCGGGCGGAGCGCCTCGGCCGTCGCGCCGAGCGCCCGATAGTTGGCCAACGAGAAGACCGGCGGGAAGAGCTCGGTCGTCCAGCTCGCCCGCGGCACGAACGAGATCAGGATCAGCGTGAGATGCGGCAGCAGCAGGAGGAGCGCGAGCAGCCAGCCG